>CAYQZD010000023.1:0-41705 GCA_964421875.1 uncultured bacterium
GGACTAGCAGCTTGCAGCTAGTCTCTTGCATCTTGCAGCTTATAACTTGAAACTTATATTTTGTAACTTAATTATGCTAATACGACCGAAAACAAATTTCTGGTGGGACCTGCTGCTCTATGTGAATATAGTGTTTTAGGTTTCACCGGGATGTTGGTGCATTACACGCTGCCCGCCGGAACAGGTCATTCGCTGTCCTGGCTGGGGATGACCCGCCACCAGTGGGGGGACATTCATTTCTGGGCGGCGGTGGTGATGTTAGGGCAGGTGCTATTGCACCTGCTGCTACACTGGAAATGGCTGAGAGCACAATTAGGGCATCGCTGGGGGGGAAGAGGATTCCTCTGGGGATGGGTGGTGTTCCTGATAGGGGCGGCGATTGTGGTTTCACCGATGCTGCTAAGGGGAAAGCAGATACAAGACACAGGCGGCAAAGGGCAGGGCGGTCAGCGGATTGAAGCCGGGATTGAACACAGCGGCGGCGGCGGAAAAGGCTACAGCCGGGGAGCGAAAGGGACCATCGCGAAGCCGCACTCCGCTGAAACCGAGGAGCTTCCCGCCGCGGGTTACGACGGAAAATTCCGGGTGAACGATGTGCGGGGTTCCTGGACGTTGACGGACATTAAAGAACGTTTGGGGATCGCCTCCGGCGTGATGAAGCGCAGGCTGAAGCTTCCGCCGGATTTGCCCGACAGCACCTCGCTGCGGTATATCAAGTCTCAATACAAAATCGCGATGTCCACGATGCGGGAGATTATTGCAGAGGAACAGGGGCTGATTCGACAGGAAAAATAAGTGAAGCGATGGATGGTGGTTAGTGATTGGTGGTTGGTGATTAGTGAAGTATAATTCACTGGCTATTATGGCTATTGAGGCTATGTGCAGGGTGGGATATTCGACCCTGCGGGGAGTTCGCCGGGTGCGGGGACCCGGCTTCACGGTGAAAGAAAAATGCCGCAGAGTGCGGGGACTCTGCGGCACGAGAGGAAGCCAGGTCTCCGCTTCGCTAAAGACCTGACTCAAAGCGGTCTGGCGGGTTAAGAATCCGCCCTACAGTAAGGAAGATGCCGTTGGGCGCGGGGACGCGGCGGACACGACAAATAAAAACCATAACAAAATAGCTAGAAATATTATGCAGCAACCACGAATTCAATACACTCACCGCCTGGTGTCCGAACTGTGCGCTATCGAGAGGGCTAAAGCGGCGCTCGACAGCTTTCCGGTGGAGCCGGGCTGGGAAGAGAGCCAACGTTTGAAGGCGCGGTGCGGTTTTATTGTGGATACGCTGGCGCTGGAGGGGATAGCCGCCGATTTCGACGCGGTGTTCGATATTATGGACGGCGCACCTTTGGAGGAAAAATTGGATGTAACCGAGGCGGTTCTGGGGCTCAAGGAGGCGTTAGACTATATCGATCGTCTGATTAAGGTCAGGAAGATCGAGGTTTCCCCGGCACAGGTGATGGAATTGAATCGTCTATGCCTGCATCATCTGCCGGATTCGGATTGGCATGCGGGGATATTTCGGGAGATTCAGACCTGGGTGGTCGATGAATCGCGGGGAGAAATCGCTTTTACTCCCCCTTCGCCGGAAAAGGCGCCGGAGCTGATAGAGGGGCTCACCGGCTGGTTGAGGTCGGAAGAGGCGGGGAAGATGCATCCGGTGGTTCTGGCGGGAGCGGCTCACTTAGGAGTGATGGCTGTCAGCCCCTTCGTTTTCGGCAACCATCGCACCGCCTGTCTGCTGGCGCAATTGATTCTCAATAGTGAAGGGTATCAGGTTCGAGGATGGAGTCAGTTTACCGATCACTACGCAGAGGACCACAGCCGCTATTTCCGGGAACTGGCGGGGACGGCTTCCCTTGGAGGCGGGGAGAAGGGTGAAGGCCTCGCCGGGTGGGTGGAATACTTCGCCGAGGGTATCCGGGACAAGTATGAACGGCTGGTCAAGGAGTCTTTCTATCCGAAGCGGGAAGCTGTCGAGGTCGTGGCGGAGCCCTCCAGAGATGAAATCCCGATTGGGGATATATCCTTGAACGAGCGCCAGCGGCTTATTCTGGAGTTGGGCCGGCGCTACGGCGCTTTTCACCGCCGGGACGTGCGCGCCGAGTTGGAAATCGCCGGACGCTACAGCCCCAAAACCACTTCCAGAGACCTCAGCGCGCTGGTGAATTTTGGATACCTGAAGAAAGAGGGTTCCAAGAAGGGAGTAAGATACACTCTTTTAAAACCCGGTCAATAGCCATTTTTTTGTCGCAGAGTCCCTGCGGACTATCCAAAAACACTAAAAGTCGCGATCTATTAGTGTAACAGGGTCTCCGCACCCTTTTGCAAGTATTTGTGTATTAATTACATGGCGCAGGATGCGGAGATCCTGCGCCACGACATAAGGCGCATTTTAGGTCTTGTCGGACTATTTGCGCGCGGTCTGCAACATGATAAGAAGTCAGGTCTCCGCTTCGCGAAAGACCGGACTTAACGTTAATAATAGTTGAATATCACCTTATGCCGGCTAATCTGCCACCTGATTATTTTGCGGCCGAAGAACGGTTCCGCCAGGCTAAAACCGCTGAGGAGAAGATACGCATCCTGGAGGAGATGCTGGCCATTATGCCCAAGCATAAGGGCACGGACCACCTCCAGGCCGACCTTCGCGCCAAGATTTCCCGCTTGAAGAAGGAGGGCGCAAAGAAGAAGGTTACGGCGCGTTTCAATCCCTATGCGGTGGAGCGGGAGGACTGTCCCCAGGTGGTGTTCATCGGCCCTGCCAACAGCGGCAAATCCTCCCTCATCAACGCTTTGACCGATTCCGAGGTCAGCGAAGCGGCGGAATACCCTTACACCACAGTCAAACCCTCTCCAGGTATCTTCCGCTGCGACAATTACCGTTTCCAATTGGTGGACCTGCCGCCGGTGATTGGGAGCTCGATGGAGGGCTGGATGGGGGATTTGCTGCGTCATGCGGACGGGGCGGTAATAGTGCTGGACACTTCGCGGGAAGAAACCCTCGATCAAGTGGGGGCGCTCTTTGCCGCCATCGACCGGGCGAATGTATTCCTCCAGGGCTTGAACGATGATGCGCCGCCGCTGGGGACAATGCCTCAAAACGCCCTCATTGCCCTGCATAAAAGCGATTCCGCCCTGCCGGAGGTGGCAGTTCTGTTAAAGGAACAGTTCGGAAGGCGGTTCCCGGCGCTGGAGACCTGCTCCAATTCCAACCTGAAAAAAGCGCTTTTCGCCCAATCCCTGGCAAGCGCGTTGAAAATCATCCGCATCTACACTAAAGTCCCCGGCAAGAAGGCGGATTTGCAGGAGCCCTATATTGTGGACGAAGGCATCAACATCATCAAATTAGCGGAAGTTATCCATCGCGAGATGGTGGAAAATTTTCGCTTCGCTCGAGTCTGGGGGCGGAAGACTTTCGAAGGGCAGCGGGTGGGCAAGGAGCATATCATCGAGGACGGCGACATTGTGGAGCTTCACGCGTAGGCGCGGCGGGATTGAGTATTATTAACATAGCGCAGGCTGCGGAGACCCGCGCCATAAAGCTGTGATTCAGGCAAAAGGACAGCAATCCAATCCGATGATATTCGATATTAAGAAATTCGCCATCCACGACGGTCCCGGCATCCGCACCACAGTCTTCTTTCAAGGATGTCCCTTGGATTGCTGGTGGTGCCACAATCCCGAATGTAAGTCTTCCGATTTCAGGATTTTCCCCTCGCTGAGTGGTGAGGAATTATCAGTTAGGGTGTTCGATGAAATCAGGAAGGATGTGATTTTTTACGACCAATCCGGCGGCGGGGTTACATTTTCGGGCGGGGAGCCGATGACGCAGGTCGATTTCCTCCGAGGTCTGCTTGAAGCCTGCAAAGACGCGGGCATTCATACAGCGGTCGATACCTGCGGGCACACGGAATTCAGCGGCTTTCAACGGATTAACGAATTGGTTGACCTCTATTTGTACGATATAAAGATGATAGACGATGAGGCGCACATAAAATACACCGGCGTCTCTAACAAGACCATTCTGGATAACCTATCCCGGCTGGCGCCGATGGCGCGGGACATCGATGTCAGAATCCCCTTGATTCCGGGAATCACCGATACACTTGGGAATTTAACCGATATCGCGGAATTAGCCGCCGCAATCAAGGTAGTCAGGAAAATCGAGCTTTTGCCCTTCAACGTTTTCGGCAGAAGCAAGTATCGGAAACTGAATATTCCGGATAAGATGAAGCATCTACCGACTCAGTCGCGAGAGGACTTGGAGGCGATGGCGGCGGTTTTTCGGAATTCCGGTTTTATCGTCAAGGTATAAGGAATCCCTAATGAATGAGCGAATCAAGCGGCTTCGAGCGCGGAGTCTGGAAGCGGAGCCGAGCATTTCGATGGAACGAGCGGAACTGCTGACTGAATTTTACCGGCAGGATATCTCCGGCCGGGTTTCGGTTCCCGTATCGCGGGCGCTGGCATTCAAATACTTGATGGAAAACAAGACGATTTTCATCGGCGAGGACGAATTGATCGTGGGTGAACGAGGGCCGGCTCCTAAAGCCACACCGACTTATCCCGAAATCTGCGCCCACTCGATGAAGGATTTCGACATCCTTAACAGCCGGGAGAAAGTGTCTTTCAAGGTTTCGCCGGAAGCGCGCAAAATCCAGCGGAACAGCATCAACCCCTTCTGGAACGGGCGGTCGATACGGAGCCGGATAATGGATGAGGTGGACCAGGAGTGGCTGAAGGCTTTCGAGGCGGGAGTATTCACGGAGTTTATGGAACAGCGGGCTCCGGGCCACACGGTTTTGGACGATAAAATCTATCAACGGGGCTTGTATAACTTTCATGAGGAAATTCGGGAGTCAATTGAAAATCTTGACTTCTTCGACGACCCTCAAGCGTTAGCTAAGAGGGAGGAGTTGGAAGCGATGTCCATCGCCCTGGACGCGGTCATCGCCTTCGCTGAAAGACACGCGGAAAAAGCCCGGAAATTTGCTGAAACGGAGGGCTATCCCGAAAGAAAACGGGAGCTGGAGGAGATTGCCCGAATATGTTCGAAGGTCCCTGCGTATGCGCCGGACACCTTCTATGAAGCCCTGCAGTATTACTGGTTCGTGCATCTGGGAGTCATCACCGAAATGAACACCTGGGATTCCTTCAACCCCGGGCGGCTGGACCAGCATCTTCTGCCGTTCTACCGGCAAGGTTTGGCGAGCGGCGAATTGAGCGAGGAAGGAGCCCGCGAACTTCTGCAGGCTTTCTGGATAAAATTCAACAACCAGCCTGCACCGCCGAAAGTGGGGGTAACGGCGCAGGAAAGCAACACTTACACCGATTTCTGCCTGATAAACTTAGGAGGATTGAAGGCTGACGGCGAAGACGGCGTCAATAAGCTTTCGTACCTAATTCTGGATGTTATCGAAGAAATGCGATTGTTGCAGCCGAGTTCAATGGCGCAGATAAGCTGTAGGACGCCCGACAATTTCCTCAGGCGAGCCCTGCAGATAATCAAGACCGGTTACGGTCAGCCTTCGCTATTCAACAGCGACGCCATTATCGCGGAGATGCTGCGGCAGGGGAAGACTATCCACGATGCTCGCTGCGGCGGCGCCAGCGGTTGCGTCGAAACCGGGGCTTTCGGCAAGGAAAGTTATATCCTCACGGGTTATTTCAACCTGGTCAAGGTATTGGAGATAACTTTGAACAACGGGATTGACCCCCGAACGGGAAAAACTGTAGGTATAGAGACGGGCAGTCCTGAGAGTTTCGAGGATTTCGACCGGCTCTTCGAAGCCTATTCGAAACAGTTGAACTACTTCATCGATGTGAAAATCAAGGGAAACCTGATTGTGGAGCGGCTCTACGCCCGGTATTTACCGGCGCCGTTTTTATCCGCCCTCATCAGCGACTGCATCGCCAAGGGGAAAGACTACAATGATGGGGGAGCCAGGTACAACACATCATACATACAAGGGGTGGGATTGGGGAGCGTGACCGATTGTTTGAGCGCGCTAAAATACCATATATTCGACAGAAAAACTATGATGATGGGGGCGATGCTGGACCTGCTCCGGCGGAACTTTGAAGGCGGGGGTGAGACGCGGGAAACGCTTTTGAAAGAGACTCCCAATTACGGCAACGACGACGACTACGCGGATGATATAATGAAGAGGGTGTTCGAGGACTTTTTCCACGCGGTCGAGGGCCGGCCCAACACTAAAGGGGGAGATTTTCGCATCAATCTTTTGCCCACAACCTGTCACGTATATTTCGGGAGCGTGGTGGGAGCTACTCCGGACGGGAGGCTGGCGAATGAACCGCTGGGGGAGGGGATATCTCCGGTGCAGGGGATGGACACCAAGGGCCCGACGGCGGTGATAAAGTCTGCGTCGAAAATCGACCACATGCGAACCGGGGGAACCCTGTTGAATCAAAAATACACGCCGCAAGTGTTCGATTCGGAGGAAGGAATGGAAAAAATCCTGCACCTGATAAGAGCCTATTTCAAGCTGGGAGGGCACCATATTCAGTTCAATGTGGTCACCGCGGAGACCTTACGGAAAGCTCAAAAGCGCCCGGAGCAATACCGGGATTTGATTGTAAGGGTGGCGGGGTACAGCGATTATTTTGTGGATTTGGGAAAGGATTTGCAGGATGAAATTATCAGGCGCACGGAACAGACATTCAATTGAGATTTTATAGTCATTCTTGAAAAGAATGACGAGAAAGGGGGATGTCATTCCCGCGTAAGCGGGAATCCATCTTTCTGTATTTATAAGGCTTACTGGACTCCCGCCTTCGCGGGAGTGACAAAACGTAGGACAATCTTTTATGGAATCGATATAATTAGTGAGTTTTGTAACGAGTTTCGAGTAAGCGAAAAGCGTTTGGGTAAAGATGTAATCCTGAGATTAAAAAAATCTCAGGTCTCCACTTCGCTAAAGACCTGACATAAAGTAGAAAATGTTGCCGGATGCGGGGATTTGTCAGCATATTAGTTACGAAGCGCCCTGCACCAATCACCGTTTCACCGTCTATTTTAGAATAAACCTCGACCCCCCTTTATGCTTGGCTTTAAGGCGTTCAATCGCGGTCAGGTCTCGGAGGAATTCCGGGGTTTGCGTGGTCATCACCGCCACTTTAAGCTGGGATTGGGCAAACTCTTTACTCCAGCTATAATAGATATTCTTGGCGTGTTTTCGGTTGGTTAGTATTCCTGCCCGGCGCAGTTCTCCTAATTTACGCGAAACTGTGGGCTGGGGCAGTTCCAGCACATCGATAATACTCCCCACTGACAGCTCTTTGGAATCCAAAAGCCGGATAATGCGCAGCCTTATGGGATCAGCCATCACTCTGAGCTGCTCCACAAAACGGCTTATCTGGTCGCTGTCCTGCATTAAATATCCTCCGAAATTTAGTTGCGAGATGCGAGTTGCGTGTAGCGAGTAACGTGTAACGAGTATCGAGTAACTAGACCTCCCTTTAAGCCCCTCGTTTTTTGTGTTTCCGCGAGGGAGCGTGGGAACGAGAAAAGCTTTTGGGCGCCTCCTATCGATAAATTACTCTATTATGCGTGATTATTGCGCTTTTTCGCCCAGTCGACGATTTCTCCTACCGCTTTGATAGCGGCGTCGATGTGTTCTTCCTTGTTAAACGCTCCCACCGAAAATCTCACGCCGCCGTGAATCTCCAGTATCCCCAATTGCTGATGCACCAGGGGGGCGCAGTGCAATCCGGTACGCACGGCAATGCTGTAATCCCCGTCGAGTATAATTCCCACATCGCCAGCCTCAACTCCCTTCACATTGATGGTGATTGTGGAAAGGTGATTTTCCAGACTGTCGCAGCAGTAGGTTTTCACGTTGTCGATAGCTTTAAAGCCGTCTAATAACTTTTGCGCCAGTTTCATTTCGTGGGCGCGGATATTCTCCATCCCCTGCTCTTCAATCCAATCCTGCCCCGCCCAAAGCGAGGCGATTCCCAGCATATTGGGGGTGCCATATTCCATGCGGAAGGGGTAGTCTTCAAGGTGGTAAGGATAGGCGGAGCGGACGCCGGTGCCGCCGGCGCGGGACTGACGGATATCCACATTTTTGCGCACGCACATCCCCCCTATCCCGGTGGAACCCATCAAAGCTTTGTGCCCGGTGAAAGCCAGGACATCGATGTGCATATCCTTCATATTCACCGGAATCACTCCCGCGGTTTGAGAAGTGTCCACCGCGAATAAAACTCCCGCTTCCTTGCACACCGCCCCGATGTCCTTCAAGGGCTGGATGGTCCCCAATACATTGGAACCGTGGTTCACCACCACTAATTTTGTGTTGGATTTTATCGCTCTCTTGATATCGTCAGGTTCTATGAAACCCTGTTGGTTAAAAGGGATATAAGTCGCTTCCACACCGTGGTCGCGCACCATACAATTCACGGGACGAATGACGGAATTGTGCTCAACATTGGTGGTGATGACATGGTCGCCGGTAGTCAACAATCCCTGAATTATGAGGTTCAAAGAATCGGTGGCGTTGTAAGAGTAACACAATCTTTCAGGTGTATCCTCATCGCCGCCGAAAAACTTGGTGAGCCGGAGTCGGAGGTCTTCGATAATGTTTCCCGCTTCAATCGCTTTATCGAAACCGCTCCTGCCGGGATTGACCCCGCAGCTGCGGTAAAAGTCCACCATAAATTTATAGACATTGTCGGGTTTGGGCCAGGCAGTGGCCGCATTGTCGAGGTAGATTATTTCTTCCATATAAAAGCTCCAGATATGTCTTCGTGGTGTTGAGTATCAAGTAACCGGTGTCGGGCGCGGTTTTTGAATTTATTTTCTCTTTTTAAGTTTTAGAGCCGCCCCGGCACTTCGATTTTTCATATCTTTACAATTTAATAAAAAATTTGTAAAAAATCAAAAATTAACCCAAGATACCCCTATATGGGGTGATAGAATTGTTAATGAAAATTTAAACGCACATTTTTAATAATAAACAAAATACTAATTTATAAATAAATATTTATCTAATAATACATTACTTACTTCATAGAAAATTCTCTTTACTACTATTGACATTTTATATAAAAAAATATATATTTATGACATAGTTAATCAACCACATTTCAAATGATTACTAAGAGGATAGAAATGTCAAAAGGTATCGGCTTAGAAATACATGAAGAGGATTTTCATCGAGATTTCAGAAAACTACTAACTTTGAATGTTAGTATTCTAAGAAAATTCACAGAAATTGTGCGTAACGAAGAAGGTATTGGTATTGATAACGAGGAAATAGCCGCTTCTTTTATAGAAAGCGCGGGACTTAAAATTGAGGACTTAAACTCATTAACAAGAGTATCACGGCACATTTTCAAACGGTCAATTGAGAAAGATGTTTCGACAGAGGACTTGATTAGCGAAATACAAAATTATTCAGCAAATAATAAATTAACCCTGAGTAATTCTAAAATTGCTTTGCTCAGGAAGTTATTTGATATCGACCAAATGATCAAACAAAGAATAAAAGTCGAACCTTACAGGAAAGGTGTTGTTAATATTATAAGGAGTCTAACCGGTGTTGTTGATTTACGCGCTGTTTATAATGACGAAAATGAAAATAATCTGGAATGCTTTATTCCTATGCTTATAGTTAAGATAAAATCTATGGATGAGGAAGCGAATGAACATGATTTTATCTGCCAAATGGATTATGAAAACCTCAAAAAAATGATTGAATTATTAGAAAAATATAAAGATAAGTTAGAAATAATAAAAAACACATGTAAGGACAAAATAGAGATTTATGAATTGAAAGCTAAAACAGAATTGGAGAAATCAGTTGAATAGAACAGCTATAAATACCAGTAGAAAGTTTTGTGAGCTTTGGCTGACCGATCTTCCAGTTAGAGATTATCCTCCTGGAATCAAGACAGAACCGGCTCGATACGAAACTGTAAAGTACGAAGAAAATTATAATCCAATCTTTAGCGAGTGGGGAATTACTCCTAACGAAAAAATCTATGAAATGATTTCACAACAACTGAAAAATCTAAGTGAAGAAATAAGAGCAGTAACAAAACACTTGAAAGAAACCCTTGATAAACTCGATGAAATCGATACCGGGAGTTAACAATGTTCGACCCATTAAAAACAACTCAAGATATATTTACGCTTATTAGCGATGTAAAATCTCTTAAGGAACAAGTAAGCAGGCTCGATGAAAGAATCTTCAATCATCATGAGAGAATTGTCAAACTCGAAAACGCTGAAAAGGAAATAATGCTTAAAGCAGAAATTTCGGCGATTAAGGGTGTAGCGCATTTGAATACGCATTTTGTGGAACGAATTGTCAATATCGAAAAGGCAACGGGAATCACTCCGCCTCCACTCCCAAAATTATTTCCTACCGAATAAAAAAACTGCCACTCTAATGAATGGCAGTTCCATCGAATTATTCCGACTGTTTAGTCTACATCCCTTCCTGGGCATAGAGCATTCCCAGGTTCAGCACCACTTCCGCCGCTTTGCCCAGGCTGGATTCGGCGATGAATTCTTTACGGGAATGGAACAACATGCCTCCGGCAAAAAGATTGGGCGTGGGATGTCCCATCAGCGAAAGTCTGGCTCCGTCGGTGCCTCCGCGTATCGCAGTGGAGATGACTTGTAATCCGGCTTGCTTGATGGCCTTCCGCGCCAAATCCAGCGACCGCGGATGTTTATTCAAAACCTGAACCATATTCTCGTACTGATGCTTAACGTTCATCTCAATTTTCAATCCGGGATATCGAGCTTCATAGACCGCGTTCAACTTCTCCAGAAACTGAATCCGCTTTTGGTTTTTTGCGTTTTCGAAGTCACGGATAATCATTTTGAAGGTGGTCTTCTCAGGTGTGCCGGAAATATCCATCGGATGATAAAATCCTTCACGCTTTTCCGTATGTTCGGGAGATTCCCATTCCGGGAGGTCTGCCAGGTAATGCGCAGCGATATTCACTGCGTTCACCATCCTGTCTTTGGAGAAACCGGGGTGGACGTTGATGCCTTTAAAAGTGAACGAGGCCATATAGGCGTCGAAACACTCAAACTCCAACTCGCCGGGGACGCTCCCGTCTACGGTATAGCAGTATTCCGGGATTTTTTTCAAATCGATTTTGGCGGTTCCCATTCCAACTTCCTCGTCAGGAGTGAAACAAACGCGGATTTCGCCGTGCTTCAGTTCCGGGTATTTCTTGAAGGCTGCCATAGCAGCCATTATTTCCGCGATTCCAGCTTTGTCATCGGCCCCCAGCAGGGTATCCCCCGAAGCGGTAATGATGTTCTCACCTACCATTTCCTTAAGTTCAGGGACATCGTTGAAGGTGATTTTCAGTTCCGGGTCTTCGGGGAAAGTGATTTCAGAACCGTCATAGTTCCGGATGATGCGGGGCTTAACGTTCTCCCCGCTAACCGCGTTAGAGGTGTCGACGTGGGCAATGAATCCCACGAGTTGGACTTCTTTGTCGATATTTGAGGGGAGGGTTGCATATGTGTAGCAATGCTCATCCAGTTCCACATCTTTCAGTCCCAGTTCCTCAAGCTCCGCCTTAAGCATTTTTGCCAGATCGAACTGGCGTTCTGTCGATGGAGTTTTATCGACATCTTCCTCCGAAGTGGTATGTACTTTAACATAGCGAAGGAAGCGCTCGTTAGCGTCTTTCAGTAAGAAATCTTTGATTTCTTGTTTCAGACTCATTTCAATTCCTTTATAGTTTGTCGGTTGGTTGTTGCTATCGATTAATTACTTAACAATATATAAAATATTTATAAAAATTCAAATTTATTTCAGGGAAGTATCAAGCCCTCTCTATCATATTCATTCCTGCGGCAGAGCTTGGATTGGAGTATATCGCAATCCCTGAAGCTGTTGTTATTTTCAATTAAAAAATCACAGGATAAAACGCTGAGAGTTGAAAAATTCGAGTATAATCAATATTATTGAAAAATCGCTCTATTTAGGATCACTATTCAGTGATAACGGCATACAAAGGAGGGCCAATGCAAATCGATTGGAACGATAGTTTTCGCGGCGGCATTGAATCTATCGACACTCAACATCATAAATTGGTAAAACTGGTCAACGATCTGGGCCGAGAGATGCTGCGGGGACGCGGCAGCAAAGTGTTGTTGGACGTGCTGGGAAGATTATCGGACTATACCGCATTCCATTTCAAGGCTGAGGAAGATTTGATGAAGAAGCACAATTACCCTGATTATGAAAAACACCAAGGATATCACCTCGAATTCAAACGAGAATTAGCGGAATACGTCCAAAGGTACAGAAAAGGGGATTCGCTTCTACACCAAGACGTTTTTCGTTTTATCAAGAATTGGGTGCTATGGCATATCCGGGATAACGCCCATGAGGTGGATAAGAAGCTCGCCAGATACTTGCTCACCAAGGGCGTGCGCTGATTTCGAGCTGCAGCGATAAAAAGCGCTCAACCCGGATTATCGATATTATTCATGTGGGTTTTTTTACCAGAAATAACGGAAGCGTATCCCACGAGCTGTGAATTTTCATCAAAAGTAGCTCGATGGTTCTCGAAAGATTCTTGCAACAAAACTTGACATTCTGTTAAGATACAGTTATGATAATGTAACTATTCGGGAGGAAGATGTTAAAATAAGTAAGGAGGAGTCTTTATGAAGTGGTTGGAGGGCTTGTCCTGGATTACTATCATTGCCGCGGCAGTGATTTTTATCCTGGGGCTCGTTGGGGGTATCCTCAGTTGCTCGCTTCTGGTCTCTCCCCGGGGCTGCACACTGATTGCCAGCGCCTTACTGCTATTCGCCCTTAATTTCAGCTTGTTAAGGTCGCTAAAACTTAGAGAGCAGGGATAGTCTGGCTGAAGAGCCAAAACCCCTTTCCGTTCCTTGCTTTCCATCCGTTCCACTATCGCTGGCACAGGATAATTAGAAAGCCCCGGCTGCAAACCGGGGCTTTTCGTTTTACTCAATGGAAACTGTGAATTATCGAATATAGATTAATCCATCGGTTTTTGACAAATTGTAATACATCGATTCGACAAGGTGTGTTTTGCACGGGATTACTACCTTGATTCTTCATTATCTGCTTGGAACATTCACCCGGAAGGTTAAAATATGATTCCTGATCTAAAAACACCGAATACTAATCGACAGGGACGCAATTCTATGTTTTAATTGAATATGTATTTGCGTAATCAGCGGACATCTGCATTAATCTGCGATTCTAAAAATCATAACACGGAATCTGCGTACTACAGTGACAGGATGGTGGCAAATTGATTTTAATGAAAAAAATTACTATATTAAAAATGAATTCCGGTAGTTCCCACCGTAAACTCTCATAGAGGGTCTCCATCTCGTTTTTCCTCATCGAATGATGAAAATCCGGCTCACGTATCAAAACTGACTCTTTTGTCAAAGTAAACTACTGTTATCAATTTATTTACATTTGAATAAGTCTTGAATAGCGCTGAAAATATCGACAATCCTCGCGTCGATGATGAATCGAAGGCGTACGACTCCGGTTACCGCGAGATATTCGACGCCAGCGTTGACGCTATTTTGATTCATAACGCTGAAACCGGCGCAGTTTCCGACGTGAATCTGAGATTTTGCCAAATGTACGAATGTACGCGCGAGGAAGCTATCTCCCTGGGTGTCGGAGGTCTCAGCGCAGATGAAGATTCTTATACAGAAGCGGTTGCTTTTGAATTAATTCATAAGGCTTATAGCGAAGATCCGCAGGTGTTTGACTGGAAAGCCCGAAAGGGAACGGGTGAGCTGTTCTGGGTGGAAGTCAATCTGAAAAGAGCCATCATCAATGAGGAAGTTTGTGTGTTGGCTTTCGTGAGAGATATTTCTGAACGAAAACAGTCTGAGGAAGTATTACAAAGAGAACTCGCGGTAAACAGCGCCATGGCGGCTTTATCAAATGCTCTGGTCGATACGAAGGCCTCAGTTGAAGAAATCGCCGAAATCGTGCTTGATTTCAGTAAATCGCTGACAAATAGCGATCACGGTTTCGTGTCTTCGATAAATCCTGATACACGAGATAATGTGCCTCACACTTTGACTAAAATGATGGATTCGGAGCTCCCCTTTCTGGACAAAAACAAAAACCTCGAATTCCCCATAGGCTCCGATGGAAAATATCCTAAACTCTTTGGACACGCCTTGAACACACGCAAAGCATTCTACACCAATTCCCCCGATACCCACCAAGCTTCGACCGGCACCCCACAAGGCCACATTGCTATTAAAAACTTCCTCGCCGCGCCTGCGGTAATCGGCGACAAGGTTTTTGGTCAGATTGCGCTTGCCAATAAACCGGTCGTTTACTCAGACAGGGATCTGGAAGCGATAAAAAGGTTAGCCGATTTATATGCGCTGGCTCTTAAACGGAAACGAGACGAAGAGGCTCTACAAATAAGCGAAGAGAAGTACCGCGATTTGGTGGAAAATATAAACGATGTTATTTTCGCTATAGACTTCGAGGGTAACTTTACCTATATCAGCCCCACGGTGAAAGCGATATTTGGTTATGAACCGGAGATAATCGTCGGTCAACCATTTGTGAGTTTCATTTTTGAAGATGACCAACTGTCAATGCGTCAACGTTTCGGGGAGATTCTAGCGGGCAAGCTAACGCCGTCAGAATTCCGTCTTGTTAGTGAAACGGATGAAATCCATTGGGTGAGGACTTCAAGCCGTCCGATTGTCAAAGAGGGGCGAGCAGTGGGAATTCAGGGTGTCTTATCAGAAATCACCGAGTTGAAACACGCTGAGGGGGAACGCCGTCGGCTGGAGACTCGGATTCAACAAGCGCAGAAAATGGAGAGTCTGAGCTTGTTAGCCGGAGGTGTTTCTCACGATTACAATAATCTGTTGCAGAGTATCCTGGGAAACGCGGATTTAGCGTTGATGGACCTTTCGCCGCTGCATCCAGCCTGGGAGAGTATTGAAGCGTTGAAGAAATCCGCTGCTCAAGCCGCACATTTAACAATGCAAATGCTAGCTTTCACCGGGAATGGAATTTATGAACCCAGAAGATTCAACCTTTCAAGTCTAGTTGAACAATCGGAGCGTCTCTTAAAATCGACCATATCCGACAAAGCTTTGCTGAAGTTAGAATTGACCGAGGACCTGCCCCTGATAGAAGCCGATGTAAGCCAGGTTCGTCAAGCAATCCTTAATGTTGTCACCAACGCTTCGGAAGCGTTAGAGGACTCGGAGGGATTAATCACCTTAACCACCGGCTTAGCGGAGTGCAACCGGGAATACTTATGCGAAACCAGCTCCGATGAAGACCTTCCCGAAGGCAGATATGTTTACATTAAAATAAAAGACACCGGCGCCGGAATGAAGAAAGACACCATTGCCAGGATTTTCGATCCCTTCTTTTCCACCAAATTCACCGGTCGAGGATTGGGACTGGCGGCTGTGTTTGGGATAATGCGAAGTCACAATGGCGCTATCAAGGTGGAGAGTCAGCCTGGCGAAGATTCCACTTTCACCCTGCTCTTTCCGGTGATTGCAGATGACACACTATTCAACGAAGGCGCCGAACTATAATTGGAAGCGTGGAATCAAAGAAAGAAATTTCCGAAGGTTTTGTAATATACTGTTTTGAAGTTTTCTTTCCCAAGCAATTGATTATTAAAGATAAATATTCACAGATGATTAAACGGAATGCAAATTCCAATTGATTCTATCCTACTATATTACAGTAAGATATAGTTATGAAAAATCGTTCATCTTCATACAGGCAAATTGACACTACAAAATAATGGGAAAATCTCTTGACTTTTTGGAATAAAGTTTTAAATTTGGGTTTATATCTAAAATTCGGAGAATCTAATATGCGTGGACTTTTTTCGCTTTCCTTAATCTTGACGGCATTATTGATAGTCTTGGGCTGTGGTGAAAAGGTTAGTGTGGAGGAGATGTTCACCAACGCCAATCAACTCCAAAAGGAGGGGCATTATGAGGAGGCGATTAAGGTTTATCAGAAACTGATTCAGGAACATCCCAAGAGCGAATACAGCCCCAAGGCGCAGTTTATGATCGGTTTCATCTATGCCAACGAACTGGAAGATATGGACAGAGCCAAACTCGCCTACGAAAAGTTCGTCGAGGATTACCCCGAGCATGAAATGGTCAGCGCCGCCGAATGGGAGATAGAAAATCTTGGCCGGGACATCAATGAAATCGAAGAGTTGACCACGACAGAAGCTGACAGCTCCCGATAGCGCAACAGTTATCGCTTGGCTTAGGTTTTCCTACTTTGATGGGGTTGGAACAAAAGTTACACAATATTCCCAATTCCAACTAATAAAAGGGGAAGACAATGAAAAAACTGCTAATTCTGTTTGTTATTCTTCTTGTGTCTTTGGGGTTGACACTCGCTGGTTGCGGCAAGAAGGCTGAACAAATGGAAGAACCCGCTCCCGTTGCTGAACCGGAAACTCAGGAGGCGATGACAGATACCATGGAGGCTGAAACCGAAGAAGCCGCTGGCGATACCATGGAAGCGCCTGAAGAAATGGAGGAGGAAGCTGCTACCGAGCATTAGAAAGAGTTTCATCAATGAAAGGCGATTCTTACGAATCGCCTTTTTTTATTTTGGGGATGATGGATTTCCGGGAGAGGGACGGAACGGTTAATTGGAACTTTGGGGGAGTATGCTTGGTATATAATACAAGCCTCTTACTAAAGTCTGGAACTAATTGATTTATCATTGAATGCAGTGAAGAATCTCTTGTTTACTATAATGTTAGGTAAAAATGAAATCCTTTACTTCGTTCAAGGTGACACTTCTGACAGACTTTTGTAAGAACTTCATTTAATATGCAATATTGAGAGTTTAACACTAAGATAATCGGTAAGATAAATGGACCCAAAGATTCGCGAATTGACGGAAAAGATAGAGCTTGAATCGAGCTTCATAAAGGCAATTCTGGCAGAAGTGTCAAAAATAATAGTCGGGCAGAAACGTATGGTGGAGAGGCTGCTGGTGGGATTGCTGTCCGACGGCCACATCCTTTTGGAAGGCGTGCCCGGTTTGGCGAAGACTACCGCTATCAAATCCCTATCCGCCACTGTTACCGCTAAATTTCAGCGCATTCAGTTCACTCCCGACCTGCTTCCCGCCGATTTAATCGGGACCTTAATCTATAACCAGAAAACGGGCAATTTTTTCACCCGGACGGGACCGATTTTCGCCAATTTCATTTTAGCGGATGAAATCAACCGGGCTCCGGCCAAGGTGCAGTCGGCGCTGCTGGAAGCGATGCAGGAGCGGCAGGTAACGATTGGCGAGGAGACCTTCAAGTTGGAACAGCCGTTTCTGGTGCTGGCTACGCAGAATCCGATTGAACAGGAGGGCACTTACCCGCTGCCTGAGGCTCAGGTTGACCGGTTTATGCTCAAGATAATCATCGACTATCCCAGCCGTGGCGAGGAGCTGGCAATTCTGCGACAGCAGACCTCGGGCGAGGTTCCGCTGCCCCGGCCGGTGGTGGAGGCTGATACTATCCTTAGAGCGCGGAAGGTTGCCCGAGAGATTTACCTTGACCCTAAAATCGAAAACTACATCCTGGACCTGGTTTTCGCCACTCGGCAGCCGAAAGAATTCGGGTTGGCTGACCTCAATAACCTTATCAGTTATGGAGCCTCGCCCCGCGCTTCAATCTACCTGGCTCAAGCGGCGCGTTCCTACGCTTTCATCCGCGGCCGGGGTTATGTCATCCCCGAGGACATCCGCTCCATCGGGATGGATGTGCTGCGCCATCGAGTGATGATAACTTACGAAGCTGAGGCGGAGGAGATGAAATCGGAGGACATCATCCAGAGAATTTTCGATAAGATTGAGGTTCCGTAGATATATGTGTGGCTGGATACTTTTGTAACAGAGATTAAATAGTTATTTTTACTACATACGGCGTTTGAAGCGACTGACCATCATAGCGCTTCTGGCGGTAATCCTTTTCAGCCGGATTCCCCTTTTAGAAAAGACACCTTATGAATGGGATTCCGTCAATCTTCTGCTGGGGGTGGAGGGCTTCGATATATCTCAAGACCGCCCTCACCCGCCCGGATACATCGGCTACACCGCCCTGGGCAAAAGCTTGAATCTACTTTTTCACAATCCGCACCTCTCCCTCCTAATTCTCAACATAATTTTCACTCTTCTGCTGCTTTGGGGAATATGGCTGCTGGGATGCAGTCTGGTGAACCGGCGGGCGGGAATCCTCGCCGTTCTAATCGCCGCCGCCAGCCCCTTGACCTGGTTCTACGGGCTGATTATCAACACTTATCTGGCGGGAGCGGCGCTCTGGATTCTGCTGGCTCACCTTTTCCTTAGACTGAAGCGGGATTCATCATTGAACGCAGCGCTGGCGGGATTTATATGGGGGCTTTCAGGTTCGATTCGGCCGGATGTGATGGTAATGATTGCGCCGATGGCGTTTTATTCCCTATGGAAATATAGACGGTGGAATAGACTCCCGCTGCTGTTTCCGGCGTTCCTATCCGGCGTTGCGGTGTGGGTGGTTCCCACTATCGCTTTATCAGGGGCTCCGTTTTTTACTTATCTGAAATCGCTATTAGCGGCCTCGGGGGGGAAGACCAGCGTCTTCTTGGGAGCGTCGGTTCGGTCTCACGCTATGATGCTGGCTAAAGCTTTTTTATGGCTGTTACTCGCCTGGGGCTGGGCGCTGCCGCTGATTCCGTTTAGGCGTAAAGGCAAGCCCGTTGGGGAACCGGGTGATGGTCTGAATGCTGAGGCGTTTTTACTTAGCGGAGTTTTGCCGCCGCTGGTACTTATGTTAGCTTTTCACCTTCCCAAGGCGGGCTATCTACTGTTGTATTACCCCGGACTAATATTGCTGGGAGTTTTCTGGCTTGACAGGCTTTCCCGCCGGTTTGAGAGGCGGAGACTACTATTAGGCAGGGTGTATCCGGCTGTTATTATAGCGGTTTGGGTCTGTTATTTTCTATTTTGGCCGGGGGGAGGAATACCTGCGGAGCAGAACGCTGGCGCGAGTGCGATGATTAAAGCCGGGGCTTTGAGCTGGTCTCGGATTCGAGCTGTCGACCGGTATACGCTGGATTGGACGGTAGCGATAGGAGATGAGTATAATCCGGAAAGGACGCTTATCATTACAGCGGGCAAGAGCTACGACTGGCGGCGGGTCACTTATCAATTGCGTGAATTCCGGGTATTTCAGGTTTTACCGGTGGAAAGGGGGGTTGCGCGGGGGCAGATTGGTTTCGAGGGGGGGATTATTCCGGTGGAGGATAAGTATACACTGCCGGCTGCGATAAAGAAGATAATTATTCTAACCGAAACCAGCGGGTGGATAGACCGTGAAATTATTCCTCAAACAAAGCTTACAGTGCGGGATACGGAGGCTGGAGTGCGCTGGTTCGAAGCGGATGCTGGAGGGGAATTTATGGTTGGCGGGGTGCGGTTTACGCGACTGAGTCAGAAATAAGTGCAAAGTATAAAGTGTGTAACTTTTATACGGGAGATAACTACTCCGGATAAAACAACTTGAGATATTCTCCCACACCAGTCAATACTTTTGTCCCCGGTGACTTATCCAGCATCTTTGTCAAATCCATTGGATCTGCGTAGATAATTTCACAATTCAGAGCATCGCTAACCGATTTCTGTGTTGTCTTGGATTGTAAAGGAAGTGACCGAAGAAATTCCTTCTCCATACCTTCTCCCCCGGTGTTGGTTCCTCCACTTGTGTTTACTCTGCGAGAGATTGGACAAAGACGTAAATAGGGATGGGAATATCCCAAAAGCCGAATTGCCTTCCTATTCTGAATATGGTCCAGGACATAACCTGCTGGTATAGTCGGCATCCTGAACTGTATATAGGCTTTTCTGTAACCGGAATAGTCCACGTAAACCCAAACCTGCTGTTCAGGATGAAGACTTTGTTCGAATTCTCTCGCTTTCGGGTGTGTCCAGAGAGCTATGTCCGGTTCCTTCTGTGGCGGCCAATCATAAGGTCTTACAGCAATAGCGTTAAGGCGGCTCTTTCGTCCAAAGATGCGTTCAACAATTGTCCCAACATACTTTTCGATGGAATCTTCACTATGCGCTGCAATTGGCACTAACAGAGAATTTGGCAATCCGAATTTCTGGCTTCTTTCGTCAATCACAATTGGAAATTCTCCCCGCTACGCTCATTTATTGTTTGGTTCTTCTCTAAAAGAGGCGCAAACAGTCGGGATTATCAAAACTAATATTCTGTCATTGCGAACGAAGTGAAGCAATCTTATTGATTAATACAGCCCTAAAGATTGCTTCGTTCAGCCGTACGGCTGACGTCCTCGCAATAACATTATTAGACACGCTCCCGGCAGTCGTCAGTATATTTAATAATAATAAATATTTGGTGTCGGGTGCGGAGACCCGACACCACGGAAATGGGATTTCGGCAGCGCGCCCTTCAAAAATCGCTATAAGGACCATTTATTTTTGGCGCAGGCTTTTGCCCGCCGCTTCCTGCCCGCTGTATTCAACGCCCGGCAGTTTAACGAAGGGGAAGCTGTCTGAAGCTGCTATGCTATCGGGGTAACTTCCGGCGTTAGCCTGATAGGTGTAATTGCCCGTAGGGGCGTTGGCAGGGACATTTTGGGTCAAATCCCGGCTTAAGGCAGCGCCCGGGGGAAGGTACAAGCCTGTGCGTAAAACGATGGGACCGAAAACGGCGCCGGAAGGGAGGACGGCGTCAATCCATCCATCGATCGTATGAGGATTTGAATCGTTATTGACTAATTCCACGGTGTAAGTGAAACTTCCCCCGCCGGGGGCGATTTGCACCGGGGGATTGTGCGGTGAGAGGTTGATCCGGATTTGCGAGCTTCCAAGGAGCCGGTCGATGATACGGATAATTTCCTGTGGGTCGTATTCATCCGACCAGTAAGCGACATTCCCATCCCGGTCGATGATGTAATCCTGAGGATAGGGGGCTTCCGGGTGGGGCACGCGGTAGTTACGATACACGCTGCTACCCTGGTCATACAATCCTGGGAAGCGGCAGCCGAAGACATTGACAAAGGTTTGCAGTTCGCTCATATTGCCGCCGATTTCGAAAATCAGGACATCCCGCCCCTGGTATCGTTCATAGATAGTGGCGTCGGTGGCCGCAGACTGCGACCCGCACAAGGGTCACCATCCCCCGCCGAATTCCAGGAAGACTACATTCCCCCGCATATCGGACAGCGAATACCAGACGCCGTCGGTGCCCTGCAGGTTGAAGCCGGGGGCGGCCGAACCTGCTTGAGGGAAACTGCTGTTGTTAGCGTAAACATACTGGCGGAAAGCGGTTTCGTTGGGGTCGTTGCAGTTGTAGGTGACATATCCGTTCACAGCGCCGCCGGTAGCGGTCATTGTGAGGTCGAGTGACGCTCCCGGCTGCAACGTCAAGGATGATTGGCTGAGAGTTATCCCGACGGGGGTGGATATGGAGGTGACAATGAGTGGAGCGCCTCCGGTGTTACTGATGGTAACCGTAGTGTCTTCAGAAGCGGCGACCGCGCCAAAATCCACGTTCATCGGGTAAGCGTCGATGTCGGGAACGGTTTCCGTTCCTAATCGAAAAGCGCTCACACCCCTCCAATCCGCCACCGCAATCATTCCTTCGCCCTGGTATTCGCCGTAGTCGGCTCCCATCGCCCAGGTTTTGGTGTTTTCCCAGCCGGCAAGGCTGATAGAGTGGGGATTACTGATGTCGAACACTTCCAGCGTCCTCCATGACCCCACAGCGGCATAGTTCCCGCGAATTCCGAGTCCCCAGGCGCATCCTAAAGAGGGCGCTATATCCAACAGGACCGGATTCTCCGGCTGTGAAATATCGACCGCGGCGACGCCGTCAACACCCAGTGAGATCACAGCGGTGCTGCCCTCGATTTCGATGTCGTTTGCCAATCCGGGGAGGTTCAAAACAGCGGTTTCTATCAACACCGCGCCGACTCTCACCACCGCCAAGCCGTATCTGCCGTTGGCGATGAAGAGGTAATCTCCGGAGGCGGCGATATTCCAGCAGGCGTTATCGGTGAGGGGGAAGGTTCCGGTTACGGAGGGATTTGACAAACTGCTGACGTTCACCAGCGCAATCCCCGCCTGGTGTGCGGCGGCATAGAGGGTAGCGCCGATTAAAGCGCCCCCCTCGAAGGCTCTATCGCTGGCTCCCGAGCCGCATTGTCCTACCAGGTTGAGGCTGGCGGCGATGCTGTAGATTTGCAGCCCGTCGCTGCGGCAGAAAGCGAAGAGCGTGTCTCCATAGGCACGGTGCCTCCAGCATTTTGCGCCGGTGCGGGTTCCGCGGGTAATGCCATAGGGATTAGAGAAATCGTAGGTCTCGGTTCCGGGCACGAAACCGTTGGCGACATAGGCGTTGGTTCCTGCGATTTCCAAATCCATCAGGTGCGCCCGATTTTGCTCGTTATGGCCCAGAAATTCGATGTTGTCGATGTAAAATTGGGCAAAGACTGAGGAATAGGGCTGTAAAAACGAGAGGGATATCAGAACGAGAAGCACGGACAGCTTTTTCATTTTGAACCGCCGGGATTTATCTAAGAGGTTTTAGGCTGAAATGTGAATCATATTTTGGAATGACTATCTCTTCGGCATCATTAATCTATAATATGTGAAAAAAGAGGGAAATTGACAATAATCTCGCCTTCAGGTTTTGAGATTGAGGATTATTATGTTAATTTTACCATTGACGATAGGATATTTGCAACAATACCGGGCAGATTAATGTCTAATTTAACGGGGGGACGATTAAACATCTTTTTGTATATTTTTGGACGCTTTCAAATATTTAGAGGTTTAACTGAATAATGGATAAACCGGAAGTGCGCAAACTGTACCGTTCGAGTTCCGACCGGATGTTAGGGGGGGTGTGCGGCGGCTTGGCGGAATATTTCAACATCGATTCAACACTGATGAGGATATTGTGGGTGGTGTTCACACTGGTGGGAGGGGCGGGACTGCTGCTGTATATCGTCTCGCTCATCATCATTCCCTTGAATCCGGGCGAGGCTGCGTCCGAAGTCAAGAAATCCAAGACCGGCAGCAGCGGTTTAATCTGGGGAATCGTATTGATAGCGCTGGGCTTGATCGTCTTAGCTGGGAACTTCAACTGGGTCTTTTTTCCATTCTTCTGGGGGGGATTCGCTCTTTTCTGGCCCTTACTTATCATCGTGGCAGGGCTGGCTTTGATTTTTGCTGGCCGCCGGGGTCTTGAGTCTAAGAAATGTGTCGGAACCGACCAGCTCTATCGTATGCGGAGCGACCGGATGTTTTTGGGAATCGCCTCGGGCACAGCGCGTCATTTCAACCTCGACCCCACAGTCGCGCGGCTGCTCTGGAGCCTGTTCATAGTTTTCACCGGTGGAATTGGCCTGGTAGTTTATATCATACTCTATTTCGTCCTTCCCGACGAACCTGAGTCAACAAAAGAGGAGGCTGAAGATGTCCAAGAGTAAAGGCATTCCCATTCTGGGAGTAATTCTGGTGATAGCGGGCGCGATATTGTTGTTGAACGCAGTGGATTTAATTCACCTGCACTGGTCTTATTTTCTGATAGCGGCGGGCGCGGCGCTATTCGCGGTCGCTTTCAAGTCCAAAGACAAGGGGGGAGTATTCCCCGGCGCCATAGTTCTGCTCATCGGCCTGCTCTTTCTGCTGCGATACCACTACATCCTTGACGATTCAATGCGCTATATGTGGCCGGTGTTTCCCGCGATTGTGGGGATAGCTTTTTTCGTGCTGTTCATTTTCAAGTCCTCCGATTGGGGACTGCTTATTCCGGGGGCAATCTGTCTGTTCGTCGGAGTTTACGGATTGGCTTATAATTACTGGCTGGTTCGTCAAAGCCCCTGGGAAATCATCGCCCGGTATTGGCCGCTGATACTGATTGTGGTGGGGGCGCATCTAATCCTGAAGGATAGAAGACGGCCTTCTGACAAGATTTCCGATGAAGAAGTCAAACCTCCACCAGAATAACATTGGATGCGGGCATTTGAGTGAGAGGCGAGTATTAAAGTGTAAAGTGTTCAGACCGGAATTTAGAAGTCAGGTCTCCGCTTCGCTAAAGACCTGACTTAACGAAGAAATTTTCGAGCATCGAGTAGCAAGTTCACGCTGAAAGAACCCCGCTATTATTGTGTGGATTAAATCCACCGTATAAATTCAACTGAAATATCATACCTATAACACCTCCCTTTCCCGGTTTCCCTCGCTATGTTTTTGACTTTTAATGTAAATATATTTATCTTATTTAGATTAATCCGCTCAATACGGATAAGTATGGCATCGTGGATTTTTGTCCCCTGCCTGCCATAGTTTTTTTCAATAACCGAATGATATAAAACGAGTTCAACTCGATGAAGTCCGATTCAACTGTAATAGACATAGAACAGGAAATACTGTTAGGAAACACCGCCATCGCTCGAGGATTGGTGGAGGCGGGCTGTCATATTGTCACCTCTTATCCCGGCACGCCTTCTTCGGAGATATTACCTGGTGTGGTGATGTACAAGAAGCGCCACAACCTCGACACCTATATCGAATGGTCGGTCAACGAAAAGGTGGCTTTCGAGGTGGCGCTGGCCGCTTCCTATACGGGTAAACGCGCAGCGGTGATGATGAAGCAGGTGGGATTAAATGTCGCCGCCGACCCGCTTATGTCCAGCGCCTATACCGGAGTGAAGGGGGGATTTGTGGTCATATCCGCCGACGACCCAGGTCCGCATTCGTCTCAGACGGAGCAGGACACGCGCTTCTGGGGGCTGTTCGCCAAGGTTCCTGTTTTCGACCCCTCTTCCCCCAGAGAAGCGGCGGCGATGGTCAAGCGGGCTTTCGAGCTTTCCGAGGAATTCGAGATTCCGGTGATTTTACGGCCGGTGCTGCGGGTTTGCCACGCCAAGCAGAACATCCGCTACAATCCTATTTCGGACCTGGAGCGGAAAGCTTTTTTCAGGAAGAAACCCAACCGTTGGGCGGCTATCCCCCGGTTCCGGCTTCAGCTTCACACTGAACTTAACCGGAAACTGGCTGAGATTCAGGCGCGATTCGAGACTTCGGACCTGAATTATGTGGTGGATGAGGATGCTGAAAGCAGTTTAGGTATCATCAGCGGCAATGTGGCTTTCGCCACGGCGCAGGACCTGCTCAGGGAGCGCGGTCTAAAAGTCCCCATCCTCAAGATTGGGACGCCCCATCCCCTGCCGCAAGGGAAGGCGGCGGATTTTGTCAAACGATTCGACCGGGTGTTGATTCTGGAGGAGACCGACGCTGTTATCGAGCTTCAAATCAGAGACAAATCCAGGATTTTGGGACGGCTGACCGGCGACGTTCCCAATCAGGGCGAATTGACTCCCGAAGTGATGGACGGGGCGCTTTCGAAGTTTTTGGGGATAGCGCCTTTGGCGAACAAAGATTCCCAGGACGCTATCGGGAATATCATTACAGGCGCGGACTTGCCGGTACGGAAGCCTACGCTGTGCCCGGGCTGTCCGGAGCGGGCGGCGTTCTATGCGATACGTAAGGCTTTTCCCCGCGCCATTTTCCCCTCGGACATCGGGTGTTACACCCTGGGATTGAATTTGAAGGCGGTGGATACCTGTTTGGATATGGGGGGCGCGGTCACCATCGCGTGCGGTTTGTATCAAGCCTACAAACACAGCGGCGAGTTCAGACCCATCATCGCCACTATCGGCGATTCGACCTTTTTCCACAGCGGGACGGCTCCGCTGATGAACGCAGTCTATAACGACGCGCGGTTCACCTTGATAATTTTGGACAACGAGATAACGGCGATGACGGGGATGCAGCCCACTCCGGGGACCGGAGGACTCCCGGACGGCAGTCAGGGAGTAAAGATTCCTCTGGAGCAGATAGTGGAGGGTTGCGGGGTGCGTTTTATGTGCCTGGCTGACCCTTACGATATTCCGGGGATGATCGCTCACGTCAAGGATGCGGTGGCTTTCAATCAGTCTCCTGAGGGGGGCGTGGCGGTGATAATCGCCCGGTTCCCCTGCGTGCTGCACCAGCCGCAGGTTTTGCGGGAGCGGCAGGTGGTATTGGATATCACCGAGGAGTGCAACGGCTGTATGGTTTGCGTGGGGCAGTTCGAATGTCCGGCGCTGGTTCCAATCAAGAGCGAGAAGCGGGTGGAAATCGACCGCAAAATCTGTGTGAACTGCGGTCTTTGCGTCATCACCTGCCCCTTCGACGCTATTGTGCCCCGGAACGGGAAGTAGTGGTTGGTGGTTGGTGGTTGGTGATTAGTGGTTGGTGATTGGTAAAAAATTCATAGGCTATTACGGCTATTAAGGGAATGCATAGGGCGGAATCTTATTCCGCCGATATTACTAATTTCGTCCGTTATCAATAAGAAAACAATAAATTATGAATCATAAAATCGTGTTAGCGGGGGTGGGGGGACAGGGGATACTTTTTTCCACAAAGATACTATCGGAGGCTGCCGCTGCCCGGGGTAACGACATTATCGGTTCGGAGACTCACGGGATGTCCCAGCGGGGCGGTTCGGTGGCGAGTTTCCTCAAAATCGGTGAATACTCCAGCCCTTTGATAATGAAAGGTGAGGCGGATTTCCTTTATACATTTCATCGGGACGAGACTATCCGCAATATGGTTTATCTTAAGAAGGGGGGCTGCTGCTTCGCGGACGCTCCAAATGGAATTTTCACGCCGGAACTGCTGAGATGGTTGTCGGATAACGGGATTAGCGCAAAGACCCTTCCCGCGGGGGAGATGGCTTTGCAGATGGGGGCGCCGATGTCCGCCAATCTGGTGCTGCTGGGATTTTCAGCGGCTCAGTCGGAGAGCCCTTTCAGCGCCGATGAACTCAAAGAGACGATAACGCGGGTGACTCCGAAGCGTTTCCTCGAAGCTAATATGAAATGCTTCGAGGCCGGTTTGGAAGCCGAAGGGTATGAAGTTACAAGTATCAAGTAACAAGTTACAAGTATAAATTCCGTGATTGAAGTGTAATGCGGGGGGATGAATCCTATAAGCGTATAAACCTTCATGCGAGGATTTCTTTCGCGACCTCACGCAACTTAGCATGAAAATTCACGGCTCGCATATAGGCGCTGCCACTATTTTCAAGGTAAATAAGCGTATTTGTATGTTTTTATAAGGACGAAGCATTTTTTCAAGCACTTGTATATATTGTCATTACCTAAAAATGCTTCGCCCCTACGAAGAAGGATTCCGGCTGCGCCGGAATGACAGGTGGTGGGTTGAAACCCACCCAGCAAACATACCTTATGAAAAAATGTAACATACTAATAATTTGGAAGTAAAATGAAACGGATTTTGACGTTGGCAGTTATGCTTTCGGTGTTGTCGTTTTTAGCCGGGACTGTGGGGGCGAAGGACCTTAAGATCGGTTATATCGAAGCGGAGAAGATTTTGAGTGAATGCCAGGAGTATAAGGACGCGGAAAAACAGTTAAAGGAGGAGGAGCAGGAGTACACACGGCAGGCTCGGCAGATGGAGATGGATATCAAGAACCTGGAAGACGAAATCGACGCCCAGTCTTTGATGTGGTCCGATGAGAAGAAGCAGGAGAAGAAGCAGCAGTATCAACAACTGGTGTTGAACTACCAGCGGTTTCTCAAGGAGACCGAAAGCAAGATGTATCAACGCAACCTGGAGATGTCTAAGCCGATAATCGACAAGATTAACGACATCATCAACAAGATTGGCGAGGAGGGCGGTTACGACATTATTTTCGACGCCAGCGCCGGCAACATAGTATTCGCCAAGCCGGAATTCGACCTGACGGAACTGGTGATTGAGGAGATGAAGAAGAAATAGGCTGCCGGTTACAAGCTGCCTGTTACCGGTTGCCGGTTATAGGAAATCGGTGGGTTGAAACCCACCCTACAATTATTATGACTCGCGGACTTTTGGACTTGTGGACTTGCAGACTTATTTTTAGGATAAGCCTCCATACGAGGCTCTCTTTCGCGACCTCGTACAACTTAAGATGAAAATTCACGGCTCGCGTATAAACGCAGCCGCTATTTTCAAGGTAATAAAATGAGACTATCTCAAATTGCGGAACGGGTTTCCGGTTCGGTCGAAGGGGAAGACATAGAGATTAGCGGAATCAACACTCTGACCGAAGCCATTGCAGGGGAAATCACCTTCCTCTCCAATCCCCGCTACGCCAGGCTGGTGCCGGATACCAAGGCCTCGGCGATAATAATCGACCGGAAGTTTCCCAAACCGGAAATCCCGGTGGTCAGAGCCGACAATCCCTATCATGCTACGCTGATGGTGGTGAAGCTGTTTTACCCGGAACCGGAGCCCAGGATTAAAGGAATCCACCCCGGCGCGGTGATTACCGACACCGCTCGGTTGGGTCAAGACGCGGGGATTGGACCCGGGGTGGTTATCGGCGAAAATGCGGTTATCGGGGATAGGGTCAGCATCGGCGCTAATACGGTGATAGAAGCTAACGTGGAAATCGGGGACGATTCTTTTATTCACTCCCGGGTCACCATCCGGCACGATGTAAAAATCGGGAAACGAGTTATAATTCACTCAGGCGCGGTGGTCGGTTCGGAAGGATTCGGTTTTGCGCCGGTGGAGGGGCGTTTCGAAAAGATACCTCAGGTGGGCACGGTGGTAGTTGAGGACGATGTGGATATCGGCGCTAACACCTGTATCGACCGGGCATTTTTGGGGGTGACCCGCATCTGCCAAGGAGCTAAGCTGGACAACCTTATACAGATTGCACACAACGTGGAGGTGGGGGCGCACACGGTTATCGCGGCGCAGACCGGTATTTCCGGCTCCACCCGCATCGGCCAGGGGGTGATGATGGGGGGTCAGGTAGGGACGGTGGGCCATATCGAAATCGGCGACGGAGTGAAAGTAGGGGCACAGTCTGGAGTTTCCAAGGACACGCCTCCCGGAATTACCATATTCGGCTATCCCGCCCGGCCCATAATGGAGACCAAGCGCATCGAAGCTTCACTGCGGAAACTGCCGGAGATGTTGAAACAGCTCGCCCGGCTGGAAAAGACGGTTGAGGAACTTAAGGGGAAGTGAGTTGGTGGTTGGTGGTTGGTGGTTGGTGAATAGTGGTTGGTGGTAAAGAACCACCTTTCAAATATGTATGACCCGCAGACCTTTTTCATTACAGTCGAGAATATTCGGGCATGTTGCCGAAATCCTATTTCCGTGGTGTCGGGTCCCCGCACCCGACACCAAGTAACTATTATTATTGAATATATAGTTGAATACGGAGATTCGAAAACACATATGAACCATTTGGGAAACAGCCCCGTTTATGTTCAGTAGAAAAATGTACATAAATCTAAGCGCCATCATTTTAATTCTATGCGCAGCCATTTCCGCTTTTGCCGGCGCCCCGGATATTTACCCCTGGAGCGGTGAATCGAAGGCTGTGCCGGATTTCAAGTTCAACGGCAGCAGCGACGATGTTTTTCATCTGGGCTCGGCGGTATTCCCCGGCGATTTCTATGATATTCTGTATCACGATGGGCATATCTGGATTGCCGACGGGGAACAGAGTTACAGCGGGAATTTAAAGGTATATTCCGTTTTCGACCCTGCCAATCCCGAATTAGTCGGCGCAGTGTCTATCCCCGGCAGTAACGCATTTCGACTGGATAAACTGGGAGACAGGATTTGCGTGTCGGCGGAAGGACGGGGTATTCTCATCTATGACGGTTCCAACCCTCAGAACCCTCAATTCCTTGGGGAATGCGCAGTATCCACTACTGTGAACGATATAGACCAGCTTGGCGATGTGATTTTCGCCTACAGCGCAACTACCGGGCTGGCGGCAGTGGACATCTCGAATCCTGCGAGCCCTCAGCTTATATCATCGCTTCAGATTCCGGGTAATGTGTATTCATTGACGGTGACCGACGACAGTCTGCTGATTACCGCTAACGGCAGTTCGGGGCTGAAGTTCTACGATGTGCGCGACCTCAGCCAAATGCGGGAGATTGGAGAAGTTACGCTTCAGGGGAATGGTTTTTTCGATGTTGTCCATAACGACAGGGCGGTTTTTGCGCTGTACCGCTCGTCGATGATAAATCGCGGGGGATTTGCTGCGGTCGATGTTTCGAATCCACCGAATTTTTCTATTATCAGTCAATCCGGAATTTTCGGCGTAGTTTTATTTCCCAATGTGGGGCTTGAAACTTCGGGCGACACCCTCTATTTCGCCGCGGGTCAAACCGGGATGCAGATATGGGATATTTCGAATCCCTCCGCGCCGGTTCGTTACGGCGGCTATGGGGGGGCGATTCCTTTCCCGCCGGCTCTGGCAAGATGGTCGACCCGGGTCACTTCCGGGGGAGGATACGCCTATTCTATTTCGCCCGACCGGCTGAGTTTTCCCACCAGGCACGAAGTGTATTTGTTCGACATCTCCGACATAACCGATCCTCATCCCATCGGGACCATCGCTCCGCCTTCATATATCAACAAATCGGCCGGGGCGGGGGATTACGCCTATGTCGCGGCGGGTCAGGACGGGATTATCAGTGTCGATATTTCCAATCCGAGGGAACCATTCATAGTCGGTCAGACGGAATTTTCCAGCCTCTATTTCAAGGGGATGAACTTAATAGTCGAAGATACTACGGTTTATATCAACGGCGGTGAGATGGCTCTGGGGATTGTGTCGGTCGCCAATCCGGAGAGTCCGGCGGTAATCTCGGAATTTACCACCTATATTAATCATTATACGGATATCGACAAGGAAGGAAATCTGGCAGTGGTTTCCGGGTGGGGAGTTAGTCCTTCGCCGCCGGGATGGATAGAAGTAATCGAGGTTTCGAATCCTGCGGCGCCGCAGGAACTGGGATTCCTCAATCTCGGTGTTCACTGCAAAGGTCTGGATATCGTCGATACGCTGGTCTATGTCGCCTTTCAGGAGGGACTGGGAATCGTTGATTTGAGCGACCCTTATTCACCAACGCTGATAAGCCAATTGTCTACCGGAGCGGGCGCGCACGATGTCAAGGTGCGGGATAGTATCGCTTATCTAATCGACCAATCCAACGGATTGATAATAATCGATTACGGTAATCCTCGCAGTCCTCATACAATTTCCTCAACTCCGCTGCCGGATATGCCGTCAGAGATGGCGCTCGCCGGGGATACGGTTTATATCGCCGACAATTCCTCGCTGGTTGTAATAGATGTTTCGAATCTACTCAATCCGGTAATCAGAGATGTGATTCCGGTCGATGGCTACGCTTACGGTGTATCCCAGGACGAGGGCAGGATTTTTCTCTGTGATTATTACGGTTTCCATATCTATTCCCATCAATATTCAAATATCGGAAACACCGCATCCGCAGAGATTCCCAGGACAGAATGTCTGCTGTCCGGTTATCCCAATCCGTTCAATAGTGAAGCCTCGCTGGAATTTCATATTCAGCAGGCTTGTGATGTCCGGCTCGTGGTTTATAACTTGATGGGGCAGGAAGTGGCTGAAGTATTCAAGGGCAGGCTGCCGCAGGGGAGGCACAGCAAGCGGTTTAACGCCGGCGGACTATCCAGCGGGATGTATTTTTACCGGCTTCAGGGGGAGGGATTCGATTATTTTTGTAAGGCGATATTGCTGAAATGATTCGGGGCGCTTAATTCGTTATGATGATTTAACCTGAATTATCCGTGAATTAATTATAATAGACAGGATTAACAAGATTTACAGGATATTAATTCTAAATTAATTTCAGAATATTAGAATACAGCTATTTTATAAGACATATCTTGTTAATCATGTAAATCATGTCAAATTTATGAATTGATAAGGTTAAATAGCGGGTTGAAATCCACACTATAAATATAAAATAGTTACGATATATAAATGCTGGAACAACAACAAACCATAGCCGGAGAGACCTCTATCTCCGGCGTCGGACTCCATACCGGGAACCGAACCAAAATGGTTTTCAAGCCTGCAGTTGAGAATCACGGCATCAAGTTTATGCGGGCCGATTTAGCGGAAAAGCCCACTTTAGACGCCGACCTCGACCATGTGGTGGACCTTTCACGGGGCACCACTATCGGCGCCGGTGAGGTTCAGGTTCACACTGTGGAACACGTGCTGGCTGCGCTTTACGGGCTGCAGATCGACAATGTGCTGGTAGAAGTTTACGAGAATGAACCTCCGGTGATGGACGGTTCGGCGCTCCCCTTCGTCAAAAAATTGAAGAGCGCGGGTATAGTTCAGCAATCCGCTCCCAGGGAATACATTGAGATAGAGCGGACAATAGTCTATCACGATGAGGAGAAGGGGATAGACATTGTCATAGTCCCTTCGCCGATTTTCCGTATCACCTATATGATCGACTACCAGATGGTGAAAATTGGGACGCAGTATACGGCGATGTATGATATCGAGGAATTCGAGAAGGAATATGCCGGGGCTCGCACTTTCTGCTATTTATCCGAAACCGAGCAGTTGAAGGAGATGGGGCTGATACGAGGCGGCAGTTTGAAAAACGCGGTGGTCTTTGTGGACCGGGAAATCAAGCCTGAGGAGGTGGAACGCCTGCAGGAACTATTCGGAATGTCAGGCATGGAACTGCATTACGACAGCGGAATAATCGGGGATTTGGAGTTGCGTTTCCCCAATGAGCCGGTGCGGCATAAGGTGCTGGATTTGTTAGGGGATTTTGCATTGTTGGGGAATCCTATCAAGGGGCATGTGATGGCGGCCCGGGCCGGGCACGCGTCTCACGTGGAAATAGCTAAGAAGGTGCGTAAGTACTTCGAAACTCAGAAGCTGACGAAAAAATACCAGACACGAGTGGAGAAGGAGATGGTGTTCGACATCGACGCCATTATGCGCATTTTACCCCACAGTTATCCCTTCCTGATGGTGGACCGCATCTTGGAAATGCACCCCGGCGAGCTGGTTACCGGATTAAAAAACGTCACCATCAACGAGCCTTTCTTCCAGGGACATTTTCAGGGGCATCCCATTATGCCGGGAGTGCTGATTGTGGAAGCTATGGGGCAGGTGGGCGGTGTCCTGCTGCTTAATTCTTTTGAGAATCCGGACGATAAGCTGGTATTTTTCACCGGACTGGACGATGTCAAATTCCGGCGTCCGGTGATGCCAGGCGACCAGCTTTACATCAGAGTGGAGAAGATATTGTTCCGGCGCAACATCTGCAAAGTGAAGGGATCGGCTTATGTGGGCGACACGCTTGCGGCTGAGGCGGTGATGACGGCGGTGGTGGTGGACCGGGAATGATTTGATGGTTGGTAATTGGTGGTTGGTGGTTAGTTTGTCCCGGAGCGTGGGAACTAAGGAATATCACCCGATTGCTTCACTTCGTTCGCAATGACAGTTTTAGGCCGGGTGCGGGAAACTTCTGCGGCACAGTGTTTTCTACTTGAAGACTTATTTTCAGGATAACAAGCATTTATCGTCGGTAACATTATTAGAGGACAAGACTCTGGATGAAGATACATCCGACCGCGTTGGTGGATTCCGGGGCTGAGTTAGCCGATAATGTGGAAATCGGGGCTCATACAATTGTTGAATCTGACGTCATTATCGGCTCGGGCTGCCGGATAGCCTCCAACGCGCTGATTGCGGCAGGGACCCGGCTTGGCGCCGGCGTGAAAGTGCATCACGGGGCGGTGATTGGCACCGTTCCCCAGGATTTGAAATTCAAGGGAGAATACACCACTGCCGAAATCGGGGAGAACACTGTAGTTCGGGAATACGCCACTATCAACCGGGGCACTGAATACAGTTTAAAGACTGTGGTTGGGCGAGGCTGCCTGTTGATGGCTTATTCGCATGTAGCTCACGACTGCATCATCGGCGACGGCGTAATTTTATCCAATGGGGTGCAGATGGCGGGACACGTTACCATCCATGATTTCGCCATCGTCTCCGGATTAGTGGCTATCCACCAGTTCGTCCACATCGGCGCCTGCAGTATGATAGGCGGGCTGTTCCGGGTGTCGAAGGATGTTCCGCCCTATATCCTGGCCGGGGGGCTTCCCTTGAGGTACGAGGGATTGAACGTGGTAGGCCTCAGGCGCAAGGGATTCAATCCTGAGCAGCGCAAAGCCATCAAGGAGGCTTACCGCCTCATCTACCAGACAGATTTAACCCGGTCAAAAGCCCTGGAACAGATTAAATCCAATCCTATGATCCCGGAAGTGGAGAGCATCGTGAAATTCTTCGAAGCTTCCGAGCGAGGTGTCATTTAGTATCAGCAACAGACTTAGGAGCGAACCGATGAAGCCTGCATATTGGATTATTTTGTTGATAACCGCGCCGCTGTTAATAATCTCCTGCGGCGAGCGGAAAAATCCCGCGGGGAAGCCTCCGACTCCCTATAAAATTGTGGCGGAAATTCCGCCGGTGGGTGTATTCAAGGGGCTGTTTTTGAACGGCGCCAATTCCTTCATCGCCGCCGATTACGCGGGACTGTTTAAAATCGACCTTTCGGACCCGGCATCGCCCGGCTATCCTTTTCCCTGCGCCAGCGGTTCGGTTTACCGCTGGGTAAACAGCGTGCAGTACTTTCCCGCCACCAGCCATTTATACCTTATCGGAAGCAACGGAACCAATCCCGGTATCACATTATACGACCTCCTCTCCGATACTACGGCTCAGATTAAGTTCATTACCTCGAGCGGGCCTTCGCAATTGTATGTGCAGGAAGTCATCCATTATGTAAGCGACTCGCTCGTGGTCGATTCATTGTTGCTGCATTTGATCGACAATGTGGGAGATGAACACGGTTTCTACACTCAGGTTTATGAACCGGTGGGGACCGCCGGTTTCCTCCGGAAGACTACCCTCAATTACGATTTTCCCAACGGTTTGATTTACGACTTCGCGGTTTCCGACAGCGGCAATACCGCTTATCTGGCGGTGGATGAATACGGTATGGATATAGTGGATATTCCTACGGAAACGCGCCTGGGCCGTTTCGACACCGAGGGGTTCTGCCGGGGAATCGCAGTTCAGGGGGATTACTGCTATCTGGCGGACCGGTACTGGGGATTGCAGGTGCTGGATGTTTCAATTCCAGCGGCGCCGGTGCGGGTGGCGAATTTGCGGTTCGAGGGGGCGAGGGATTGCGAAAAGGTGAGAGTGTGCGGCGATCGGGCGCTGGTTATGGACCTTTACGACGGGGTGTTCGCAGTGGACGTCAGCGACCCTGCCAATCCTAAAGAGCTGTTCAACTTCGACACGGTCACGCCGACCGACATCGCTATCGACGGGGATTACATCTATGTCATCGATGAGGATGCGGGTTTGGTGATTGCGTCGTGGTGATATGAAGTAATAAGTTGGAAAGTGAGAAAGTGGGAAAGTTTGAAGACCGCAATGAAAGCGCCACGCTTTGTGGTGGTTGGTAGTTGGTGTTTAGTGAATGATAGTCGGTTTACGCGGGGGAGTGCGAACAAGTGACGAGTAACAAATCCGCCTACGATTCTTCTTGACTTATGGACTTGCCAACCTTCCGACTTTTTTATGGGATTCTTTTGACCATATAGAATCTTTTCAGCCGGTTTTCCCCTTTTTCGAAATAAAACTCATCCATAATCTGCCGCACGAAGAACAGTCCCAATCCCCCGATCTTTCGGTCTTCGAGGTCGGCGTCGATATCGGGTTCTTCCGCTTCAAAGGGGTCGAATTCTCTGCCGGATTCCTCTATCATAATCACCATAACATCGCTGCAGATGTCCACCTTGACCACTACCTTTTCCTCACTGTGCTCTTCGCAGCCGTGTATAATGGCGTTTGAGACAATTTCATCCACCGCCAGTTCGAGGGCGCAGATGACCTTTTCCTCGAAACCGGCGTTTTCGGCGTTGGTACGAATGAATTCCCCCACAAGGGCAAGGTTCTTGACATCCGCGCTTATCTCTACCGTATCGGAGGAGATATGTTCCCTGATATCAGGGCAGCCGCGCTTCAATTCAGCCATAACCTTACCATTTCCCCTGTTTTAGTGGCGATAGACTTGATAATTTCATCCCTATAAGTTATATTCCATAAACTATGAAAATCGGTCTTTTATACCGATTATTCATATTATACTTCAAAACCGAGAAAAATCGCTAGACACAATAGCAATCGATTATACTTTAGAATTTAGCGGCGGCGCATCTCGCGAGCCGGTTTTTATTCCTTGTTCGTTGTGCGATGGTTCGCGGAGACAATCCATCGACCGATGGCTTATTCAAATTAAAGAATAATTAGTAAAAAAAGCAAGCATTATGGAAATTTCGGTGAAAGATGTCCAAGCTGGAATCAAGCAGATTACCCTTTCCGGCAGGTTTGACGCCGACGGCGTCAGTGAAATCAACGCTCAGTTTATGGCCGCGGTTGAGCCCAAACAGCATCTGGTCATTGTGGAGATGTCCAACGTAACCTTTATGGCCTCCACCGGAATCAGGCTGCTTCTCTCCGGCGCAAAATCGCTGAAATCCGCCGGAGGAAAATTAGTGATTGCCGCGCCCAAACAGGAAGTGGAATACCCGTTGATGATTTCCAAGGTGGATACGGTAATTCCAATTTACAAGACCGTCGACCAGGCGCAGCTGGCGGGATATTAAAATTCCCTTTGGGGATATTACTCTATTCCCCATCGCCCAGGTATTTCAAAGCCAACATTGTGATATCGTCGGATTGTTCGTGTCCGGCTGCGTAGCGTTCAAGTTCTTCGAGCATCTCCCGAATTAGCTTTTCCGGGACGGGGCTCTTAAAACGCTTAAGGTAATCCTCCAGCCTCTCGCGGGTATATAATTCCTCCCGCGGGTCCATCGCTTCGGTAATCCCGTCAGTGAACAGGAAGACGGTCTCCCCAATTTCCATCCGATACTCATGAGTATGGTAATCGGTATCGGATATCACTCCCACCAATAAACCATCCGGTTCCCCCATAGCCTTTATTTCACCAGCGCTGTCGATGAGTATGGGGGGGTCGTGCCCTCCGTTACAGAATCTCACTATCCCCTCCCGCACATCGAAAATTCCTAGGAAGATGGTGACGAACATCGATGTCAGGTTATCCATAGCTAAATCCTGGTTCACCCGGTCCATCACCTGAGCGGGCGACAGCCCGGCGGCGGCTTTGGCTCGAATCAGTGTCCTTGTCACCGCCATATAGAGCGAAGCCGGAACCCCTTTACCGGAGACGTCGCCGATGGTGAAGCAGAGGTGGTCATCGTCGAGGAAGAAGAAATCATAGTAATCCCCGCCCACCTCCCGGGCCGGTTTCAACACCGCGAAAATCTCGAACTCCTTGCGGTCGGGGAAAGGGGGAAACATTCTGGGGACGATGCTAAGCTGGATGTCGTGGGCGATTTTCAGCTCGCTTTCGATGCGCTCTTTGGCGGCGGTGGTTTCGGTGAGTTTTTGGATATAATCTTGCAGCGAGGTCACCATTTGAGAAAACGATTCCGACAATCTTCCCACTTCATCCCGGGTCTTAACTGTGGGTATTGCGATTTCCAAATCCCCTTCACCGACGCGTTCAGCGGCTTTTGCCAATGTCCTCAGCGGTTTGGTGATGTCGGTCGAGATGACCGCCACCGCTATCAGCAGCAACGCCATTCCCGCGAGGGCAATGAGCAGCAGGCGGCGGCTGAGTTTAGTCACGTCCGCCATCAACTCCTCTTCGGGAATGAGCACACCCAGCGACCAGCCGCTGGAGCGCAGCGGGACGAAGCATAACCAGCTTGGTTCGCCGGTGAACAGCGAGGTTACCTGGACAAAGCCCTGCTCCCCTTTAATCATCCTCCTTCCGATTTCCCGCAGAGCGGAATCACCGGCGGTTTCCGCCAGGCTGAAGATGGTTTCATTCATAATGTAGTCATGGGAGGGATGGGTCACGATGGTGCCATTGCGTGAAATCAGAAATCCGTAACCGCTCTGATAGATTTTAATCGAATCCACGATAGCTTGCAGCCAGGTCAGGGAAATGTCGGCGGTTACAATCCCGCTGAACTTTCGTTCGCCCGATTCTCTTCGGTAAAAGGGGACGGAATAGGTTGACATCACGATTTCGCCGCCGCCTTCATCGAAGTAAGGCTCGCTCCAGAGCGGTTTGTACAGGGTTGCGGGAATCTGATACCAGTCCCAGTAAAAATAGCGGTATTTTTCTCCTCCAAGATAGGTCAGTTTCACCTTATCCCCCTCCCAGTAATAGTAGGGGGCGAAATAGAGCGAATCTTTGTTGAAGGCGAAAGGTTCGAAGGCTACGGTTCCGCCGAAGATTTCGGGATTCTCCTCGATCGCCGCTTTCAATTGCATCAGCATCGCTTCCCCGTCACATTCTCCGCATTCCAGGAAACGCGCCAGGCTTTCTGGCACTTTTTCAATAGGGGTAATAACCGATTCTGTGCGGTTCACGGTGCCGAAAGCCAGGTTTCGCGCATTCTCCTCCACGTTGGCGAGGACAATCTTTCGGGTGACGGAGTAGTTATAGCCGAAGACTATGGCGAAGATGACTGTCCCGCTGAGGCATATCAGAAGGATGAGTTTGAACGCTACCCCTCTACTCCTCATCAGCGCCCCCCACTCCTTTATAGAAATCTCTAAATGGAGTAATTTCCGGAATCAAGCCGTGTCCTTTTAGCATCTTGGACACGCGAAGGTATGCATCTTCATCGAGGCGTCCCAGGCTGTAGTCCATACCCTGGGGCGCGATTAGGTCTTCCATTCGAGCCAGCATCCACTTCTGATGGGCGCGGTTCACCGGAATATGCGCCTCCGCCATTTTTATCATTACGATTTCCAAGGCTTCGTCGGGATGGGCGAAGGCGTATTCCCAACCCTGGAGTGTAGCCCAGGCGAAATCCCGGCACAGCTCCGGGTCCCGGATATAGGTCTCCTCGCGGCAATAGATTCCGTCTTCGGGGATATTCAAATCTTCATAATTGTAGAAGAAGAAAGCGGTGAGTTCTTCGGGATTCACTCCGCAGTTGATAATAGTATGATACTCATTGTACCACATCGCCACCGAGGCGTCCACTCCGCCCGCTAAAAAGAGGTTCATTGAATTGAGGATGGGCACATATTCCACCTTAAGGTCGTGCTTTCCGCAAAACGCTTTAGGCAGAATCGCGAAATCCCCTTCCCACAATCCTACCTTTTTACCGTCCAAATCCTGGGGGCGGATGATTCCGCTGGATTTTTTCGCCACCAGCATCAACGCCGACCTTTGGGAAAGCTGCGTTATATTGACAATCTTAGTTCCGGCGGCGCGGCATTCTATGCCCTGGCTGAGGAAGGCGGTGGCGAAATCGGCTTTGCCTTTCTTCAGGTTATTCAGACTGGGGAAATCGGGGCCGCCGGTGAGGATTTCGACCTCTATTTCGTGCGCTTGATAGAAGCCCTTCTCTTCAGCCACGTAGAACCCGGCGAACTGCGCCTGGGGGAGCCAATGAGGAAGGTAAGTCGCTTTGCGTGGTTTTTCAGCGCCGTAAAAGACTGCTGGGACGTTTAGTGAAAGGATTAAGAGAAATACTTGGAGGATTTTAAGCTTATTCATCCATTCTCCAAGGGGCGTTTTTGTTTACTATGACAATATACCCTTTCGTAACAATAATGTCAATAAGTGACGATAGTATAAAGTAACAAGTATCAAGTGTCAAGTTACAAGTCCACCCCTGGAGTCTTCCTCTTAATTAGGTAGCTGGCGGACTAATAATCCACCCTACCTATTTTTTTTACGCAGGAAGATGATGCCGCCTCCGGCGATGGATAGCAAATAGACCGCTCCGGCGACTACAATGATGACGGGACCGCTGGGTAAGTCATAGACATAGCTGAAACCAATACCCAGGAAAACGAACAGCATACAGAAGGCGACGGACAAAGCCATCATCTTTGACAATCCACCGGCGAAGCGGTTTGCCACCGCCGCTGGCAGTGTCAGCAGGGCGATTACCAGCACAATCCCCACCACCCTTACCAATAAAACAACGGTCAAAGCGGTCAGAATTAGGAGCAGCAGATAGAAGAAATCGGCGTTAATCCCTCTGAGGCGGGCATACTCGTCATCGAAGCACACCGCCCGCAGTTCCTTGAAAAAGCGCACTCCGACGACCACCACCACCAAATCCAACCCTGCCACCAGCCATAAATCGGTTTTCGAAATCAGAAGTATGTTTCCGAAGAGGTAACTCATCGGGTCGATATAGCCGGGGGTCTTGGCGATAAATATCAGCCCGACCGCCATTCCCATAGCCCAAATCGCTCCGATGACGGTGTCTTCCCGTTGGCGGGCGTAAAGGCTCACCAAGCCGATTATCAACGCCGCGGCCACCGCCGCCGCCACTGCCCAGTACATCGGGTGGCTCCAGGCAAGGTGATATTTAAATTGCAGAAAGAGCCCTAATCCGATTCCCCCCAGCACGCTGTGGGCGATGGCTCCCGCGATATAACTGATGCGGCGCGCCACAACATAAGTTCCGATAATCCCGAAAGCCACGCTGGCGAGCAAGCCGGCGATAAAGGCGTAGCGCAGAAAGGGGAGGTCCGGATTCCCTAAGGCGTCGAGGAATTCAATCATTCTCTTTTTCTTCTCCATCGTAACTTAAGTCGTGTCTTATCAGCCTCATATCCTTTTCATACAGGCCCTTGATAGTTTCCACCGAGATGTCGCTGGTGGGGTGCAGCCGGACGCGGCGGTTGACACAGAGCACGCTCCTGATGCCGTGAAAAACGAAACTGGGTTCATGAGAAACCAGAAGGACGGTGAGACGCCGGTTCAATTCGGCAATCAGGTTCAGCAGTTTATCCTCAGCGTGAGGGTCAACATTCGAGGTCGGTTCGTCCAGGAGCAGCATATCCGGGTCGCCGGTCAGGGCGCGGGCGATTAGGGTTCGCTGGTGCATCCCTCCGGAAAGCTCGGCAAACTGTGTCGAAGCAAGCTCGGCGACGCCGAGCTGTTCCATCGCCGCCGATGCTTGCCTGCGGTCGGAAGGGCTGAAGCGGATTCCGCCGCCGGTTCCCAGCCTGCCCATTAGAACAACTTCCATCACGGTGATGGGGAACTGCGGGTCGAAATTCATCGCTTGCGGCACGTATCCAAGGCGGCGCCGGGCGCGTTGAGGTGACTGGCCGAAAACGCTGATTTCCCCTGTTTTCGGCTTCAGGAATCCCATAATAAGCTTAAGCAAAGTGGTTTTCCCGCCGCCGTTGGGGCCGACAATATAGACCAATTCCCGGTGGTTCACGGCGAAATTCACATCGACCAAAACCGGCGCCCCATCATAGGAGAAGGACACATCCTTGAAGGTGATTACGGGGTCTCCATGCATTATGATTATACCAACTTTAGAAAGAATTTCCGTTTATAACAGGTTTTGCACCCTGCACCTTGTAATTAATGCACAAATACTTGCAACAGGGTGAGGGGATTCTGCCGCACACGAGAAGATTGCTTCGCTTCGCTCGCAATGACAGGTGGCGGGTTAAAAATCAATGTTGTCCTGAGTATTTCTTTAACTCAAGATAATGTCAATACCTATAGGAATCCAATAGGTTTTCGAGATTTTATTACACGCTGTTTTACAACATAAAATGGGGCTCTTCGCTGAATTGTATGGGTAATGACAATCACGATTGAGGATTCAGGGCAT
>CAYQZD010000024.1:0-41488 GCA_964421875.1 uncultured bacterium
CATTTTGAACAAGTCGATACCACATCGTTCAAGTTAACACAGAATCTGAGTAATACTATTATGGGAAATATCTTCAAGATATAATAATCCTATATTTTGTATCTTTTCATCTTTCATTACTGTTAGCGACAAAGGAAAGTTTTGAATATCATATGGATTCAAATCTCGAAGATTGGATGTAATTGTGTACCACCACCAGAACAGATTGCTACTTAGAACTGAGATTGTCGGTTTTATGTATTTTTTATCTTTCAGTTTGAGATTAGTCTCACGGCTACTATGACCATCCCTACCATTTAAACGAAATATCGGTGCGAAATCTGTAAATACTTTCCAATAGAGCCCACCAGTGGTTCTATAATATATTCGATTTTGTGAGTACCCAATATTATCTTTTATAGTGTGATCCACAGAAAGACATTTTTCAAGGATATTTATTTCGAGTGCCGTGCCGAGTTTTGGAACCCAAGATTCCGAGCGGTTACGGGGGACACTAACATAATGAAGTCGACTGAAAATACTCTCCCTATTATTGCTCGTCCATTTCTGATAATTTGTTGAATATATTTGAGTGTCTGTTGAAGGGTTTATCACAAATATAGTCAAAGCTCGATTAACCGTATAAAAAAGTTTTGCAGGGCGCCAAGCATAATTTGAATACCACGCATTCCTGTTATCTTCAATCAATTGTTGAGCAATCTTCATTCTCTGGGTTGATGGTAATGACATTGGAACAATCATACTCATGCACCCGTTTTTGTGTAAAATACTAATACTGCTTTCAATAAAAATAGCATGAATAGCGTTAGTTTTAAGTGAAAAAACACTCTTAGATTGATAATCTACTTCATTCTTTTCTAAATATGGCGGATTTCCGATAATCGCATCGAAGCCCCCCTTGCGCATAATCCCATAGAATTCGATGAACCAATGGAAGGGTTTGTGAGATTTAAGCCAGCGGGAATAGTCCTCTTCCTGATAATCCTGGATTCCGTATTCAGTGGCGAGGAACTGGTTCAATTCATCTTCCAGTTCCTTAAGCTGTCCCTGTAACGCCGTTTTGTCTTGGGCGGAGACATCGCCTCCCAGCGCGGTCTGCTGCCGACGAAAGATTCTGAAAGCAGCATCCGCTAATTCCGCTTTCTCTACTATTCCCGGTAAAGACTGTTTTTTTATGAAATCTCCCTCTACTGCCTTTTTAACATCATTTAAAGCAGTGAAACCGACCAGACTGTTTCCCGCCCGGATATTGAAATCGATGTCCGGCAGCGGTTCAATCAGGTTTACATCGTCAATTTGCGCCACCAATTTCAGGAACATCCTCAGTTTGCAGATTTCCACCGCCTCTTCCATAATGTCCACCCCGAAGAGATTGTTGACGATGATGGATTTAAGGATGAAATAGCGGCGGTTGGGGTGTTCCTCGACTCTCGACAATATTTTTCGGAAGTCCGAATATTTTTCCGGGCGGTGTGGCTCTTCCGCTTGTTCCAATTCGCCAAGGAAAGTCTCCATCCTCTGCAGGCAGGCTTCATAGAATGGTTCCAGGATATTCAGGGCGGCGAAGAGGAATGCTCCCGACCCGCAGGCGGGGTCTAAGACAGTGACGCCATATTCGAAATTCTCATTGGATTTTTCCGGTATCCTGCCGTTGATGGCATGCCAGAAAGCGCGGAGCAGTTCGGGACCTTCGCAGTTTTCAATCACATCCTGCGCGAATTGGCGGATATTCAGATTGTAGGTGATTAAGTCATTGATATTGCGGACTTCTCCGCGGGTGAGCTTCTCCCGCAGTTCCAGGCAGCGTTTGCGCCGTTCGACATATTCCCGCCAGGTTTCAGTGGGGAGAGTTAAATTATTTCCGTCTTCATCGGGGAGGGAGGCTTCGGTTAGATTATAGCGTTTATCGAACATCCGGGCTTTAGGGTCATGCATTCCGGTTTGCACAAATTCCGGCAGGGTGGATTCCGGGATGATTTCGCCGTTTCTGTCAACTACTCCCCGGCGAACCGCATCGTAAATATAACGGTCAGGGTCTTCCTGCAGTAACCGCCAGAATGAGTTTTCCCCCTCAAAGGCGATTTTGCATTTCTTTTCGGCGGCGTCGAAGAGATAGGGAACGATGGTGTTCTTGCCGATGTATTCGGTGATGTCTTCTTTGGTATAGTAAGCCCCCATCTGCTTCTGATTGATGTATTTTTCGAAGATATAACCCAGGACATCGGGATTGATTTCGTTATCAGCGCGCAGGGGGCGCTCGTCCAGATGCCATTGATACTGTTCGAAGAAGGCGAACAGTTTTTCGAATGCGCTGTCGGAGATTTTAATGGTCTCGCCGTGAAGTTCTTCGATCTGATGACGCTGGAAGATGCCGCCGTTTAGATAGGGAATTTCACCCAGCAACTCATTTACGGTTTCAGAGCGTTCGTTTTTCTTCTTGGCAAAACCTTCGAAGAATAAGGGACAGAGGAATTCGGTGTAATACCTGTCTTTCCCCCGCGATTTGCTTTTGGACAATCTATTGCGCAGATAATTGGGGTCTTTATCGAGGAAATCCTTCTTCTGAACGAAGTATATGAACATCAGGCGGTTGAGCATCACCGAGGCGTACCACCTTTCCATATTATTATCGGGGATTCCTTCGATGAAATTCAGAAAGGCGGCGTGCTCGGTTTTAAAGCGGTCATAGAACCGTCTAGTTACCCTGTCCACATCGAAAGCGGCCCGAGCCCGCCCGGTAACCTCCGGGAGGGATATTAGCTCCTCTTCTTCCAGGGTTATAACCAGCAGCCGGAGTTTTTGAATCAGGGCTTCGCCGGTTTGCTGGCTGTAATAATGGTGTTCACGGCAGGAAGTGGGCTTGCCCGGTTCTCGTTTCACCCACTGCCAGATTTGACGGGTTCCTTTGGAGTCAATGTAGATGATTATATGCTCGTGAGCGGATTTGGTAACCTGTCTTTCCAACTTGCGGCGCATGGCGTAATCGGGAATTGCGCCATCATCCTTCGGTTGATAAGTGAAAACAATCATCCCCCGCTTTTCGGCGACTGCTTTCAGGCTATAATTCTGTCCATCTACGAAGACATTCAATCCAGCGTCATATCGATCCCACCCTAATTCTTCGATGAATAGCGACCGGAAATTGAAGTCTTTAAGGGATTGACTGACTTTTGTGGTATCAAACATTCTACCTCCCTGTTTCCTGTTTTTCCGCAAGCCCCATCGAGCATATAATTCGCGGTTCCTGGATTTGCTCTTCCTCGTGGATTAAACATAATCGGTCTTCATCACGCAATGTAATGACTAATTCGGCAAGGGTCTCATCGGAGATGCCGCTGCGCAACTGGCGGTTCAAGGTGTCGACTGCCGATTGACGAAGTGGGTATTTATATATGTCTTCAATCGCTCTATTTAACGCCTGCGTACCAAAGAGAGAGTCTTTGATCTGTTCAGCGTAATGCTTCAATCTTTCATAAGTTCTGAAGCGAGCGCCGGAAGGTCTTCCCAATTGCCCTCCGACTGATTTTTCCTCTTCGATGATAAGTTCCACCCCCTTTTTCACTAATTCGTGATGGTTTTCCAAGCGTGGTAAAGCCGGGGTATCGGGCCTGCATTCAGCCGTTTTAAGAATAGCGAATTGAGACTCCGTAACACTATTGCCGTCTTTATCGATCCAGGCGAGGGAATTATTCCCTTCCGCAGTGCGCACATATACCAATGCGCCTTCCGGCTGGTCCTCAACGGGTGTGTGAGGTTTGGTGGTATAAACAACTGGCGGTAATTCAGGGATGATTTTTTCCAGTTTGGGGTCGGCGGTGATTGCATTTTTCCAAATCTGGTAAGCGTGTGAGGCTAAATCGACTTCGGTGTCGGTTTCACCATCGAGGATACCGGATTTCTCGGTGAATAAATCCCGCACCGTCCGGTTATCGCGGTCGTCTTCGAAAAATGCTTCATCTGTGCCTACCACTTCGGCGTTTTCGCGCAGCCGCTGGCGAACGCGGGTTCTAAGGTTAATAATTCGTTCAACTCCTTCCGCAGGCAGGAACGAATAGCAAAGAATATTTTCCGCTTTCTGTCCGATGCGGTCAACACGACCGGCTCGCTGAACCAGGCGGATAATTGCCCAGGGTAGATCATAATTGACTACTATGTAACAGTCCTGCAGGTTCTGCCCCTCGCTTAAGACATCGGTGGCGATTAAAACACGCAGGTCGTCTTCTGGTTTGATTTGATCGCGTTTTTCGTTACTCACAGGGCTGAACCTCCAGGCGAGAGCTGTCGGGTCAGGTGAATCGCCGGTAGCACCGGCAAGTTTCTCTATTCCCCGAGCTTTAAATTGACTTTCAAGATAATGCACTGTATCGGCATATTGTGTGAAGACAATTACTTTATCATCCGGGTGGGACTTTGTCAATAATGTATGAAGCGCTTCTAACTTGGTGTCTTCATCCACATCCCATTCACCACACCTTTGTAAGGCTTTAATTAAGGATTGCGCATCATTATATAAATCATCGGATAGTTCTGTTACGAAAAGGTCCGGGCGCAGCCATTTGAAGCGACTCCTAAATTGGGTGGAATATTTGGTGTAAATCTCCCCAGCTTGTTGTTTGAAATCTGCTTCCGTACGAAGCTCGGTCGTTTCAGCGTTTACTTCCGCTTCATTATCGTCGTCTTCAAATATTCCTAAAAGTGCGCCTACTTCTTCATCCGCATCGCTTATCCGGGTATCGAGCAATCCTGCGTCCTGCGTGCCGATGGGAAGCGCCTGTTCATTTTCGATAGCATAGAGATAGATATAGTTCCGCAAAATATGACGCTCAATGGATTGCAGAAAAACTTGACCGCTACTCTCGAGACGCTTGAACAGATTGGTGCGACTGAAACCCATCAATCGCTTCCCCGCACGGGATAAATCTTGCAATGTTTTGGCTTCGGACTGTGTCGGTGGTTCTTGCGGTCTAGGGGTGATATAGTTACCCAGTCCATATCTGGGAAGGTTCAAGGCGTTGATTGTATCTACCACATCCGGCGCATAAAGCATTGCATATTGGTCTTTTGGATTGGAGTCGCTGATTTTAAATTTAACAGTCTTTGGCATTCGGGTAGGAAAGTAGGATCGTGTTCCATCCTCAAAAACAAGGAATTTGCGCCCATTTGAAGGATCAGTTTCAGCGTAGTTTTCCTGAATGAAACTGCGGGTCCGACGCACCATATAAAGACGCATCAACTCGCGCCAATCATCGATGTAATCGCTCTTTTCAAAAGCCGCCAAAGAACGAACCGAACATTGGTGGCGGCGGATGAATTCTGTCTCACCCAACTCACGCAAAAGTCGTTCGGGTCGGATACCCAAGTCCTTTTCCTCTTGAACAAAAAGGCGGATTTGATTTGATAAATCGAGATAAGTCTTATTATAAGGAGTAGCGGAAAGCAATATGCATTTACTCTCATTCTCTTGGACATACTCCTGAATTGCACGATAGCGTTTGCCTTCACGATTGCGCAGGTTGTGGCTTTCGTCAATCAGAACAATGCGGAAGCGGCGAAGATCTGGTAATTCTCTAATGACCTGGCTGATGGAAAGAACTTTCGCCCGCATACGGTATTGCTGCCGATAATCCTCCCACATCTTTACTAAATTTTTTGGGCATAGAATAAGTGTTTCCAAGCCATAATCATCTTCAAAAATGCGAGCTACCGCAGTTGCCATAAGCGTTTTCCCCAATCCAACCACATCGCCAATAACCACACCATTTCGCTTATTAAGATGATGCGCAGCAATCTTCACCGCCGCCTTTTGAAACTCGAAGAGTCTATTTCCAAAATCTTTGGGGATGCGAAATTCGGTAAGTCCAGCACGCGCCTCTTGCGATAAATGATAAGCCATCTTGATATATATGTGGTAAGGCGGGACAGGCTCTTCACGCGCCCAACTCTCTTCGATGATGCGAACAAGATCCTCTGATAAATCAATACACCAGCGATCATTCCATCTATCATTAAACCACTCTTCCAATTTTTGGCAGGCATCATAATCAAGCACATCAATATTCAGTTCACCTTGCTGTGAAAGCCCTGCGAAAGTGAGATTACTACTGCCAAGATAGCCAATGATTGGATTTATGGCATCAGAGCGAAAAAGCAAGTAAAGTTTGGCATGCAGAGGATGACGAAGGAACAGTTTGACTACGACTTTTCCGGCTTTAATCTGGGCGGCTAATTTCCGTAAACCTATTTCATCCTTATTTGTCGGAACCCCAATGGTCAACTGATCCCTGAACTCTTCGGCTAATTTCCTTTTAAGACGAATCGCAGATTGATTGTCCATCTCCCCATCATGCATTAATAGACTAAATGCTGTTCGTAATTCTTCCTGGGGCGCTCGTTGCATTCCAATGAGAAGGCGGCAACAATGGTCTTCACCCCCCGTCCAAGGTTCAATAAAAGAATCGACCTGTTTCCATCCACGTAGGTTAAAGTAACCAATACAGAAATCGGCTCGCTCTGAAACTGTGAGGGTATCAACTAATGCAGATAAAAGCTTTTGGTCAATATTGTCGAATATCCGAGGCATTTAATCGTTCCTTAATTAAGAAACGCAACTTGACAATTGATTTTTATAGTTCTTGGAAGATGTACCTTAAGATATATATTCTGATAATAAAATTCAAGAAAATCAGTCACAAGTAAAAAACGCCACCTGAGCAGATGACGTTTCTTTGAATATTGAATTTGACTATTACTGAGTCAGCAATTTCTGCAAATCCTCCTTCGACCTCAACCTTGAGATATGCAGTTCGCTCACCCGGTCGAAAAGGACTTTCCCCTTCAGTCGTTCCAAATCCTCATCGGGATGCTTTTCCTTGATGATTTTAAGGAAATCCGCTTTGGTGCGGGCGACTGCCACGCCTTTCCGCTTAGCAAGATCACGAAGCTGGAGGGTTGTCATCTTAGTAGGATTTTCCGAGATTTCCATACCCTCTTCAATCCTGCCATTTCCTTCGGCGCCTGCTGGCGCCAGCGCCGCGTCCACCGCAGATTCGACCATTTCATCGCCTGTGGTTTCGGACGCCGTAATCGGGCTTTCAGGTGGATTTTGTGAGCCTTGATCCTCGACAATCTCTGTTTGAAGAATGCTTTTCCAGGGTTCGCCGTCCTCAAATTCACCTTTCTTTGCCAGCGCTACGACAAAGGGGAATGAGGTCAAAACAATTTCCCCATTCTTTAGCTTTACATTCCAGCCCTTGCTGGTTTTTTCGTGAAGGATGCCTTCTTCACTTTTGTGGCGACCGCCAGTTATTTTAACAAGGTCTCCAGCTTGTTTTTGACTTGTCGTGTTCATCTTTAGTTCCTTTCAGTTTACTGATTTTGATATAGTTATAGTTCATCGTTAATGATGCTCTCATCAGCTGGCCGCCAGCTCCAACTGTAGTCGGTCTTGACAAACAGCAACAGCGGGCGGTCGATATATTCCGCCAGCATCCCCATCATCCGCCTTTCGCCGTAGAGGGTGAATTCACCTTCGTCGGTCTTGAATCGGGCGATGCCGATGGCGCTGGCGTATTCCAGCGAAATCAATGTGGCGGTGATTTCCTGGGTATCTTCATTGTTCGAATCCATAGTAGATTTCACATTATGTGGTTGTATTATAATGAATTAGTGCGGTGATAACATAAGCGTTCTTTGTGCGAAAGTCAAGAGGCCGGGCGAAAATAAATGCAAAAAAGCAAAAAAAAGAGGACTTTCTACGAAGCCCTCTTTTTGGTTTGAAACAGGTAGGAAAATCCGCGTTATGATGCCGGAATTCCCTCTTTAACCGTAGCGACCATTTTCTTCAGGTCCTCGATTTCACGCTGGACCCCCTGTTGATGGGAGTTGGCGTTCTGAATCTGTCTTTCCGTATCTTCGACCTGCCGGCGGGCGGTTTCTAACTGCCGGTAGAGCCCCAAGATGGTCAGTTCGTTCTGCTGGTAAACCGTTTGTAGTTCCGCCAGTTTCGTTTCCAGGGATTGCCGGTCTTTTCCGGCTTTATCCCCGGGGGGATTCTGTTTATTCATGGGCTTAAGTCTCCGTTTTTGATTAGTTCACTGAGATTACCGATGGTGTATATGGTTTATCATCAATTTCGATATAGGGGTCGGCTACCGTGCCGCCCGCCTCGGCAAAATAGACGCCGTTGGTCCGGGCGGCGGTGGGCTGCTCATTGTCGAAGTCGTGGTCTTTCTCCCGGCAAAGTATTTTGGTGATACCATTAACTATAAAGGAATTATGATTGATCACCGCGGTGTTCAGGGCGCCGACCGACCATTGCCCGCCGAAATCGGCTATAATCTTGCCCTCGGGCGCACCTTCAAAGCTGTCATAATCTCCGGCTTCTGCCGGATCGCCCTGAGTCCCCTTCTGTGCTATGATGTGACTGCTGGAATATTCATAACCGCCAATATTCACGGTCGCCCTTTTTCCCGCCATATTCACCCCCGAGGTGTCAAAATAGAAGAATGACCTTATTATATACCACTCACCGCCATAGTAGATAACACCCAGAGCCTGATTGTATCTGGTCGCATCGGCGTTGACGCCAGCGCCGCCGCCGTTGCGGGCTTCGGTGAAAGAGCTGTGCTTGTGCCAGACATAGCCGTCGGAAGCGGAGCTGTAGTGAATGTCGGCGTCGATGAGGAATTCCCGGGGGAGCTTCGACCTTTCGAACTTCGCGTTCGACTCCTTCACATAAGTATAGCTGCCGTCCTGATTATCGATAAGGTTGTGGTTGACAAAATCCAGCGGCGTTGGCAGCGGGCGCTCATCGGTCAAGACCTCCATATCCGTATTCAACAGCCGGGGTTTGCCGATTCGCAGTCGAAAGGGTTTTTCCTTGGCGGTGGAAAACACCCAGAATTCTTCCCCCTTTTGTTCTATGGTCAATCCCTGGAGATGAAGCGTATAAATGATCCTGAAGCTGGTGATGTTACTAACCTTGACCAGGGGCCGGACGCCATGCCGGGTAACTTGCACAATCAAATCGCCGTAATCGGTGGCAAATGGGTTCAGGGGCGTTTTCTGAGCCAATGAGATGGGTTTGGCTGCGCCATTCAATTGTATCTCGGTAACGGTTATTTCAAATTGTTCATTGCCCTGCGCCTGGTCGAAATCGGGCCTGAGTCCGGATTTATTCTTCAAACTGATAATCTCATGGTAGAATTTGAGGAAATATACAGGTATAAAATTCATCAAAACATGATTGGATTAATCGCCAAACTTGAAAAAATTGTTCCATACAGTTAAATTTAGAAAATATCAATTATTATGGAGGAAAAAATGACTTCTAAAAGAGATTTCATTCAACTTTTGATCCTGATTCTTTTATTTTTGATTGTTTATCCCGCAACGATTAACGCGGAGGAATATTCTGATAAGAAACTTTATGAAGAACTGGATAAGGAGGCTAATATAAAATTTCCTCCACTTAAGAAAAAATTATATAGATGGCAATATTTCGATGCAATATGTTTTGGTACTGGAAAAGCTCCCGGGGCAACTTCACCAATCTTTACATTCCGATTTTTTGGAGCTGGCACCAGTTTGAAAGAGATCGGACCTAATATAGGATTTGGCATTGATTTATATAACTATTCTTACTTTGATTTCAAAGAAGAAAAATATGATCGATTGCGAACTTTAAACTTGAATGATTTTGGTATGATTAGTGTTTATATTCCTTCACCATTGGTGGGATTAAAAGCATCCAGTTCACTCTTTTCATATTATCATTATAGAAGTAGATATTCTTATCTCAACAATGAAAAGTATTGGTATGAATATAAGTTTTTCGGTCATCAGTCGATTTCCATAATTATTGTTCCTTTTGCGTTATTATCAGCTGAGTTTGGTTATTTGTGGATTAGTTTACCAGGAAATTATGAGAAGATAGACGATATTAATCCAATTAAGATGGAGGGAACATTTTTTTCAATAGATTTTGGAGCTCAGTTGTTGGAATTACACCGTCGAATTGATGACAAGCAGATTGAAAAACGAAAAGAAAGAATAAGGAAATGGATTATCACTGAATACGAACGAAGATCTCAGCCTTGCGATTTGGTAATAAAAGATATATTATTCGATGATGCTTATTCAATATTGCCCAATAATTCCTTTGACGCTTATGAAGAATCATACTTATCTGTTTCCGTAAAGAACAATGGACCGGGTGATGCTTTCGATGTAAATATCGTTCCGACTTGTGACAATTTAAATATTAGCTTTGATAAAACTTCATACATCGTGGGTGACTTATTACCGGGAAAAGAAGCGAGTGTAAAGATTGTATCAAGAATCGATTCGGATTTAAAGGACGGGATTGTGGAAATAGAGATCGACGCAAAAGAAAAACGAGGCTATGATGCGCAAAAACAGATAATAAAGGTTGAAACGAGGCGGTTCTGCCCGCCGTCACTGCGAATCGATGAAATCACACTGAATGATGGAACTTCCGGCTTCGCCGACGGCAACGGTAATTCTATATTAGAAACAGGCGAAGTAGCGGAACTAAATATCAATGTGGTTAATGAGGGAGAGGGACCCGGATTGGGAATTGAAGCTGAATTATTAGTTCCCAAAGGCGTTGAAATTGAACCATTACAAGATAGATTCGCCAAAATCCCTTCAGGTAACAGCGCATTGGTTAAATATAAGATTGTCTTACCAACAGATTATAATAAGCCTGAACTTGATTTCAGCCTGCGATTGAAAGATATGAGACCAATCGAATCAACTGTGCTTTCCGGTTCAATTTCCACCGGCGCGATTTATCCTGATATCGCTCTTTTCATCGACGCTTATGGTGTTTTTTCCAATGGGAAGACTTTCCCGGTAACTATAACGGTTTCCAATAGAGGCAATGCGGATGCGAAAGATTATAAGCTCTCCCTTAACACACCAATTGGTGTAAAGATAGAACCAAAGGCATTGATTTTCAAAAGGCTAGCCAAGAACACACAGCGGCAAGTCGCTGGTAAGATTACTATAGATAGAACCTATTCTAATCGAAGTATAGATTTTTCCGGAAGGGCGCTTTCAAGCAACTTTGACCCGATGGAAGTTAAGCGTTCATACCCGGTGCAGATTAACAAACCAGATTTACAGATCGAAACTTATTTCCCCGGCGGTAACACTTTGTTACTTGGATCGGGATTTGAAATGGCTGTGAGGATTTTAAATTTAGGTACATTGTATGCGGAAAATGTTACCGTTCGGATTAGCGCATCCGATAAACTATATAAACACCGTTTTAATAAAACCATCGGAAACATACCGCCGATGAAGGGGTATACAGAAAAATTCTCTTTCCCTCATATTCCCCGTGGAATTGGAACTAATGAATTGAATTTAAATATCTTGGTCAATCAAAAAGATTTTTCATCGCTTGACACGCTGGCAGCGGTTGCATTAACTGAAGAGGCTTCTATAATAACAGCAGTAGAATCACAGAAGGAACTTCCTCCGTTGGGATTTTCCGATTTGGGTTTTCTTAAGACGGTAAGCGACACGCTTAAAGGATTAACCGCTGAAGGTTATTGCCTGCTTGGCGAGAACTTTAATGTTAAGCAAGCCAAAGAACGAGCCGAGTTGGACGCTCGAAACAGACTTGAGATATCCGTTGCGGTGAAAATCACTTCTCAAACTGTCATTCAGAACTACCGTTTAACTTCTGAACAAGTTCGCCAGAATGTAAGTTGTAATATCCTTAATAGTGAAGTAATAGAAGAAGAACTTGAACAAACCGACGAAGGTCTTCGTTACCGTGTAAAAATCAAGGGTGATGTTCTCCGCTCTGTGCAAGTTCGTTAATAAAAGTTTATCGCAAACCGCCTGCATTGCAGCTCCTCATCGGTAATCAGGGTATTCAGGATACCGGTCAATTGGTCTTCCACTCGGTCCAACATCACCGCCCCGGAAGCTTCCACATTAGTGGCGTCGGTGACATCGGCGCTGGCTTCAATCCCGGAAAGCTTGGAGCGCTCCTCGCCGGTCATGATTTTCAAGGAGGCGGTTTCCGTAATCATGCTCAGCGCGTGCGAAGAGGGGTGCGAATAGTTATTGGCATTAGCCTCGATGCCGTTCAACTTGGTCAGCATAGCCGAGGACATAAGCCCGTTAGCTTCCGTGGTCACCACATCGGCGCCGGCTTTGGCGTCCCATCCGCTTTTCTCCGCATCAGTGACAAAACGGTGAGTGGAATCAAGCGCCACCTGTGAATTGGGCAAGCTCCCCTGCGCCTGCGAAGCGAGGTCAAGCATTGTGCGTGCCATAAATACTCTCCTGTTAGAGTTTTTTCAGACTAATGATTTCATGATAGAATTTGAGGAAATCGCTCTTCACAAAACTGAGCCGTAATTCTTCGATTTCCCCGTATGGCACCTTGAAAATGAAGATGCGCTTGGATCGCTTGTCCCCCGGATTCACCTTTTCCGCCCGCAAGAGTTCGTAGCCCTTGACCTTAAGATAGGCGGCGAAAGATAGGTCCTCGGTTCTATGTTCAGATTGTTCGCCTTGGCGAATTGAGTTCATGGGTTATGTTCTCCAGTATTCGACCATGAGCCGGTCTGTTGGATTCAGATTGCGGTCAAACTGTATCTTGTCATCATCCACTATTTGATAATCGGCCTCCGCCCCTTCAGCCTGTTCCAGCCCGTTTAGGATTACTCGGATTTCGGCGAAAGCTTCCCCGGTCTGAAAGGTGTCGGTTTCACCATTGATCTGAGATGATAAATCTTCGGTAATGGATTCGAGTTCGTAGATCGCCTGATCCAGCAGCTGCAGCGCGGTTTCGATATCAGAAGCCGAATCTAAGTGGTGAGTGTCGGAAAAAGTGCGCAGTATCTTCCCCACCACCTCCAGGTCGGCGTTCACCCGCTTCACCGCCATGCTCTCTCCTTATCAGTAAAGTATCAAAACCGTGCCCGCCATCTGCTCCGTCAGCCGCACCGTCACCTGGTTCGCATCCAGGTCGATGTCGGCCGCCACCTGCACACCGTCAGCGTCCCTCACCATCACCATATAGTTCAAATGCCCGATATTGTGCACAAAGACCTGTTCCTCGTAGTCTTCCGGCGCCAGGTCGAAGAGGATCTGGTTGGCGCCCTGCGCCCATTCGCCGGTACCCGCCACCTCCGGTAAATTGGGTAGGTTGGCGTAAGGCAGGATTATCTGGTCGACCGCGAAACGGGTATATTGCAGCTCCTCATCGGTAATCAGGGTATTCAAGATACCGGTCAATTGGTCTTCCACCCGGTCCAGCATCGCCGCCCGCTCCGCTAAGAGATTACGGAAATGCATATTCAGGATGTCGCAGTAGGAAGCCAAAGACTGCAAGATCCCCATAATCGGCGTCTGCCCGCTGTTGGGGTCGAGGGTCAGCTGCGCCGTCCCGGAAATTGTCGCCCCCGCCACCTGCCTTCCCATCAGCGGCCGGGCGGCGAAGAGGTAAGCCCGCACTATCGGCGCCGGATTGATTAAAGCGGTCACCTGCCGGCCGACACCTAACCGGCTCAGCCGATGGGTGTAATCGGGATTCTGCAGGATCTCCAGCAAGTCCTCTAAGATCAAGACCGTGATGGCGCGCTGGTGGGTGATGGACACATGATTCGCAGGATTACTGAAGTCCAGCTCACCACCCTCCCCCAGCCTGCGCCAGCCGTATTCGATGAACTCCGCCTCCTCCCAGCCCTCGATTTCCGCGGTGAAGCCCCTTCCATTGGGTAATGCGGTGAGAGTCAGATTCGCGCTCCCCACCGCGGGGAATTCCACTAAAAAGGGGCAGGTATAAGCGCCGCTCATCCCCTGCCAGTCATAGGACCCCGCCCGCATCACGGTACTATCGGAAACCGAGCGGTAGCGCACCGACTGCGCCATGAACATGAAATACCTTCCTACGGGCAGCCGGGCTGTGCAGTAGGGCATCACCGGCGAAGTCTGCCGCGTGGAGCTCCCCTGCACCGTCTCCGGCAGGTTGGAGGGGACGACGGTGAGGGCCGGCGGCGGAAGCTCAGGGTCGGTGATGATGGGGGTCTCCGGCTCCACCTCGATGGGCACAATCGACCAGCGGTATTCGGTGACATCGGGGTGGATCTGCGCCGGGTGATCCACGGTGGAGACGCCGGTCAGGTCGCCCTCCACCTCAATCGTGGTTCTACCCTCTGAATCGGTGGCGGTATTGTGAAGGATCCTGAAGTCCTGCCCGGAATGGAAGCGGATGTGGTAATTCTCCAGTTCATCGACTTCGAACGCATACCCCTCGGCGTCGTCCATCCTGAATTCGTTGGTGTCCAAAACGACGCCGGTGATGCCCAAAAAATTCCAGGTGAAGATGACCTGGGCGTAGCTGGTCTGCCGTCCTAAAACGCGCGAGAGCTGAGGATTGGAAGGGAGCATCCGCTCCCGCGGCGCCACCGGCAGGATGGCTTTGATGCGCGGGAAAAGCGGCGGCGGAGGCGCTGGGCTCTGGGTCACCACCGACATCCCCTCCGGATGCTCCGGGGCTCCCAGCCCCACCCGGAAGTCGAGCGCGCTGGTGCCGATGTCCGTATTCTGGGTATGAATCCGGTCGTCCGCCGCGACACGGGTGAATTGACGTAGGTCGGTGACGCCGGAAAGACTCACCCTGGCGATGGGGATTTCGTTCGCTTCCGGCGCCTCCCCCTCCCGAATCTGCGCCGAAAAACTGTCGACCTGGTAAATGTTGAAGGTCTCGCCGGTGACGAAATGTTGCACAGGGTGGTCAAGCTCGGTCTGGAACTTCAGGAAAATGAACTTATCCTCCTGCGTCGGCGTAATCGCCACTACTTGGTTCTCCGTAACTACAATCCGCTCCCCATTTACATAGGCAAGTCCCGGCTCTATGATATACTCGCCTGGAGTGATTTCCTTGAAGAGCAAGCCTTCCACCACTCCGTCGGTAAACATCTCTTTCTGCCGGTCGGTGACAGCCTGTACCTTCCCTTCCTGGTCGAATTCCAGGTCTTCCACCGTAGGTTTGATGCCGGAAAAGTATTTCAGTCTCTGCATTGGTCACTCATTGAAATATAGTATCGCCCTGGTATGGGCCGGTTTCTGCGCGTTGACAAGCTCGGTAACAATGTCCGGGTCAAAATCGACGCCCCCCGGATTGGAAACGGCGATGATAAAATGAAAGGCCTGGGTCACATCCCCCCGTGAACTTATCCTATTCTGGCGGAAAGCGTCCCAGATTTCTTGATCTTCCGCATTGAAAACATGCGAGATGCTTATCTCCGCCTCCTGCCTCTGCCCCTCCCCCGATAACACTATCCACAGCATATCGTCGGGGTAGAATTCGCTGATGGAATCAACCTGAAGACCGAATAGCTCCTCCAGCAAGTACTTCATACCGGTCTTGCTGCCGAGGAAACCGTTGCGATAGGGCAGGGTGGAAATGCGCTCCAGCAATTCCTCATCGGTTTCCCCCGGCAATCGCATCAAACCTCGGTCGCGACCGTGCGCTTCCAGGTCCGCCGTGCGTTCCGGCGAAGTGTAATATCCTTCTGTATCCGCATTCTCCCGCACCAGGAAATAGCGCTTCAGCCGGGAAGTCAATATCGCCAGTTTTAGCGCGTCCAGCGCCTCACCCACCGCATCCACCAGTCTCCATAACACACTGTCCCCCTTCGCCTTCCGCTTGCGCCGCTGCGGCAGCAGCCACCAGATTTGATCCCCGATTACACTCAAAACTATTCTCCCATACCCTATTCCAATCCAAAATTGGATCGATTAACACCGGGAATCGCTTCGCCCACAGTCAGTTCGTCGCCGGAAACTCCACCGGGAATATTGGCATCCTGGTAAGTCCGGCCCTTGATACGGTGAGTGATATTCACCTCACCCACTTGGATGAAGGTGTCCACACTCACCGGCAGGTCCGAAGTCGGAGAATTCACCGCCACATTATAAACTCCGGAAACCTCCATCAACCTATTCAGCAGCCGCGACAATATCACCCCTTCACCCAGCTGCAGATTTTCCGCGTAGTCCTCCAGCGCCGATAGCACCCCCGCTTCCACCTCCTCCTCGCCCGCGTGCGCAAACCGGGTGAGGGTTACCTCGATATTCACCGTCTCAATCACCGGACCCAGCACCCGCACATCGGCGGTCAAGGGCTTGCGCAGCTTGATATAATTATAAACATCCTGAATAAGCTGCGCTGAAGGATCACCATCTGGGCCGACAATTACCACACCGACTGTGCCTGGACCGAAGGGGAAATCATCGAGGACTGAACATGCGACCACTCCCGGCGCCGACATCGCCCAGGTTTTATAAGCGGTCCTAGTGCCGCCGATTCCAATCGCCTCCCAGGTCCCAATCGCCCGCTGGCGCAGCTGCTCATCTGATTCCGCATCCGTTCCTTCCTGCTTTAAATAGGATACAGTTACCGGCGGATCGACCGTAGTGTCTTCCCAGTCGATATTGGTTACCACCGATATTCCGCTCACCGGGGTCACCATGCGGGTAATTGTGCCCTCGCCGACATTGTATTCAGAGCCAACCTCCTCCGCCTCCGCTAATTCCACCACACTTATCTCGCCCGCTTCCAGAACCGTTTCTTCCGTAGTATAGAACCGATATTCGTTGCCATCCTCGTCCTTTACCGACTTGCAGATGGTGTTTTGAGGGATCACGATATTCTGATCCGGCGGCTCATCGGCAGAAAAGGTCAGATAAACCTGCGACTTTATCGCTGGCAAGCGGGTGATGCCGACTTCCCTCACCTTCAGATCCAGCCACTCGCCGGTGGCGGTTTCAACCCAAGACTGCGAAGTTACCGTCTGCACCAGCTGGTAAAGCTCCGCAATGGGCGCTGCTACCACTTCCAAGAGATTTCTGATCGCCGCCGAGGGATTGAAATTGGTGAACGGAGTCTTAGTCGAAACATTTTCAATCAAGTCGTTGATAATTTCCGATAAGGATTTCATCAGGATCATTCTAAACCTCCACCGGCAATTGGGTCAAGCCGAATCCCCAGACCAGCGACTGCTGGGTAGCCATGCCCTTAGGCACGAAGCGAATTTCAAATGCTTTCTGTTCAGTGGTGAATTGACGCACCAAAACCTGTACGGTCTCTTTTCGAATTCTGGGTTCGTCCAGCACAGCTAATCTGAGATAGCGCACTGCCAATGCTCTATTAAGTGGAGTGTCCAATGCGCCCAGAAGCTCCTTTATCCGGCAGCCCCAGTTGGAGTGGGCGTACAGATCGCTGGGCATAGTCTCCAGCCGGTCCCGCAAATCCTGCTTCAGGCATTCCAGACCAACCGCCGTCTCCAGGTCGCCGGTAGGTCCGACCGAAAGGTCTCCTTCCCCGTCAAAAAGTATGTCCTTGCCCAGAAAATAAATTTGCAGTCTCCTCGCGGCGCATTATTTTCATTCTATATTGCAGATGGTCGCGGAAAAAGACCATCTATGATGGTTTGCCTAAATATTCGCGGTTCATCGGATTTTAATGATTTTAACCGAAAAAACTTCGCGCAGGGATGCGCCAGGTTCGGCGATCTCAGCGCCGGTCGAGCAATCCATCGGCTGCTTATGACACCTCGCAGGGGATGGGCGCCGGATTGGGAGAGCCCGAAGCCCCGGACACTTGAATGATGACCGTCCCCGCCGGGACTCTTATCTCGATATTGTCCACGATGGCCTGCGCCAATTTTTCGCAGAATTCGTCCACATTGTCGCTGTTCTGAATCAGCTGCTTTATCGCCGCGCCATTAAGCGCCATGATGACCTCAGATTTTCACGTTTCACTCCGCCAGGGGCGGATAAAGCCCCTGTAAGCGCTTTGAAGGTTTACCGGTATGTTCTTACGCCCTCCCTGCGTCCGCCCCGGGGGACGCCGTCCCCGTTGTCCCTGCGATGAAATATTGTAGCATTAAGGCTTCGCTTTCACAGTAGCTGAGCAGGGCATGGGAGCGCCGGTGACGAAACAGACCGGCATCACCCCCTTGGTCATCACCCCGGCGCCGCCTGCGCCCAAATCGATATTCCCGGAAGCATTCACTTTACAGTTCGCACAGGTTATTTCCACATCGCCGTTCGATTCCACCATAATCTTCCCCGCCGCGTCTATTTTAATCCTCGCCTGTTCCGATTCTAAAATCATCGACATTGCGCCCGGCCCCTGGTCGGGGAAGAAGCCCTGGATGTAGGGCTTGCTATGGTCGCCATCCTCGAACCCCACCATCACCTCACTGTTCACAGCGGGGAGAAGAACCAGCCGCTTGGACGGCGTCCCCCACACCGACAGAATCCGGCACCGCGGAAGAAGCGACATCTCTGCGTTCAAAGGCTGCACATCGCAGGTGTATGCTCCCGCATCGACAGCGGTCACCGTGCCTTCCACGGGAAAACGCATATAAGGGGAAAGGTTAGGTCGAATTAGTTCAATGATTTTCCTGATATTGTCCAGCGGCTTCAGCATAAGTGCAATCCCATCCTCGTCCGTCCGCCGTTACTCCAAGTATATTCTATCTTCTCCACGAAATAATCCTCACCATTAATTTCTATCACCTGGCTGTGCTGAATCGGGGAAATCATGGTCAGCAGTTCCGAAAGCCCATCTTCGTTCAGTTGAAAGTTGATGATATTCACCCCGGTGGTGAAGACCGCCGCCGGTTCCTGCTGCAAATCCTTCCGCCCCCAGTGAAAGACGCCCTCCCGGATATAATCGAAATGCTCCTCGCCGGTTTCCCGATCGGCAATCGTGGTGAGGGAATCGATGCATTCCCGAACCGTGCGATTGAAGAAAGGAATCTGGTCGATGACCACTCCGCAGTCCTCAATCATTATCCTCAGCCCGGTATTACCCATCACAGCTTTCATTATTCCTGATATGGTATCATCCTGGTAAGTCTGGAGAATCTTGGTCGCATTCAGAACCGTGTTGAAGTCGATTCCCCGGATTATCAAGGGATCGCTGTGATTCGAGTCCAAGACCACTCCCCGGAAGATTTCGGTCAGCGCCCCGCCTTCATATCCCCAACTGATTGATAAATAATTCCCCTTTGCAATGGCTTCTCCCCGCGTTCCCTGATGGTCTTCCAGCGCCATCCGGCAGGTATCCGCCTTCCCCCTGAGGTCTGAAATCACCGAAAACTCGGCGGTGAAGGGGCTGTAATCAACCTCATTCACCAGCGCCTTAATCACCGGTTTGAAAAAGTTAGGAATATTTTCCGCCACCCGGCGCAAACCTCGAATAATTAGCAGTTAAGTAACTGTAAATAAATGAAATAAATACAAAGAAAGTTCAGGAATGGCTTGACTTTTAATCATTTAAACTGCAAGTTAGGTCCAGAAGGATTAAGTAATTTAAAATCAATAAGATAAAGGATTTTCAAGATGGAAAAGAAGGCAAACCTCGACGGCGAAAGATTCGGCATCGAATTCGAAACCGCCGGGCAGTCCCGCTCCAAGATAGCCCAGGCGGTCGCCGAGGCTACCGGCGGCAGAATCACCGCCCGCAACGTGGGACCCTACCAGGCCACGCTGGTGATGGACGAGAAGAACAGGGAATGGATAATCCACAACGACGCCAGCATCGCCACCATCAACCGCCACAGGGGAAGCGAAATCGTCAGCCCGGTACTGACCTACCCCGATGACATCGAGATGCTGAAGGCGGTCATCAGGAAGGTGAGGGAAACTGGAGTGGTTGTCCATCATTCTGCAGGAATCCACATACATGTCTCAGGGGAAAACCACACTGTAAAGAGCCTTAATAACCTGGCAAAAATGGTATACAAAAACGAGGATTTAATCTTCGATGCCTTGAATGTATCCCCTTCCAGAAGAAACCGGTGGGCGAAGCCCATGGAAGAGAACTTCATCGACAAGATAGTCAATGACCGACCGCAGACTAAAGAGCAACTGAACGAAGCCTGGTTCGGAAGATACAACGGCTGCCCCGGACACTACTCTCGTGAAAGATACCGCGGCCTAAACTACGTCAACCTCTGGAGGTCGATTGAGACCATAGAATTCAGATATTTCAATGCCTCAATGAACTGTTTAAAGATAGTACCATGGATCCAGCTGTGCCTGGCGATGAGTGTGAAAGCCAAGAGCAGCAAATCCGCCAGCCACAAGAAAATCCAAACCGACAATCCCAAGTTCAATTTTAGAGTCTGGCTGGTGGCTGGACTGGGGATGGTGGGGAAGGAATTCAAGGACGCCCGCGAGACCTTGACCCAGAACCTCCCCGGCAACTCCGCCTGGCGCTAAGCTGGCTTCAAAAAACGAAATCACTTAACCCGGAGATAATAGAATGAAAAAGAACAGGAAACAGAAAAGTAAATTGACCTTTTACTTCGCCTACGGCGCAAATCTGAATCTGAATGGCATGGCTTATCGCTGCCCAGGCTTCAGACCCATCGCTCCGGCGGTATTAACTGATTACCGCTTCGCCTTCAAGGGGGTGGCGGATGTGGAGCCTGCGCCCGGCGAGAATGTCTACGGAGCGCTATACCTGCTCACACCGAAGCACATGAAATCCCTCGACTGCTTCGAAGGTTTTCCCAACCTTTATATCAAGAAACAAGCTCTGGTGCGGATTCTTGATGGTCTGGAACCGGAGCATTTCACCTTAGCCACTATCTATGTGATGCGGAACAGCAATCACTATGCTGAGCCCGCCCGTCAGTATTTGGATACCATCCTCACCGGCTGCCGGCAGTGGAAACTACCGGAGGAATACCAGGAGGAAATTGTAAAAAGGCCTATCACCCGCACCTGAAAAACAAGGATGAAATCCTTTCACTCAAATAGAAGGAGAATTAACTATGTCACGCATAATCGAACTTATCAGCGACAACGCCTGCTTCTACGGCGGTAGCTTCGCCGAAGCGGTGGAGGACATCCGCAAGTCGGCCTACTTCGAACGAGGCGTCCCGCGGGAAACCTATATCGAGCGCTTAGTTCAGCTAATCAATACCCGCTCCGGGTATGATATCCAGGTGACCGGCGAAACGGTCGAAGAAAAGGCGGAATCCCTGATTAAAGAACTCTGCCGGGTGGGTATCTTCAAGGAAGTATGAATTACCAATCGAAGCCTCAACCAGAGGAATATCCTTCGCACGGCAATCACCGGAATTCCCCAAGGAGACCCTCGAATGAGGGTCTAACCGGTGTCATCACCGGCGGACTCGCCCTGATATTCCCCGCCCATAGCGGAAGCCTTCCCGGCGTTGAATCGATCCACCAGATAATTATCCGGTGGATTTTTTAATTCCTCCGGCATGTTTTCATCGGCTTCCTGCGCCGCCTGCTGCTGGGCTTGCGCTTGTTCCAATAGTTGATTGGCGATGGAGTCGAACTCGGTCAAGGTCAAAGTGCAGACCAAGTAGTCGTATTCCGGGTCGTAAAAAAATTTCAAAAATGGAGAAAAAACTTGACTTTAATTATTTTTCAGCATATCATCTCATAAATAACGATATTTCAATATATAAGGAGAGGTATTATGTCAACTGAAAAAATCGGTAGAGTCAAATCCGGTTCTGGAAAATCCTTATTTTAGCCACGATAATTCTCTATAACTGAAAAGTGGTGAACTTAGAAACAGAATTTATCAACGCTCTCATTCATAATGTTAGTTATTCAAGACCTAAACAGAGTATTGAAAATATAAGACCTAGGAAACAAGATGTTTGTAAAATCAAAAAGTGTAATTTATATCTTCATCCTTGTGTATTTATTAATATTCTCATATTATCCATCCTTTGGTCAAGAACATTACGATATCATATTAGAAGAGAATTTTGATAACAATGAACTCGGATGGTTTCAACTTGATAACAAGGATGTAAAATTAAAAATACAATCAGGTAAGTGTATATTTCAACATAAAAGGGATTATGACGGTTATTTAACTTGGAATGGAGTTTTTGATGTAAGAGACAATCACAATTTTACAATCGAAAGCACAATAGATAAGAAAGATGGACCAAACAATTTTGGATATGGAATTCTATGGGGCTTGAGGGATAAGGATAATTATTATTTTTTTCTTATCACAGGTGATGGTTATTATTTGTATGGAAAACAATTTAGAGGCAAATGGTATTTATCAGTAAAAACTGAATCCAAATATATCAATAATGGCAATTCCTCAAATAAACTTGCGGTAAGTAGATCTGATGATCAAATTGAGTTATTTATTAATGACTCTCTAATTTGTGCAAGTGGATATGAAGGAATGTTTGGCAATAATATTGGATTTAGAGTAAACGGAAATGTGAAGATTGAAATTGATAATTTACTGATTACTAAAGGGCCTGTAAAAAAAATATCCACAATTAATAAAAGAAAAAAATTCTTTGCTGTTTTAACATGTGGAGCAGGATTTGCGGGCAGCATTACTCAAGAAGCGGTTGCAGGTTTCTCAGAAACAAAATTCAACGGTGGTAATTCTTCTTTCTTAGGAGTTAGAATGGGGATATTGCAGGATGATGGAGATTCCATATTTGTAGGGTGGACTATAGATATTTCGCATTATCGTTTCCCAATGAAGTTGGAAGAAGAAGGATTGTACTTTGGTGATGTCGGAATGCACTGGACTATGTTTACTCCTGGTGTTATGGCGATTACCGAATCTGAAGGCAGTGGCGGTTGCTTTTTTTTAGGTCTTCTGGGATTGGGAAAAGGGCATAACTGGTTTGTGAAAAGCCCTGAATTTAGTAATTTCGAAGAGGAAGTCGGCGCAACAATCTCAGTGCAGATTGATGATTCATTTATTTATGCCATTCTCCCCTGTCGATTAGATTTTATTTTTCTAAGACATTTTGCCTTTGGACTTAATTTTTCTGGATTTCTTGCTTCAAATGCAAGAACCAAATGGCGAGCAGACGGTGGAGTGATACATGATATTGATAAATTTCATCTCAGCAATTGGCAGATTTTAGGCACTTTTAGCGTTATACTATTTTGAATATGACTGCAAATTGAATCGTCAATATATTGAATTATCAACATTTTGTAATAAAAAGGTCGTTAGAGAAATATATTTTACTCATTTAAATCATGTTAAACCCGCCAGGCGCAGCAGCGGCGCTCTTCCACCTTCGAACTGCGAATTCCAATCCACAAACCACCCGGTTACCGCCTTGACGACTTTACCGACCACATCCACCACCAGCGTTTTTATACCGATGAAAACCGGCTTGATCCAGGCCCACAGCGCTTTCATCGCCACACTGAAGGCTGCGACCGTGTCCCGGATGCCCAGAAAATTAGACTTGAAGGCGATGTAGAGCAGCGCAATCGCCCCGATGATGGGCAGGAAGGGCGCGATTACCGCCCACAAAGTGCTAACTACCCCCCACAGCGCTGCGGTGAAGGTGATCGAACCCGCCGTGCCGATTCCCAGTCCCACCGCCAGGTTGATCATACCGGTTACCAGCAGTCCCGCCATACCTGCCGCCATCGCCAATCCCCCGGCGACCACCAACAGCGCCCCTCCGACAGCCATAGTCACCAGTCCCACCTTGGTCAATATGGGATGCGCTTCCATAAACAGCCGGAACTTATCCGCAATTCCGGTTACGACTTCCATCAGCTTCATCCCAATGGGGAGCAGGATTTCCCCGATGTGCATGGTCACCCCGGAAAGCGCCGACTTCATCAGTTCCCACTTTCCGACAGGAGTGCGCTTGACGATGTTTTCGAATTCAGCGGCGCTCACCGCCCCCTTTTCAATCTCCATCCGCAGCTTCATCACTTCTCCCCTGGAGATGTTCAAAAGCGGAATCAAAGCCTTGGCGCCGATCATTCCGGTAATTTTCGTCAGCTTAATCAGCTTCTGCTCCTCTGACAGATTCTTCATCGCCGCCTGCATATCGAACATGACCTCGATGAAGTCCCGCTGTTTGCCGGTGGCTTTATCGTAAACCTCCACATTCAGGGATTTATTCACCTTGTCAGCCTGAGTGTATATCTGGGTCATCGCTCGGGCCAGACGGGTGCCTCCTATCGACCCCTTCTGCCCCCGGTCGGCTAAAAGCCCCAGCAGAGTAATCTGCGTCGCCATGCTCTGGTTCATGGCGGGAATCCCGGCGTTGGCCGATTTCATCGCTTCCTTCAGTGACGAAATATCGAAGGCGGTTCTGCTCACAATGGTGGTGAACATATCCGCCAGCTTGGTCGCCTGCGAAACCGGGGCGCCGAAAGACTTCAAAGTGGTGACCAACATCTCCCCGGCGTCTGCCATCTCTATCTGGTGCGCGGTGGCGAAGCTCAAGGTCTGCGCCATGATGCCGGTCTTTTGACCCACCTGCTCCGCGGTCATTCCCAACCGAATCAGGGCTTCCTGACCGGAAGCCACCTGTGTAGCGGTGAACAGGGTAGTGGCGCCCAGGTACTTCGCCGTCTCCGCCATCTGCGCAACCTGCTCAGATGTAGCTCCAGCTAACGCTCCGGCGCGGTCGATCTGGGTGGCGAACTTGCCCGCCTGAATCACCATCGGCGCCAAAACGCCGACTATCGCTCCGCCCGCCGCCGCCATCCCGGCGCCCATCTTCAGCATCGTCTTGGAACGCTGCTCCAGCCGGTCCATCGCAGAAACCGCATCGTCCACCGCCCCGCCTAAGGTGGAAGTCCCCGCAATCTTGATGTTGATGAACTGGGTGAAGCCCTGCAGCATGCTCATGATATTTTGCTTTTATTAAAAAAATAACATATTTTTAATACGAGAATAAAAGCGTAATTTCTAATTCTTCAGGGTGTAAGATGAACGAAAAACTCGAAATCCTCTATGATGTTGGTAAAACCGCCTTCGAAATTCAAATTGCCAATTATCGTGCTATAGACACTAAAAGTTCAATATTATTAGCCTTATTTGGATTAATACTCTTGGAAAGTCTCTCGAATATATGCCAAAATGACATCACATATTATCCCTTAATCCTATCAACAATATTATCCTTTGTAGGCATAATTCTCTCTTTGTGTATAATGAGAGTCCATAAATTAAAAATCCCTTTTGATAAACTGGATGAATTCCAGAATCTCTATGAATCGAATGTTAAAAGTGATGATATGGTCGCCCAAGTTTTCGCTAACCTCAAGGGAACTACAGAATTCAACAAGAGTATAATAGATAGCAAAGTTATATATTTGAAAAGAGCGTATTATCTGCTCATCGGCGCAGTAGTAATTTTTTCAATTTCAATACTTATTAAGAAACTTATATGAGTGGCAAAAAAGTAAATCAACAAACACAAAACACCTCTGATACTGGTAATAATTCGCAAGATGCTGGAAACAAGCCTGCAGATCCCGGTTCGCAGACTACACCTATTCCAGATCCCAAGCCTGCTTTAATTGGAACAATGCAGGAAGGTCTGCAGAATTATGAAAAAAAAGGAATAATTACTGAGTCTTCCCAAAAGAAGTAATCATTAAGCTCTATTTTTGATTTTATTCCTTATTAACTTCTCCTCCTCTTCGCCCACCCAGACCGCAGTCGCATAGAGCTGCACCACCCGCTCCATTGGCATTTGATCCAGCGCCTCGAAGGTATAAGCCGGAAATGTTTTCGCCACGAAAGCCCGCATCTGAAGAAATCCGTTGCTCTTTAGTTCCGCCTTCGCAGCGTCTATAACTTTTTTACCGAGTAAGCCCTGGTGTAGCCCAGAATTTCCTGGATCTGCTCTGCCAGCGCTACGATCCGGCCCGGTTGCCACCTCCCGGAAGCGTTGTATTCCAGGTCCTTCTCGTCAATCTCCGGGTAGACCACATAAGCCTTGACCATGTTCAAAGCCACCCGGTTCTCCTTGCCCGGCTTGACATTGCCCACCGCGGAAAACTCGTCCCAGTTGGAACCCCGGATGATGAATATTTCACCCGTTTCCGGCTCGGTCAATTGAAATAGGGGATACCTGGGATACTTGGCTTTCAGTCCCTCGATAATCTTGTCGAGTTCCTCTCCGGCGAGGCGAGTGGAGTTGCCTTCGGCGGACAACATGGTGGGCTGTGAATCTGTTTTATTCATTTCAAAAAATTCCTCTTTGGTTAACCATTAATAGACACGAATGAACACGAATAAAATTAGAAAATAATAAATAATAAGTATTTATTCGTGTATATTAGTGTGCATTCGTGGATGAAAATTTAAAAACCGCCGCTGGCTCCGGTGGCGAAACCTGAGCACTTGATGCCGACAGGCTCTGCATCCTCGCTGTCGGCGAACCCCCCTTCGCAGTCGGTGATTTCCACACCGGTAAAGGTCTTGGACTTGACTGAGGCCGCGCCGGGATACATAATGACGATTTCCGCATTGCGAATGTCGGTGAAATCGTCAAAGCCGAGGAGGTAGGCGGCATTCTTGGTAGACTGCGCGGTGTTGATGGCGGCGTTCTCCAGGATTTCCTTGATTTCGAAATCGATTTCGTAGATCTTATGGGCGCTGCGGGTGACGCCGTGCGCCGTGGGAAAACCCGCCCCGAAAAGCGCCTTCTTGCCCTTGTTTACTTTCCAGTTAAAATTCTGCAGCGCCATCACCGGCGCTCCATCGATAAACATCTTGATACTGTTCCCCGAAATTCCGTCCGCCGCACCCACCGCCTCTATGATGTCAGGCATGATTTATCTCCTTTAGTCTAAGTAAACTTTGGTCAGGATGATTTCGAAGGCTTTCATGGAATTCACCGACAGAATCACATTGGCTTCGCCCAGTGTGCGCATCTCCGGTGTGCATTCCACCGTCAATTCGTAGGTGTCGATCTGCCGCTTTAGCGCCATCAGGTCCAGCGGCTTCTTCAGGTCGGCTTCCAACAGCTGGATACCTTCCCCGGCGGCGTCGTTGGCCCGGCCCAGATGCGGGAATGCCGCGGTGCGCACCTGCTTGCCCGCGCTGTAAATCGCCCGCAGTTTCTCAATCCGATTGTAAGCGCTCCCGGTGGGGCAAGCCACATTGGAAAGGGCGATAATCTTACCGATACCGGGTTCCACCCGCAGGTGATTGATATTGGCGGTGACCAGCTGCGTCTGATGTCCCAGAGAAAACTCTGGCGCCAGGGAGGAAACATTCACCGGCGATTCCCCCAATAGGCTCTTCTGTATATCCACCGCCGCCATCTTGCCGCTCACCGCCGAAGTCAGACGGTTGAGATAGATGTTTCCCTCGGAGTCGATGAACTTCCCCTCGCCCAGGATGAAGACCGCGTTCTGGTTCGCCATATCGGACATAGCAGCGATGGCCCGGTCGACATAGTTTTGAATTTCGGTAACCGAAGGCTGGTCGGGATTTACCGCTTCAAAGCGGGGGAAATCGAGCAACGCGAAGCGCTCCCCCAGGTTGTTGTTCACCATGTTGGCGCAGCTGGTGAGAATTGCCGACCACAAAGCGCGGGTGTTTTCGAAGGCGGTTTCAATTTCGCCGCTGCCCCAGGGATCGCTGTCGAAATCCGCCGCCCCCAGAAAATGCACCCAAGCCACATCGGTAAACTGCTCGGAAAAAGCGATCGCGTCCATGATGTCCTGAGTGGTCAGAGCTTCGCCGTCGTCGCCCCCGCTAAGAGTGGTCGTCTCCAAATCCGCCGGGAGGGTGGTAGCGCCCTGGACGATGGAAGCGTTCACCAGCGATTGACCGGCGCTAACGGCATCCGCCAAGCCCTGCAGGGTAGTATCAGTGAAAGCGAAGGTCTCCTCCGTGTCGGGATCGGTGATTTCGACGGTCACGTCACTGCCTTCCGATGACACCTCCACCACTACACCATTCCACCAGGCGCCGGGCTGGATCGCCTCCAGCAGCATCACATCGTTCGCTTCGCTGTCCTGCAGCGTGAGGCTGGCCTTCAGCGCCGGGCCGATGCGCACCGCGTAGATCATAGAACTCCCGGCGTCCAGGCGCTCAATTATTGCATCCAGCAGCTCCCCGCCCTTGAACAGCGAAATCGCTATCTCCTTGTCAGATATGGTATAACGCTGCATAAGTTGCCCGCCCTGGGCTGTGCCCGCCACGAATTCAATGTTGGAAGGCGGCGGTGTGATCACCACCGAACCGGAAAGGTATTCGGTATAGACATCGCGGATGATTTTCGTACTCATCTTCTACCTCCGTCCGGTTGTTTTGATTTTACGAGTTCTGAACTGCTCGACCAGCTTCAAGAATTTTCCCGGCTCGACCCGGCTGCTCGGCTTCAAGCGATTCGCCGTCATCACCGCCGCCGCCGTCGCCGAATCGATGCCGTTTTTCCCGATGATGGTGGACACCCGCAGCAGCTGCGGTTTGGATACTGATTGCGGCCTGGCAGCCGCCGCGCCCGGCGCATCCTTCTTGTCTTCCTTGGGCATATTACCGCCTCCTATCATAGATTGAGATTTACAGTCTGAAAGACCGAGGTCACTTCCTCGGTCAAATATTCGTGGACGATGAAGAGAAAGGAGAGCGACTGCTGGTAGACGAAGGGCATCCCCTTTTCAATCGGCCCTATATCCGACCGGTCCTGAAAAACCGATTTCTCCACATATACAGTTTCTTCGGAATCCGGAATCGGCAGCTCCTTGCCAATCCCATGACGGCACATATCGAATAGAATGAACTCCAGCTGGTCGGTGATGTCGGCTGCGGTCTCGTTGCCGTTGCGATTGGATTCTGAGACGGCCCGGAGCGTAAACCGCACCACAAGATGATTCTTGACGATCTTGGCTTTCAAAAACACATTTTCACCCAATGGGATCGTCTTGTCCCAGACCCCCGACCCCAGATTAAGCTTGCGCTTGGAAATCACATCGGCTAAAAAATAGGGATAGGGATTTCCAGCGGCGTAGAAAGCCAGGTCGTCTTTGAAGGCATAAAGCCCCGGAATCTGGGTCTGAATGTAGGCAGATATGGCTTTTAGAAATTTCACAACTTTCCCTTCAAACGCCGCATGGCTTGTCGAATTTGATTCTTAAGCGCCTCCGGCAGAATCTGCTTTCCCCATTGAAACGCCGGTTCCATATAGGGGCGCGGCTTAGGCTCCACATAGAAATAAATTAGCTTTTCCTCCGGGTCTATACCATGATGTTTCATCCAGTTTCTGAAGCCGGGAATGTTGTCTATCTTGATCCAGTGCCCCTTGGCGCCGAATTCTACCGCCGCCGCATATTCAACATTGGCGCCCACAATCACCTGCCGTGGCGAAATCCGCTTCACGGTGATGGAATTCAAGAGCTGCCCTAAATCAATAGCCCCCTGCTCCTTGATTTTCTGCTTGGCGAAAGCCTCCATCGATAGCGCGATGCTCAAAATCCCTTCCTCCAGAGCTTTTTCCAATTCCAGCGGATATTTTTCAAACATCCGTTTCAGACCCTTGATTTTCCCCAGGTCGACATAAACATTCATCTTGATCATGACTGGTATATCCGCTCCAGTTTCACGGTTAAGTTAGTAACCGCCCCGAAGCAGTTTTCCCGCTTCACATTGGTCGCCCGGTAACGGTCGCCTTGATATACCAGAATATCGCCTTCCCGGATGTCGGTATCCGATAGCAAAGAACAGACCCCGTCCGCCCCCAGCTGCTTCAACTCCTCCGGCGATAGCTGCTTGAATTCGATGGGAACAGTTCCCAGCGATGTTTCTTCCGGTTCATATGCCCCCGTGAAAGAACCCGCTCCCGAAACGGTCGGGCGGATAAGTTCAGCGGTTTCGGAAAAGGCTTCGATCAAAGCGCCAACATCTTCCGACATCTTCGTTCTATCCTCTGAACTCAACAGCATCAGTCGCTCCCATAGATTTGCGGCGTGAGCAGCTCGGTCTCGGTCCCGTAAGCCGGATTGCGCTCGCTCACCATCTGTTTATACTTAGTTTCATAACTCTGCCCCAGCTTGGCCCAGTAATCCGGCTGCTTGGTCTTGTCCACCTTCTTGTCGCCCGAAGTGAAGCTGAAATTCCGCGCCGTCTTGGACTGCATCATAGCGCAGACCGTGATCATCGCATGAGTCGAGAGAACTTCTTCATCATCGGAATCCAAAGTCGGCTGGAAATCATCATTGACGACGGCATAAGCCCGCTCTAAGTTCAGGTTGACAGCCATGACTGCCCGCGTAATCGCCCGGTTCAACTGCTCATCGGACAACAGTGGCGGAGTTTCGCCGTCGTCATACTCCAGCCGCAGATTGCTTCTAATATTACTCAACGCCATCGAAATGCTCTTTCGCCATTTGAGTCGGTGAGTACTTCTGACCGTTCACCGTGCCGATGTTCTCCAGCTTGTAATGCTGCTCGCCCTGCTTCTCCTCGATAGTGGCGGAGAGCTTCCGCCCCGTCGAAAGGTCGTGCACAGTAATCACACCTTCAGCTTCCTTGGAATAATCCACCATCCATTCCCGCTTTTTCGGCGTAGCCTCCGGCGGCGGAGTCGCGGTTTTGTCGCCGATCTTGATCAAGCCCCGTTTTTCCGCCAACCGCATCTCTTTCGTCACCGATTTCACCACCATGCTTTCACCCGGCTTCAGCTTCATCCCGGCTTCGGTCAAGAGCACCGGCCCCGGTCTCATATTGAAGATCAGTTTGGACATAGTTCTATATACCTCGATTTATGCGAGAACAATCCCCGCGAGCTTTGCCTTACATGTCATTCAAATGGGTAATCGCGATCACAACCATCTATGATGGTTATGAAGTGATGACCACTTTCGCCAGCAGGTCGGGACGCAGCACCCCCATCGCCGCTTCCATCCAGCAGACGAAGCCGACTTTAAAGGCGGAAGGCTGCTTGTCCGGCTCTACCGCGATGGCCTGGCGGACGGCGTATTTCCCCACTTCCTCGTCCGGAACAATCAACACTTCATCCGGGTCGGCGGCGGCGTTCTTGATGATGCTGGCCCCGGCGTATAGTTTGATGATGCCTTTCTCCAGCAGCTCCCGCTCGGTCACCGGGTCAAGGTCGAAGCCGTCGCCGCGCATGTCGTTGAAACGCGCGCCGCGCAAGACCAGATACTTCACCGCCATGTCCTTGTCCTCGATCAGGGCGATAGTTTCATTCAAAGCAGCGGCGGTCAAAGAACCGCCGGTGGCGGTCACCACATTTCCCTCCGGTACCGCAGCGGAAATCACATTTATCGCCCGGCGGTTCAATTGCTTCCTGATCGCATCCGCCGCCCAGGTTTCCATATCGGTTAGGCGGTAGATGTCCCCATTCTGCAAAACGGAAATGTCCACCGTGGGCGCCGACGCCACCCGGTCGATGGTGAACTCCACTTCCTCGTCATTGACATTGGACTGATGCACCCGTCCCCCTTTGGCGATCCAGTAAGCTTTCACCTCCCGGATTTTATCGTATTTCGCCGGTTCGCCCTTGGGCAAATTATGCTGAGTGAGCAAGAGAGAAGCGATTTCCTTCTCCTGAATCGCATCGTAAATCGCCGGAGCAATGGCCGCGGCTATCGCCATCATCCCACCCTCCTTGTTGGCGAAGGCTTTCCGAATATCGGCGGACAGCGCCTCCAGTTCCTTCTGCTTTAATCCCTTTACATTCATCGAATTGTTCTCCTATAGATTGATTACAGTATGAGACGGAACTTGAGTATCCCGCCGCTGACGGAAATCGCTTTCCCGATCACCTGCGGCGCCGGAGAACCCGTCACCCACTTCTTGATTTCACCGGCGGAAGTGTCGAACATCAGCTCATCCCCCGCCGCTGCCCCGGCGGTGAACTTGTCGGTTTCATAAATACCGCCGTTCAGCCAGATAACGGCTTTGTTCAAGTCGGTGGCTCCGGGTAAAACACCCAAGGTTTCCTGCGCCTCCGTAAGGTCGATGCGTCCTAAAATACCTACCGCCACATCGGTCACCGCCGCACAGACGGTGAACTCGTCGTCACCGGTGAGCTTCACCGCCTGCCCCGGAACGCCAGGCCCCTTTAAATCCCCGTCGCCGTAAGCCAGACCGGGATGGCAGGCGTTGAAAAACAGTTCGCTCGTTGCCATAAGAATTTTCTCCTAGAAAAAATTGATTGTGCTTGTCCCATTTTCTACCGCTTTAAGTCCTGCCGGGCTTTCTGCAGTCCGCCCGCCAGCCGTTCCTCCGGGGAGGTTTTACCGTCGTCCACCGGCTCCGGCTCCACTCCGGCGTCGGTGCGCAAAGCCCCCTTGTCGCCCGCCTCAGACTTCGGTTTATTACCGTTGCCGCCGCCACCGGACGGCTTCAACTGCTCGATGACTTTCTCCGTCGCCGCCAGGGCGGAATCGTCCAGCCCCGCCAGCCGCTCAATCTCGGCAGTCCGGGCTTCCTCGCTCTCGAAGGTCTTGCCCCGCTGCTCCCACTTTGTTACCAGTTCGGTAGCTTTCACCTTCCGGGCCGACTTGGCTTTCTCTGCCTCATACTCATCGACCTTCTTCTGCAGATCAGCCAGCTGCTTCTTCAGCGTCTCGTTCTCTTCCTTAAACCTTTTAAGCTCGTCCTCGTCGACAGCCGCCTTGGCGGTCGAGGCGCCCTTCAAAGCGTCCACCATCGCCTTCATCTCGGCGCTGAAGGAAGACAGGCACTCATTAGCTTTAGCGATCAACTCATCACCGCTGATCGCTTCATCGGAAAACTTCTTCAGTATCCCCGATAGATAGCCCTCCAATGCATTGGTCATGGGCCAGATCTCACGCTGCACCTTCTGCGCCTCGAGATAGGCCCTGAAAGTAGCATTCGCATCCATTGATAAATCCCCTGAATTTATGATTAATTTCTTCGATGATTTCATACCGGTATTTGCCACGCTCTTGATCACCGCACCCGGATCGGCGCCCTTGCGATCCAACAGCCCGCAGCCGGTGAAGACGATGTCATGCAGCTTCTGGTAGACCATTTCACCCCGGAACTGCCGGCCTTTATATTGTCTTAGATGAACACAGTAATCAGACTTCGATTTCGACCGTTTCCCGCAGATTGAGCATTCCCCCTCGGCAAACTCGCACTCCATCGATACCTGAGAGACAATCCCCTGCTTCACCAGCTTGTAAGCCAGCTTAGCCGCCGGTGAATCGTGGATGAACAGCGACCCCACGCATTCCACATAGCCGCCCTCGCTCTCCACATACTTGGAATCGATCACTCCGCCCACGATGTCGGTCAAATTCTGCGAATGCTGAAAGTCGATCTTGCTGTTCACCGCGGTGCCGTGATTGGACTTCAACTCCTCCGGCAAAAAGTAATCGCCGTTTTTGTTGGCGCCGGCGTGGGTCAGAATGAAGGTGAAAGTCGGGTCCTTTTTCTCTTCGCCTTCACCGGCTTCGGCCAGCAGAATCTCCCCATCGAACTTGGCGTGAAGATTCCGATTCACATTGCAATCCGCTTCCGCTTTCAAGGGCGGCGCCTCCCGTTCAAATGCTTCATACCACTTCAATAATACTTCATAGGCTTGTTTCCGGGCTTCTTTCGACAGTTTCACTCCGCCCCGGGCCCCGTTCAAAGACGCCATCGCCGCCGCCACTCCCCGCCAGACCACCATCAACTTGCCATCGATAATCTTTCTGTAGGGTAGAAAATAAGCCTGCTTAGCAACCGGATACTTGCCGTCATGTTCCTTCGAAGGATAGTCCATCTTGACATAAGCGCAGGCTTTCGCCAATCCCGCCCAGCCGAATTTATCGATGATGCCATTGGCCTCGGCGCCCCAATTCCAATCCCAGGGCGTCTCCGGCGGCGCTAACTCATCCTCAGCCGCCGCGGCTTTGCCCTTGCGGGGCTTCGATGCCACAAACAAGTATTCCTTTGCATCGTGCTTGCTCCCGCTGCGGATACCGATCGTGTATTGCACCGACTTCTTGTGCAAATCCACTTCCCCGAACCGCTCCGCCATTATCGCCTGCAGCTCCTTCGAAGTGGGGAAAGCATGATCCCGGTAGCTCATCAAGAGGTGCGCCCCCATCTTCGCTACGCCCTCGATGAAGCCCTTGATAAGCTTGGCGATGGATGCTTTATTGTATTTCGTGCGGGACTCGAAATCCTTGCGGTGGTTATCGATTAACTTCTTGCCCTGCCAGCAGGTCATCAGACCTTCAACGAAGTGATTGTCCGCCTCGTAATCATTGGCGTTGAATTCGGTGACATAGGGCGGATCGGCATAGACCACATCGGCTTTCACCTCCGGTAAAAGCGCCAGCGCCTCCCTGTTGTAAGCCTTGCACTCCTTCCCATTATCGAACACCAGGGAATTGGCATGCTTGATATAGCGGACGAAGCTCTCTTTGAATTCAGGGAGCGGGATATTTCCCAGCTGCGAGCCCTTGTGCTTCTCCAGGGAAGGGTATTCACTTAACGGGCGGGTCAACGCCTTCTTCGAACGGTGAAACTCCCCGAAGGATGTCTTCGCCTTACAGGTCGCCCCTAACGCAAATAGGGCGATGTCCTTCTTGTAACCGGAAAGCATCTGGATGTTGGCATAGGTGTTGTCCAGGAATTCCAAAATCTGCTTGGTATAATAATAGCCGTGGAAATTCTTGACGATGAAATTTTTTACGCTTTTGTTTTCCGACAGCAGCGTCTCGATGTCGTCATCCGATACGATCACCGAGGAATTCTCCACCACCGCTCGAGCGATGTGATAGGGATATTTCAATAAGTCATTGGCGATGACCTTCAAGCCCTTCTTCTTGTAGTAATAGGCTACATTGGCTCCGCCGGAAAACAGATCCAGCGCCGTTTCCACTCCCTCCGGGGTGTGCGCCCAGATCCAGGACATCAACTTCCGCTTGCTGCCCATGAAATTGGCGATGAATTGACCTGTGTCCTTAACCGCCTCCGCCGTCATCTCCTCATCGATGCCTTCGGGATTGGAGTCGGCAATTAACGAAGGCTGGAAGAAAACATCCACTACCGTTACCAGCGGGTCGGATTCCATAACCATATCATCTTCCACATCGGCGCTCGACTTTTTACCTGCCGGCCCGCAGATGAACAAGCGCTCCTTCCCGTGCGAGGCTTCACCCTCGCGATTCGTCCCGCCCAGACTGTAGGTGTGCTCATGGCTCTTCATGCGCGATGCCTTGCCGTGCTTGTCAATCAGTTCCTTCATCTTGCGCTCGTTGGGATAGGCCTTGTCCCGGTAAGAAATAATCCAGTATTTTATACCTTTAGCCTTCTCAAACACATTGTCGAAAAACACCTCCGCGTTCGCCTGGGTCACCGTCTGATGCTCGGTCTTGTATTTTCGAACTTTGCTGCCTTCATCAATCTCCAATCCCTTCCAATAGGTCATCAACCCTTCGATGAAGTGATAGGATGTCTCATAGTTTGTGGTGGAAAATTGGGTAGCATAAGGTGGATCGAAATAGGCTAAATCGACCTTGACCTCATCGAATATGTCCAGGATGTCCTTCCGGTAGGCTTTGTTATCCTGCTCATTATTGAAGACCAAGCCGTTTATCCGTTCGACATTCTGCTTGAAACGCTCGATGAATTCCTTTGGTGTGTCAGGATATCGGTCCTTGGTACCCTTGTTGTTAGCAGATTGGAAATGCCCGAAACTGCCTGCGGAGGATATACAGGTCTTGCCCAGCATGAATAAAGCCAAATCCTTCTTGAAGCCCGACAGCGCATCGATATTGGCCCGAATATTGTCTATCAGAGCATGCACCCCGATCTGGAAGAATTTCCCCCGGAAGGTCTCCTGCACGAAACTCCCCGCTTTGGGATTGGTCTTCAGCAGCGCTTTCAGGTCGTCTTCTGACAGGGTAACCTTCTGATTCTCCACTATCGCTCTGGCGATGTGATGACAATACCGAAGCCGGTCATTGCAGACAACCCGCAAACCCTTCTGCTTGTACATATACCCCACCACCGCGCTGCCGGAGAAAGCGTCCAGCACACTCTTCACCCCCTCCGGCGTGTTCAGCCAAATCCAATCGGTCAGCTTCTGCTTGGAGCCGATGAAGTTGGTGATATAAACCGGCAGACCCTTCGCCGCATCGATGTTGTCGTCGGTGATGCGCCTGTCCCGCGCCTCGGCTTCCATCTCCGGCGATTCAGGCAGCATCAGCGGCAGCATTGCCAATTCCGCCTGAGTCTCCAACAGGAACTGCGTATTTTCCTGGATATTATTCATCTTTAGACTCATTATTCCGGTTTCATAGTACAAAAAATAAGTCCCAAAACTTTTCCTGTCAAGGGACTCTTTTACACTCAAACTACAAAATTGCAGTAACTTACTGCGGTTTTGTCGTTTTCAAGATGGGAATAAAAAAAACCGGCCGTAGCGCATGGCACGCCGGGCCGGCTTGGAAGAATTTATACCTGATTTATTATACTAAAACCGCCTTCAGAATTTCAAGTGATATCTTGTGTTAAGGGAAAGATTTTATTGCGGATATGTGCTTTCATTACCGGTATACCTGGGTTAGAGATGTGTGATGACGGGACTCCGGTACAATTCTGTAGATTCCGCTTGACAACAGGCACAGATTTCCTTATATTATCTTTGTAAATATTAGCTTAAACCTCCCGGAGGAGACCCAAATGAAGAACCTGTTCACCATATTCATCCTCATTATCATTCTGTCCGCCTCCGCCCTCGCCCAGCCCCAGCAGCCGGACACATTATGGACTAAACGGTACAGGGAGGGGTATGCAGCCTGTGGCAGATGTGTCCAGCAGACACCAGATGGAGGCTATATTCTTGTCGGGAACACATCGCCTGGCGGTCAAATGAGTAATTTCTATCTGGTAAAAACCGATGCCAACGGAGATACTATCTGGACCCGCAACTATGGAACCGGTCCCAGTGAGCAGGCTTATTATATAGAACGAACAAGCGACGGAGGGTATATTGTAGTTGGAACTTATGCCGCGAATAGTACCGACATCTGGCTGATGAAGACGGATGAGAACGGCGACACCCTCTGGACGCGTAAATATGGTGAAACTATGCATGAAGTCGGTAAAGAAGTCCATCAGACTGATGACGGAGGATACATTATATTTGGATTAAAGGGCGACCAGAGTCCCTTGGTAAATTATTTCCTGATGATTAAAACCGATGAAAACGGGGATACCCTCTGGACCAGAACCTATATAGAGGGAGCTGAAATATGTAGAAGCGGTGTTCCCACCTCTGATGGGGGATATATCATGGCGGGTTTGACCGAATCATATGGAGCCGGTGGGACCGACTTTTTCGTGATAAAAACTGATTCTGAAGGCGATACCCTGTGGACCAGAACATATGGTGGTGTCTCGAATGAGGGCGCAGAAAGCATACGTCAGACAACAGATGGGGGTTATATCATCGCCGGAGGAACAAGGTCCTATGGTGCAGGAAGATCTGATGCCAGATTGATCAAGACCGATATGAATGGAGACACAATATGGACACGGACCTTTGGCGGTTCTGAAGATGAAAATGGCAAATCGGTTTTTCAGACGCATGACGGAGGATACATCATGACCGGATATACAGAAACCAATGCGGTGGGTTCGAAGAATCTCTATCTTGTCAGGACCGACTCGCTTGGCAATGAGTGCTGGCAAATGAGTCTTACCGGCGGAATTGGGAGCGATGAAGGCGAATATGTTATTCAGACCGACGGCGGCGGCTTCACGGCGATTGGCAGGTCGCAGTATAGCGAACATCACAGCGATATGTGGTTGGTTCGCCTTGCGTCTGAAGTCAATCGGGCGCTTGAGATTCCCGGAAATAGGATTCCCCAATACTCCCTGCTTCCGATATACCCTAATCCCTTCAACCAAAGAACCGTTGCGAGATTCGAGCTGAGAGCCGCGAGTTATGTGAATCTCGAGGTTTACGATGTCTGGGGGAGGGTGGTGGAGAATTTAGTTTCAGGGTATTACATACCTGGGGCGCACCGGGTCTGGTTTGATGGTGGGGATTTACCCTCCGGGGTGTATCTCATCAGATTAGAGGCAGGGGACTATACTCAGACCAGAAAATCAGTATTGATAAAATGAGAACCTAAAAAAAGCCGGGACTTTGCACCCCGGCTTTTCTTCTTGTTTGAAGCCTTACTGCAGTAACATCATCTTACGGCTCAGACTGAATTCCTCCCCTGTTTCAAGTCCTTCAGCTTTAATCCTATAGATATACAATCCACTGGAAAGGGAAACACCTGCGCCGTCAATTCCCTTCCATATCGCCTTACGAAAACCGGCGTTCTCCACACCGTCCACCAGCGTGCAGACTTTCCGCCCCAGGATGTTGAACACCTCTATCTTCACCTGGGAGATTTCCGGCAGGTCGTAGCGAATCTCGGTCACCGGATTGAAGGGATTGGGATAATTCTGATGAAGGGCGAATACTCTTGGCAGCAACTCCAGACCTCCTCCGTTTTCGACTCCGGCGAGTTCCCCGCCCCGCATATTGTGTAGTTGTGACAGCAATTCCGCTCGTCTGGCTCTATACTCACCGTAATTATTCGGTTTCAATTGGGGGATTCGGGGATTGAACCAATTCGGCGGAACGGGAGAACGCAGACTCATCATCAGATACGCCCGGCCGGCGCTAATCACAGAATAAACGGAATCCTGAAACGATGGATTGTTGAGGAGGATTGCTTCATAATCCAGCACAGCGCTGTGGTAATCACCCATAGCTTCCTTTACCTTAATTGTGAGTAAATCCGCTGCCCTGGATACCGCGTTGCTTCGGCTGGTTGAGGCTATGGACTGATAATAGCCGAGAAGTGGAGGTATGTTCAGCCCGCCTCGAACGGTCGCCCGCAGAAGCCTGCGCATCGCCACTATTTTTCGCGCGGCATTGTCGGTTTCTGCGATGAATTCGGTATAGGCGTCGACTGCGCTTTGATAATCACCCGCTTCTTCATACGCCAGTCCGTCCTCCAACCCATCACCGCTGTCAAGGCTGAGATATTCCCCGGAACCATTACCATTGTCGGAACCTTCACCATATATGTTGTTGGGACTGCCGCAGTATGGGTCCCAATCCCACTTTGATGCGTCCTCAGGGTAGAATTCGGTGTATTCAGGACCGTTGGAATCATCCCAGAAATTGTTTTCAATAATCCTAACGGTTTCGACATCTTCCAGGTCCTCGTTGTAAATGTAAAAATCGTATCCGGTCTCATCCCGATAGAAATTGTTGTATCTCGAATTGAACAGTGGATATGAATCGCCGGTTTCGTATATTATCCCATATGGTGTGATAACCGGTGAATTCTGGTTATTGAACTCGTTTCCGTTGGCGCTTGAAGCGTAACAACCGAATACCGCGTCGCTTAGCTCTTCGGCATATACGCAGAATCCATCGTTGTCATCAAAGTAGTTCTTCCTTAAATGAGGTGTGGAATTATATAGATATAAAGCCCCACAAGCTGATTGAGATTGATCGTCGCCATTATTTTTAAAATCAGTCTGGAAGAGGCTGCAGTCATCGCAGTCGTAGAGCTCGATACCGAAAACTATGTTATTACTGATAATGGGGCGAAGAGAAGTGGGACTATATTGCTCCAGGTAAACCTCGGCGTCGTCGCAGCATATTCCGGTTTGGAAGTTCTTAACGGTATAGGTGCAGTCCGGAAAATGACCGGTGAGAATCAAACCCCCGCCGTTTATATCCAGGCCAAGCGTATCGGTGTTATCTACACCAAGGAACGATGAAGTTGTAATGTCCAGCTCCGCTGTGTATCCCCTTACCGCGTATGAATTATTACCGTCCGATACGAAAGAGCAGTTTGTAATGGTGATAGTGTTGGCATCGATAGTAATATCCTCTAAACCATACTGCGTATATTCAAGATATGTATCTGATAGCGTAAGGTCAGAATTGTGCACGATAAACCCAAACATTACATCTTCGATTGTGCAGTTAGAAACCGTTAAATCCGACCTTACAGCCAAGATACCTATTTGAGATCCGGATATTTCACAGTGATCGAATACACAGGAACCATCGGAGTCGTCATAAACATATATCCCACTCCATTCGACTCCGGAATTAGGTTTGGGTTTGAATACAATGGGTTCCGAGCTGGTTCCATCCGCAATCAACGTTCCTTTAACATAGACATAGTAGTTGCCTTTGAAGAAAATATGTGTCCCCGGATCTATTTCCAGAGTATCATTCATCGCCACGGAGCATTGTCCGGTGACAAAGTATCTGTTTTCCGTTAAGTTGCCGCTGATTGAACCGGCAAGATAGTTGAAGGTCGATGTGTCGGAATATAAGTAAAAATCCCAATCGTTACTGGTAGTGTCCTGCAGGATGTTTCCATCAAGGTCGAGTGGAATCACGTGAATACTGTCACCTCTATACTCCATCCGAAGGTAATGTTGAGTGTCCACGCAAGTGCTTGAAATGTTAACACACGGTGGCCCTCCACCACCACTAATTATGTAATTGATACTATCTTCCTTACAATAATCATAACAATGACAATGTCCGCTAAATACTGCCTGGATTTTATATTCCTCAAACAGAGGAATCCAATATTCAGTGATCATTTCACTAACCAAACTATCTCTCGACGATACACCAGACCTCTCGTTAAATATATGGGGAATGTGATACATTACAAACCTATAAGGTTCTTCGGTGCCCATCAAGTCTTCCTCTAGCCAATCTGTCTGCTCTATTCTATATTCTTCTCCCCAAGCAGCGGTATCTCGAAAAGCCTGAGTATTTAATACGGACCAATGTGTTTGTCCATAGTCGAAGCTGTAATAAAGCTCCGTCTCCGAAGGGTTGTTTCTGGGGAGTTCAAGAAGTTTTTTATAGTTTTCACAAGTTGTGGTAGAGTCTAATACTTGGTGGTTACCCAATGTGGTCAGTACCGGTCTTGTGTCTGCCACATGATTTTCATACAACGAGTCGTAATGATAGCTTGAACAAACAACCATTGGATCTATAAATTCCTGGAACAAGTCGTCTGGAAATGGCCATTGCGCCTGATCGCCGAGCTGGAGGATGAAAAGCGGCTGGTCATCAAGGTCGTAGTCCATATAAGCGTTGACTACATCGGGGTGGTATGTGGGAGTTTGGGGTGATGAACCTGAATCATCCTGTGTGTCACCAATAATAATGAGTATATCTCCGATTTCAAGCGAAGTTTTAGCTGAATAAAAGCTCTGTTCCGCTAATGTATCGTTACCATGAACGATTACATAGTTATATTGTGAGTTCGGGGACAGACAATCGAATGCAACATGGTTAGTATATTTTCCACTTCCCATAGATTCCCCATATGCGTTTTCTGTTGTGGGATTCAATCCTGATCCAGAAAGCGTTACAGTGCCATTGCTATTGTTGGCAACCCAATTAATGATCACGGTTGTGGTGGGATCGTTGATGAATGTCAGATAGGGTCCTGTCCATAGGTCGGTTGCCCAACTTTGAGCGCAAAATACCAATGAAGTGATAAACACCGCCGCCCAAAATCTTAAGCGATTGATAGATGAGTATTTCATCGTAAAACTCCCTTCTGTTGAATTGAATTTATTACTCAGATTCTGTGTTAACTTGAACGATGTGGTATCGACTTGTTCAAAATG
>CAYQZD010000025.1:0-40924 GCA_964421875.1 uncultured bacterium
TAATTACTATGTTTATGCTAATTGGAGATGCTTCACTTCGTTCAGCATGACAATCCTTAAGCTCATTTTCTGACAGACTGGCAAGCGGGAATCCGGAATCAATTAATAAATATAAAGATGGATTCCGGATTTCGCTCGGAATAACAGAATTTAAACTATTCATCGTGGCGCAGGGTCTCCGCACCCTGCGCCAAATAACTGTATATCAGTTATTTGCTGTCGAATGCGGAGAGTCAAAAGCACAATACTATTTGCACCCCTTTTTTAAAGAGAATCTATAATATAAAAAAAATCATTCTGTAGGATATAATTCTAATACGATAAGCAAGACCTATCCTCTTGAATCACAATTACTTGTAAACTGGTGAACTTGACGACTTGAAGACTTGTTTTCAAATTAAAAACAAGGGCTTCAATCCGTTAGGCGGATGTAAGCCCCGCTGCAAACGTCTATGTTCACCAGATAACGTCCAAAACAATCGATGCCGCCAACATCTGGAACCTGCAATGAAAATATAAAAAATGTTGAAGCTTACTCTATAAGCTCAACTAAAAGCTGCCCTATTCCCTCAAGACGCAAAGCGCCGGAACTTGCTGGGGCGGAAGGATTCGAACCTCCGTATGCGGGGACCAAAACCCCGTGCCTTGCCACTTGGCGACGCCCCACAACCGATGTTCTTAAATAGAACGCTCGAGGCTGTTTTAACAGCAACTGTCAGCAGTGAAGAATAACTCCGAGAGTTTAATAGTCCTCACCATCAGAGCTGTAACCGCTGCCGCCGCTCTCCGCCAGCAATTCTTCATACCGCGCAAGAATCAACTGTTCCATGCGCTGTCTGAATTCGTTGTTGATAGGATGAGCAATGTCTTTGTAAGTGCCGTCATTCAACTTTCTGCTGGGCATGCATACAAAGAGCCCCGATTTTCCCTGAATCACCTTCAAACCGCGAACTACGAAAACGTCGTCGAAGGTGATGTTGACGAAGGCTTTGAGTTTTTCCTCGTCCCGCAAGTTGATGTTAATCTCGGTGATTTCCAACTCGTCCTCCTCGGTTAGTTAGTAAATCGATGATCAACGGTGGGACGGAGCCGGAGTGCTGGCTGCGAATTTAAAGTGGAATGGGGGCAGTGTTGAGCAAACCCGCTTCGCTTCATCCTCGCTTCCGAACAAACCGAAAACCGCCGAACCGCTCCCTGTAATGCTGGAATAGACAGCGCCCGAATCTTGGAGCGAAAGGGCGATATCCTGCAATTCGGAATGCTGTCCATATACTACTTCGGCGAAATCGTTCGATAATCCGCCGATGCCCTTCCGCTGTGGAATGTTCTGTATTAGATAATTCCTTAAATTAAAAAAATTTTTCAAATTTGTCAAATTATCGTCGATGCTTTTATAAACCGAGCCCGTAGATATCTCCAAGCCGGTAAAAACTAATACCACACCACCATCCCACACCGGCTCCATTGGAGTCACAAGCTCCCCGCGTCCCTGGCAAAGCGCAGAACCCTCCGGCGCAGATATGAAAAACGGAACGTCGGAACCTATAGCGCCGCCTATCGCCGCCAATTCTTCCGCAGTCGCCGGAGCGCCCCAAAGCTGATTCAGCCCTCGCAACACCGCAGCGGCGTCCGAAGAGCCTCCCCCTAAGCCGGCGAAAACAGGAATCCTCTTTCGCAGCCTGATAGCTACCGGACGGTCGATTCCCAAAGCTGAAGAGAAAACGCGATAAGCCTGGATACACAGATTATCCTCGCCGGAAGGGAAATCGTAACCGACAGTCTCAAAACTGAACCTATCGGACTCTTCGATCTCAATCTCATCGTAAAGGGTCAAAGTCTGCATAAAAGTCTCAATGGGATGATAACCATCCGGGCGAACCGGACCGACATACAATCCGATATTTATCTTAGCTGGAGCTTTGAAAATCGGCATAGAAATTGAAGATTGAACTTGGAATAAATGGTTCCTCCTCCCCACCCTCACCCCTAAAAATCCGAAGCGGGGCTCTTCACACGCGGACTTGACACTTGACACTTGTTACTTGATACTTGATACTTTACTTAGCTGCCGCCGGCTCCCCGCGCCAGGCGGTATTCTGTGCAATCCGTGATTTATTAATAGCCATAATAGCCTTAATAGCCAGTGAATCATAATCCCCCCTGCCACCCTTTACAAAAGGGGGGAAACCATTTCACCATTTCACCACCGTTAAAAACGTGGGCTGAATTCTTAACCCACCAAAAAAACAAGGAAAATATCCTATCGTAACATATTGTAAAATAATAATATACAAAAAATATAAAATTTCTCCTCGAAATACTTGACATTTGTTCAGCTTTTTCGCATATTACCTGTGAGGGGGCTACTGATAAAACGGCAGCGGAGGTGAGGGATTTCAAACGATTCGCCCTTGTCTTCATCATCATAATCATCATTATGATTAATGCCGTAAAAAACGTAGAGTTAATAAGTTGGACGAGCGTTAAACGCCCGGAATCAAGTCTTTCATATCCCGCACCGCGCGCTCGATACCCACCAGGGCGGCGCGGGCGATGATGGTATGGCCGATATTCAACTCCTCGATATAATCGATACCAGCCACCCTCTGCACATTGTGGTATTTCAATCCATGCCCCGCGGAAACGCGCATTCCCAGTTTATTCCCGGCGACCGCCATAGAAGCCAGCCGCTCCAGTTCGATTTCAGCAGCCTCCTCGTCATCGGCGTCGGCAAAACTACCGGTGTGGAGTTCGATGAAATCTGCCTTGACCTTGGCAGAAGCTTTGAGCTGTTCGATAGCCGGGTCGACGAAGAGGGAGACCGCTATACGACTGTTTTGCAGGCGGGCGATGACGTCGGCGAGGTATTCGCTGTCAGCCAGTACGTCCAGACCGCCTTCGGTGGTCAACTCCTGCCGCCCCTCCGGCACCAGCGTGCACATATCGGGCTTCATCTTAAGCGCGATTTCCACCATCCCTTCTGTAGCAGCCATTTCCAGATTCAGGTGTGTCTTCACTGTGTTCCTGAGCAGGGTCAGGTCGCGATCCTGAATGTGTCTGCGGTCTTCGCGCAGGTGGCAGACTATCCCGTCAGCGCCGGCTAATTCGGCGATTGCGGCGGCGGTCACCGGGTCCGGTTCATTGCCGCCGCGAGCCTGCCGGATGGTGGCTATATGGTCAATATTCACTCCAAGTCGCATTATGGTTCCTCGTTTTTCGTTACTCGTTACTGGTTGCTCGTTTCTGGTTACTCGTTACTGGTTGTCGGCTTTAAATAAGCTGACCTACAACTAACTACCCTCCCTGCACAGGGCGTCTATTAGCTGTGAGGGGGTCACAAATTCGACATCCTGCGCCAAGTCCGAAGTGAGGAATTTCCTCAACGCTTTCAAGGTGCCTTTGCGGCAATGCCCAATCCCCACCGCATATCCTTGGGACTGCGCAAGATAAGCGAGCTTTTCGAAGCGGTCGAATATCACTTCTCCCGGTTGTATATCGACATCAAGGAATACGTCCCGCCTCAGAGCTGGTATCCCTATTCGTAGAGCAGACTCGAAGGCGCGGGACCGGGGATGGGTTCTGCTGTCGATGAAATAGAGCCGCGCTCCTGCGAGCGCTTCCATCAAGCGGGCGACCGCTGCGCTGTCGGCGGTGAATTTGGAGCCCTGGTGATTAGACAGCCCGTCGGCGTAGGGGATGCTTTTCATCGCTTCCCGCAGGACCGCTTTTATCCGGCAGACCGGCATTGAGACGGTCAGGGAGCAGGGTTCATCCCCCGCGCAATTCCCGGTCTCCATGGGAATGTGCAGTATCACTTCCTTCCCCCGCCGTTTGAAGGCTAAAGCAACCTCGCTGGAATACTGCAGGCAGGGAAGTATCGAAGCGGTCAAGGGAATTTCACAGTCCAGGAATCCCCGGACAACTTGAGCGCGGGGGGAGCAGTAACCGAAATCGTCGATAATAATCGCGACTTTGGGTTTTTCACCGGCGTGTAGGGCGAGCGCGAGCGCCATCAGCGCCCCGGCGGTCAACGCCAGCGCCGCTTTCATCCGCCGATAGCCGCGGTTAAAAATCATCCCTCCAGGCGGTGATTTTGAATTTACCGCCGGGCTTTTTAAAGCAGTCGAGCCGGGCGAAGCCGTATATTATCCGGTTGTCCAGGGTGAGGTTGAAATAGACTATAATCTGCCTCAAGCTGTTTTCCAGGTTGAAATCACGGTCTTGGGGGGCGAGGTTATACCAGGTCAGGTCGATGTTTTCGAAGTTTCTGAAGAGCCCGGCGGTTGCTTTCAAATCAGTCTGGCGATACCACTGGTCATAGCGTGAATTTGCCGCATCGTAATACTGGAACACAAAGGAGGAATCGAGCAGCTGGCTGTAGCGCAGTGAATCCTTGTTAATATAGGAGTACCTGAAGAGTTCCAGCATGCCTCCGATGTTGGTTGCGTCGGGGACCTGGGAAGCGCCGGTTTCTCCCAATTCCGGGGCGAAGGGATTGACGCAGCCGCATACAATCAATGCAACGGTGGTTATCCCTGTGGTTATGGTAAGAAGAACTCGCATCTCGCGAATCATATCAGATTTCCGGGAAAATCCTCATTAGAGGGTCTCTATCGCTGCCTCCAGTTCCCTAAAAGGTTGTCCTATGATTCGTCACTCCTGCGTAAACAGGAAGTCACGTAACTAACACATATACAATAAGATGGATTCCCGCTTTCGCGGGAATGACAAAATCGGGGCATTCTCGGGCGGTCTGTGTGTCGGAATGCCCTGTAAATTGGTGGGTTAAGAACCCACCCTACGAATACATTTAAGTCAATAAGTCTGCAGGTTGGCAAGTTAGCAAGCACACCATTGAAGCCCCCCTCTTGTTTCGTAAGCCTGTTTATCTTTCCGTTAGACAACGCGATTGCTTCACTTCGTTCGCAATGACAGGGGATTGGTGGATTAAGAATCCACACTGCGAGTTTCGTTGGCAATAGCAGGCGGCGTTATGCATTCCCACGCCGGAGCGTGGGAACGAGGAGAGATTGCTTCGCTACGCTCGCAATGACAAACGATTGGCGGGTTGAAACCCACCCTATAGTACTCTTAATCCGAATTTGGTTCCGGGAAAAAATATAGCGAAAAAATAAACAAAAATCAATTGGATATAATCGATTTAAGGTGGGAGAAGGTGGGGGTGTCTCCAGATTGTTCATCCTCCCAGTTGATAATCACCCAGTCGCCGTTGTAGTTTCGGTCGAAGCGGATGCGGGCTTTTCCGGCGAATTCCCGGGGAATTCCTGATTGGATGTGCCCCAGGCGGATGGTGTAGGCTTCGCGGTAAACCGGTTTGATTTCGCTTGGGGAACCGCTTTCGTGTTCGAATTGAAAGGAAGCGATGGAATCGTCGGGAATGAAGTCCAGGGTGAAAAGCGAGCGGATAAAGGACTGTTCCTTATCGAAATCCCAGCCGGCGAAGACGGCGGTGTCGAGACTGGCGGAGGCGGGGTCGGGGCTGAAGGCAAAGCCGGAGTCGGAGTCGGCGTCTCCGGCGTAGGACTTCATATACAGCACCCCATCGTGCAGGGAGAAGGCGCGACTGATGTTCCCCAGAACGTCATCGGGGGTGACGGGGGGAATCCAGACGTTGGCGCTGCCGCCGGGGTTTTCAGGGTCGCGGGTGTCGAAGATACCGCAGGCTTGGAGCAAGAGCAATCCTCCTATCAGCAGGCAGGCTGTGAATATTTTTCCTTTAGCCCGAATTTTTCATAAATCCAAATTTTTAGACAGGATTAACAAAATTAACAGAATTTTTCTTCAAAATTAGGCTCTTCTCCATTTTAGTTGCAAGTATCAAGTACAAATCAAAGCTGGGGCATTAGCCCAAAAGAAGCGCGCTTGTCATTCCGAGCGAAAGCCGGAATCCAGTTTTTTCTTAAAAGAGATTTTCCTGGACTCCCGCTTTCGCGGGAGTGACAACGTTTTGAGAATTAATCATCATAGCATCGAGCGTTAATCCGAAAAGCAAGATATTTTGCAACTACTTTGGAGATGAACCAAAGATTAATTCCAGTAGCAGTTTACCTGTCTGAAGTGAATATTTAGTAAGAATTTAGCATCTTGAATTTGAAAACATATATGTATTTGTTTATTTAGAGGTTATATTCACAACGGATTAAACGGATTACACGAATTTAATTCGGATTATGTCAATAATATATAATGACATAGATTTGTGAAAATCCGCTCAACTTCTCATCAGTAAAGTGTCATGTAAATCATGTCAAGTTTATGAATTAATAAGGTTAGCGGGCATCATACATTTTCGGCGATAATCTCCGCCAGCGCTTCCACTGCCAGGGCGTATCCGATGAATCCCAGCCCGGCGATAGTCCCTTTGCAGGCGGGGGCGATCACCGATTTCCGGCGGAATTTTTCGCGGGCGGCGATGTTCGAGATGTGAACTTCAATCACGGGATAATCGATGGAAGCGACGCAGTCCCTCAGGGCGTAGGAATAGTGGGTCAGCGCGCCGGGATTGAAGACTGCGCCTTCGACCGCGGCGGCTTGCAGGCGGTCGATAAGCTCGCCCTCGTGGTTGGATTGGAACCAGAGGAATTCGATATCGGGGAAGCGGATTTCCAGCATATTTCGCAGGTCTTCCAGAGTCTGCGAACCGTAAATTTCCGGTTCGCGCGCGCCCAACAGGTTTAGGTTGGGGCCGTTAAGAATCAGGATTGTTGGCATAATTTAGTGATTTCGTACTTTATTAACATTAATTTAAGTAATCGTGTACAGGTGTACAGGTGGGCAGGTGTACAAGTCCACCCTTAAAAGTCCCCCCTAAGTCAACAAGTCTGCAGGTCGGCAAGTCAGCAAGTCCGGCGCGGGGACTCAGCAGCGCCACGATGTCAGGTCTCCGCTGCGCTAAAGACCTGACATAACGCGAAAGGTGAAAGAAGGATTCCGGCTGCGCCGGAATGACGAGTTTGATTTGGTGGGTTGAAACCCACACTGCATCTAATTTACGATTTTACGAATTTACGATTTCCCGCGGATAAACTCAAGCGTGAACTCAAGGGCTGAAGCTATTTCAGATTCGATGATATCATCAACCAAACAGACTTCTCCGATGCGGCAGGGGAGGACAAAACGGACTTTACCCTGGCGGCGTTTCTTGTCGTGGTGGATGAAGGCTGAGATTTCGGCGGTGTCGAAGGGGCGGTCAAGCCGGGGAAAGGGGAAGCGTCTGAGCGCCGCTAAAATCCGCTCATACTGGTCCGGGGGGAGGAAGTTTCTTTTTCGGGCGATATGGGCGGCGCCGGCTAGGCCTGCGGCGACCGCTTCGCCGTGCTTTAGCGCTGAATAGCCGGCGGCGGCTTCCAGGGCGTGTCCGATGGTGTGTCCCAAGTTCAATACCGCTCTTTCGCCGGAGGTTTCGCGCTCGTCTCGCGCCACGATTTCCGCTTTGACTTGGGCGCAGCGGCGGATGTCATCAGGGGTAATCCATTGCTCCGGGGGACGGGACATCCTTTCCGCTATCCGGTCGAAGAGCGCGGTATCAGCGATTATGCCGTATTTCAGGACTTCCCCCAGACCGCAGAGCCACTCCCGGCGGGGGAGGGTCTTGAGGTGGGCTGTGTCCGTCAGCACGGCTTGCGGCTGGTGGAAGGCGCCGATGAGGTTTTTCCCCAGGGGGTGGTCTATGCCGGTTTTTCCTCCGATGGCGGCGTCCACCATCGCCAGCAGGCTTGTGGGGATTTGAATTATATCGACTCCCCGCATAAAGGTGGCGGCGGCGAATCCGGCTAAATCCCCTATCATCCCGCCGCCCAGGGCGAGGATTAGAGCTTCCCGGTCGAAGCCGCGCTCAATCATAAAGGTATGGATGCGGTTCAGGGTTTCCGGCGATTTGGATTTTTCGCCGGGGGGAACGACGATGGTGTCTGCGCCGGGCGAGAGGCTTTCCCAGCGCCGGAGATGGCCGGCGGCGACGTTTTCGTCCGAGACAATCAGGCGGCTCCGCTGATTATAGGGGGCGAGGATTTCAGCCCAATCGCCGTTGAAGTGGATGAAGTAGGACCTTTCCCCCAGGTTTACCTTTATCGGAGTAAGTTTCATCGGGGGAACTCCACCAGCGCTTTGAAGGTTTGGGGATTTTGAGCGTATTCGAAGGCTTTCAGGATTTGTTCGAAGGGGAAAACTCTGGAAATGAGGGGCTCGGTTTCAATCAGTCCCTGCTTTAGCAGTCTGATTGCGGGGGGGAACCTGCCGCATCTAGAGCCCAGCAGGGTGATTTCGTTCACCACCAGCGGGGCGGGATTGAAATCCAGAGCGCCGTGATAGGTGCTTTTGAGGACGATGGTTCCGCGGGGCTTGACCGCTTTGACTGCGTTTTCCCATCCGCCGGGGCTGCCGGAGGCTTCAATCACGATGTCGAAGCTGGCGGCGGGGGGTGTTTGCAGTGTGGTATCTATCCCCCATCTGCTGAAGAGGGCGGTTTTTTTTGGGATTTTTCCTGCAACGAGCAGGTTGATACCGTGAAGCCTGAGGGTTTGTGCTATGAGTGCGGCGAGTTTGCCATCTCCGATTATCAATGCTCCCCATTCGGGTTCAAGGCGTATTTGTTCGGCGATTTCCAGGGCTGCGGCTAAGGGTTCGATGAATACGGCTGCACGGTCGGGAATTTCGTCCGGGATTTCAAGCAGGTTTACGGCGGGGAGGGTGAAGTATTCGGCGAACACGCCGTTTCTGCCCATAATCCCCAGGGTGGTGCGGGTGGGGCAGTGGCGGGCTAAATCCTTGCGGCAGTATTCGCATTCACCGCATCCGGCGTTAATTTCTCCTACAACCCTCTTCCCCACCCAACCGGATTCATCGGCTTGCACCACTTCACCCACAAACTCGTGTCCGGGCACGCCCTTGAAGTTCATATATCCGGCGGCGATTTCCCGGTCGGTGGCGCAGAAGCCGGCGAGGCGGGTTTTAATCAGGGCTTCTCCCGGAGACGGTTCCGGTTGGGGAATATCTTTCAGGGAGATTTTTCCATCGTAATAGAGAGATTTCATAGAAGTAGCAAGTGAAAAGTGTAAAGAGTAAAGACCGACCTAAAATCGCGCTTGCTTTAACGAAATGAGGTTAAGATATTGTTTTTCAGTCTTATTTATTTTTAGCTTCAATCCAGCGTCGAAAAAGATTCCGCCCTACTACGACCGCCTATATTCTCAATATGAAATTAAAATTGAAAGTTGAAAGATTTTTTGTGGTTTTTACTTGACTTTTAAAGCAAAAATTATATTTTGTAATTAGCAGGTGGAATCCAAATTAATCATTTCAAGGAGGTCAGGTATTATGGCGGAAGTTGCCTATTGCGTTAAGTGTAAGACCAAACGGGAGATGAAGAATGCGGAACGCGTAAGTTTCAAAAACGGGAGGCCTGCGGTTAAGGGCAGCTGCCCTGTTTGCGGGACAGTGATGTTCAAGATCTTACCCAGTTCCAGCAAATAGAGTCTATCGCGCTCGCCTTTTTCGCTTTTTCACAGGTCTAACACCTCAGTATCGAAAAGCCGTGGTTTTCATCACGGCTTTTTTCGTTGTTGACACCGGCGCTTTTTCAGTGAGCTGACTCCTTTTAATGGATTAAACGGCGGCAAAGGCTATCCTGAACTATTCACAAATTAATTTTAATAGACAGGATTAACAGGATTTACTGGATTTTAATTCAAGATTAATTTCTGTAAGATTTTAGGTTTGTGAAGCGTATACACAATTTGTCATTCCCGCAAGTGAACGAAGTGAACGCGTCGGGAATCTGAACTTAGAATTTTACTGCTGTCAGATTCCAGGCAAGCTGGAATGACAGCAGTTTTTTAATGATGACTTCACATTGGTAAAGTGATACCATTTTATTCGGGTTGATCCTTTGCTGTCTGCTCGTCGAGTATAATTTTAGCTGCGGCGACCACTGATATATTTTCGCCTGCCAGCTTTTCCATTCTTGCGATTTTTTCCCGGTCCCAGAATTCACGGCGGATTTTTTCTTCGACACGTTTCCTTATTTTCCTCCGGCGCCGGTCGAACTGTTTCCGTAGCAGCAATCCTGCTTCATTCAAGTAGCTTCGGTGACTTTCCACCGCCTTTATCAGGTCATCCATTCCCTCTTCCGCGTTGGCGACGGTCTTTATGATTGAGGGCGCCCATCCATCCATCGGCCGGAATTTCAGGGCGGTTTCGATTTCGATGTATGCTCTTTCCGCCCCTTCCCTGTCGCATTTATTGAGGATGAAGATATCGCCGATCTCCATCAATCCCGCCTTCATCGCCTGAATCGAATCACCGGAACCGGGTATAAGCGCCACCAGGGTAGAATCCGCCGATTGGACGATATCCAATTCCGCCTGCCCCACGCCGACGGTTTCGATGATGATGATATCGCATCCGAAGCCATCGACGAGGTCAGCCACGTCTTCGGTAGCAAGCGCCAGTCCTCCGAGGGAACCCCTGGTTGCGAGAGACCGTATGTATACACCAGGGTCCAGGCTTACTTTCGACATTCGGATTCGGTCACCGAGGAGGGCTCCGCCGGTGAAGGGACTTGAAGGGTCGACAGCGATAATCCCCACGGTCATATCTTTTTCGCGAAACAGTTTGACAATACCGGAGACGATGGTGCTTTTTCCTACTCCGGGCGGTCCGGTGATTCCGAGGCGGTAGGAACCTTTTAGGTAAGGGTGAACTCTATCGATGATTAGGTCCCGGCTGGCAGGATTATTTTCCACAATTGTCATCAGCCGTGACATCGCTAATCTATCTTGTCCGGAATACTCTTTGAAGAGCCTGTCTATATCGTATCTTTTAAGCATTGAGGTTTGGCGTCCGATTTCAGGTTGCGGCAATCAGGAGAACTCCCTTTTAAACCTCTCGAAGTCGTTGAATGTCAAGGTGTTTTGCTTTTTAATCAGTTTGTTTTCTTCTTCCAGTTTTTTAATGACTCTGGAGATGGTTTCTCTTGATGTTCCGGAGATGTTAGCCAGGTCTTTCTGGAGGGGGAGTTTTTTAATGACAACTTTCCCTTCCCTCATAACCCCGATATCCTCTGCCAGCCGGATGAGGGTAGTTGCGACACGGCCTCTGGCGTCCTGTAGTGAGAGGCTTTTAATTTGGGTGTCAGATTTTCGAATACGGTTTGCCAGTTCCTTGAGCAGGGTAATTGAGATTTGCGGGTATCTTTGCAGGAGGTCGAGGAAGTCGCCTCTTCTGAGGACCAGCAGTTCGACATCTTCGAGGGCAGTTACGGTTGCGGAGCGAGTCAGCCCGTCGATGATGGAGAGTTCCCCAAAAAACTCTGCTTCTCCCATAATGGCGAAGATAACTTCGCCTCCGCTTTCATCGATTCTGGAGATTTTTACCCGGCCCATTTTGATGATGAACAGATTCTGTCCCAGGTCGTCCTCGAAGAAGATAAGATTGTGTTTTTTATAACGCTTGGTGACCATCAAATCGACCACTCTGGCCAGGTCATTGTCGCTAAGACCGCTAAAAAGCGGGACGGTTTTCAGAAGCACAGAATCCATTGAAGCGCCTTTGGATTATTTGATGTTTTAGTTGATATTATAGACGATAGTTGTACGAGCGTTTATAAACGCTTGATTCTTACAATTTCGCCGGATACAATCCCAGGTTTCTATTGCTTCGTCCGGGGAGGCGCCGGTTCGTTGTTTACCTCTTTCACAGTTTCTTCCAGTAGTTCCCGGACTGCGGGTAAGATATATAGTCCTTGGTGCGGTTGTTTTGCCAGGGTTTGGAGTAGGACACTGATTTTTTTCTGTCTGGTATGTTGTCGATTAATGAAAATGAACCTATCCTCCTGCACCCTGCACCATCCTCCGTTGAAATCCCCCTTTTCCTCTCGAATTTCGAATCCCAGTTGTTCCGCCAGGGACATCAATTCGGCGAGGACTCTTTCTTGATTCAGCTTTAAAGCAGGCGTTTTGCTTTCATCCTTTCCAGTTTATCCACCACCCCTTTAACATCCTGAGCCTTTTCGCGGTGACAGACGAGCAAGGCGTTGCCGCTTTCGACCACGATGAGGTTTTCCACTCCCACCAAAGCCACGAATCTTTTGGGGGAATTGACATAGCAGTTTTCGGCGTTCAGGAGCATACTTTCGCTGACAGCGGCGTTTCCCTGTTTATCCTTGGGGGCGCGGCGGTAAGCCTCTTCCCAGGAGCCGATGTCTCCCCATCCGAATCCACCTTCGATAACCTTCACCGACCGAGCGTGCTCCATAATACCGTAGTCGATGGAGATGTTTGAAATCCTTTTATAGGCACGTCGGAGGTGTTTATTGTAATTGTCGGAGCCGAAATATTTCTCGATTCTCAGTAATTGGTGGTGGAGTTCAGGGAGGAACTCTTCAAACCGCTTAATTATCAGGTCTGTTCTCCAGATAAATATGCCACTATTCCAGTAGAAATCTCCGCAGGCGAGGAACCGCCTTGCGGTTTCGAGGTTGGGTTTTTCGGCAAACGTTTTCACTTGATATAGGGGAGGTTCGCCGCTGCCGGATTCCTGTCTTTGTATGTATCCGTATCCTGTTTCCGGTCTGGTAGGAGGAATTCCGATGGTGAGGAGATTTTCCCCTTCAGCTGCGATTTCCACGGCTCTTCTGAGGCAGCGCTGGAATTCTTCGACGTTTTCGATGATATGGTCAGCAGGGAGGACAATCATCACGCCTTTGGGGTCGACCTGTCTGATGCGTATGGCTGCCAATCCGATGCAGGGAGCGGTGTTACGTCCGAAGGGCTCAATCACGAAGTTATCTTCATCCAGCCAGGACAGGGTTTGCAGGATGCGTCGGCGCTGATACTCGTTAGTTACGATGAAGATGTTTTCCTGCGGCGTGATGGGCATCACACGCTTGAGGGTCGCATCGATCAGGGGCGCTCCATCTACCAAGGGCAGCAGATGTTTGGGCCGGGCTCGGCGGGACATCGGCCAGAACCTGGATCCGACGCCGCCCGCCATAATCACTGAATAAGCCATATTTTACTACAACACAGGGGTGAGGCGTTTCCGGAATAAATTCCGATAGAGGTTTTTCTATCGCGACTCTCCTCAACGAGGTCTGAAAACAAAAGTTAGCGCATTGACTCTGCCGGTATTTACAGTTTTAATTGTTAAGATGCATGTATTAATTCCGTGCTCAGCCCCTTTTATCCTTCTTCATTTAATTTTTTGTAAAAGTTTACTGATTTGAAGCGCAAGATTCATCCTGATGCGCACTGCGGTGTTTAGCCGCAATCCGATTTTGTTATTATCGAACAGGCTGTGCGGTGGGATTATCATTACGCTTATGATTTTAAATTGCTATATTTTTATTATAAGTATGAAATACCGAAGCATGTTCTCAATTATAGTCATTCTTGAATAGAATGACAAGTCAAGGGATGTCATTCCTGCGAAACAGTCAGTCCGCACCCTGCGCCATATACCTATAAATCAGTTAGATGCTGTCGACTGTGGAGAGTCGACAGCATAACGCAAGACCTAATTGTCGCATTCTTGGACAAACTGGAAAGCAGGAATCCATCTTCTTGTATTTATATGTGTTACTGGACTCCCGCTTTCGCGGGAGTGACATATTATAAGGACAACTTTTTTTTGGAATCGCTTTAATAATCAACTATGAAATTTGCAAAATTATTTCACAAGAGTCAACTTTTCGGTGTTAATAAGATTCCCTGAACTTATGGAGTGGATTATTATATCAAGACCTACTTCCAACAGCGGTAGAAATTGGGAGTGATATGAAGGATTTATTTGAAGGGGATTACCACACCGTCGGTTTCCCATTTGGCGCGGACGCGGAAAGTGTCTTTGACTGCGGTATATTTTTCGGGGAAGCGGAAAGGTACAAGCATTCCGTAGTCGTATCTACCGTTATTGTCACGGTCGAGGAAGGCTTCTAGGGTGTAACGCCCGGGGAGGACGTTCATCAGGGAGAATTTCCCTGGGGCGGGGAAGGACTTGCTGAGGGTTTCCTTCCCTTTTTCAAATAGGATTATCACGGTTGAGGTTGTGTCCTCAGAGGCGATGACACCCGACAGGTATCCGAATTCGCTTGAATCCGGCGGCGAAGGATAGGGTTCCACTTCAAGGACGATGACCGAATCGAGGGCTCGGTTTCCCGCGAGGTCTGCGAGAGCGCCGAGATTGAAGCGGAACGAATCACCTTGCGAAAGGGCATTGGTGGATATACTGTAGGCTCCGTAACCAACGCTGGCGATATCGGAGGCGGGGATGGCTTTGGCGCTGTCGGGGAGGAGGAATCCGGCTGCCAGCGACTCGCGATTCACCTTTTCGCTGGTAATTATTCGGATAACGGCGGAGGCGGTATCTCCTTCAGCTTTGACTTCGAGGATGGCTGGTTTGAGGGTATCTTTCACAGCGACAGCTTTAAACTCCAGGGAATCCCGCATTGCCATTCCCCAGAAATCTACTCCACCGGCGATATGGATTCTATACTGAATTGAATCCAATGGGGCGGTTTCCAGGACCAGCCTGGTTGAATCGAGGGGGTGGAGCCAGAATTCTTTCAAGGCGGTCGAATCCCCCTTTTCAACATCGATTATCGTAAATTCCTCAGTCCGGGGGAAAATTTCCAGGGGGCGGTCGAGGACGATATCGATACGTTCTCGGTGCAGGGGATTTACGGCTTGAATTCGGGGGAGGTGAGGCTTCCTTGCGGCGGCTTTAATATAAGTCAAGGCTGTAGTATCTTCATTCACAGAGAAATCAAAAGGCGCGAGGCCGAGGATGTCGCTTTCAGGATTATAGAGCCGGTCTTTATCGGCGTCGGAGAAAATCAGGAGGCGGTATTTTCCCGGGGGGAGGTATCGCAGTTCGAAGCCTCCATCAATACCGGTCTGAGTCATAAAATCTGCTTTTTTCTTCAGCGGGAGGAGCTCGCGGCTCAAATCGTAAAGCGCCGCAATCATTCCCGCAGATTCGCCGACGACTTTCCCCCTTACCACACCGTAGTCGAATTTCTGCCCGGTGCTGAAGGCGATAGTGTAGCTTTGTGCCATAGGGTTGCGTCTGAGGTCTTGCAGGGCGGTTCCGACGGTGACCACGTAGGTTTTATCTTTTTCCAGTCCTTTTCGGAACTTCACCTCGATTTTACTCAGTCCGACTCTGTATTTTATTACACCTTCGGGTTCCGGGGAGATAAAAAAAGCGTCTTTGAAGGATTGAGGTTCAATCCACTCATCCACTTCGAATAGGAGGCTGGCGTCAAGAGGGATGTTCACCTGTCCGTCCAGCGGCGCTATTGCCCAAACCGAGGGAGGCGTTTCATCAGCGGGGCCGCCGGTGGGGGGACCGGTTCGAGCGCATCCCGCCGTCAGAGTTGCGGCAAGTATTAGGATGAGATAATATCGGTAGAGAATTATACTGGCGGTGGATTTTCCAAAACGGAGAGAGGAAATCCCCCTCAAGAATCCCCTAAAAAGTGCGCTGAGTGATTTTTGCCGGGGAAGCCGGGAGGGAAGATATTTTTCCATACTGCGTTTTAGTCTATTACTGTTCTGGCAGGTTTATGCTTATCACCGAAAGATGTGACCTGCTATAGAAACAAGTCAGGTCTCCGCTTCGCTAAAGACCTGACTTAACTGGAAATGCAGGAGCGTTCAATTGAATGTCCCTATCCAATCGCGTTATCTAGCGATTCTAAAAGGGCGTGTTTCCCATACGGTTTATACATGCTATCGATTCTTCGCAGACCGTCCGTAATTGTCATTGCGAGGACGCCAGCCGTACGGCTGGACGATGCAATCTATAAGGTTATATTAATCAATAAGATTGCTTAGCTTCGCTCGCAATGACAAACTGTGGTGGGTTAAGAACCCACCCTACGATTCTGTCGACTGCGGAAACACGATACTACGGAAAGGGGGTTCCTGCAATAGCCCTTCAAGAATGACCATATCACTTATTTACACGAGTTTTACTAATCGTTTCCCAAACAATCAATCAGCGTGTGGAGTTTTTTGGCAGAGCCGAGCGTCCGATGCAGTAGTAAGTGAAACCTCTATTAACCATTTTCTTGGGTGACCAGATATTCCTTCCATCAAAAATGACGGTATCCTTCATCAGCGATTTCATCAATTCGTAGTCCGGTTCACGGAATTCGTTCCATTCGGTAACCAACATCAGAGCTTCGGCTCCCTCCAGAGCCTGGTATTGGTCGCTATTGTATTCGATTCTATCGCCCAGCACCGCCTTAGTAGTTTTAACCGCTTTGGGGTCGTAAGCGACCACTTTCGCGCCTTTTTTCAGCAGGGTTTCAATGATGGTTAGGGAAGGGGCTTCACGCACATCGTCGGTTCGAGGTTTAAAAGCCAATCCCCAGAGGGCGATAGTTTTTCCCTTCAGGTCACCCTGGAAATGGGCTAAGAGTTTTTCCGCCAGCAGGTTTTTCTGATATTCGTTGACCTCGTGCACCGACTCCAGAATTTTCATCCGAATATCATACTCCATCGCGGTTCTAATGATGGCTCTTACGTCTTTCGGGAAGCAGGAGCCGCCGTAGCCCACCCCTGGGAAGAGGAATTGCGGTCCAATCCGCTTGTCGGAGCCGATACCGAGTCTGACTTCATTGACGTCAGCTCCCACTTTTTCGCAGAGGTTGGCGATTTCGTTCATAAAGGTAACTTTAGTGGCGAGCATAGCATTGGCGGCGTATTTGGTGATTTCCGCGGATTTGACATTCATCACGATTACCGGGGATCCGGTTCTGATGAAGGGGGAATAGAGTTCCCTCATCTTCTCTTCAGCCCGTCGGGAGTCGACTCCGACGACCACGCGGTCGGGTTTCATAAAGTCTTCGACCGCATATCCTTCCTTGAGGAATTCAGGATTGGAGACGACGTCGAATTCGTGCTCCGTATGTTCAGCGATGACCGCCGCGACTTTTTCCGCGGTTCCCACCGGCACGGTGCTTTTATCTACCACTATCTTGTATCCATTCATCGCTTTCCCAATGCCAGCCGCCACTTTCATCACCGCATTAAGGTCTGCGGAGCCGTCCACATCGGAGGGGGTCCCTACAGTGATAAACAGTGTCTCGCAGGCTTTGACCGCGTAGTCCAGGTCAGTGGTGAAATTGATCCTTCCCTTATCCAGGTTTTCCCTCAGTATCTCACCTAAACCGGGTTCGTAGATAGGGAGTTCACCACAGTTCAACATATTGATTTTATCTTCATCGATATCATTACATATGATATGATTTCCGGTTTGTGCTAGACAGGAACCGGTGACCAATCCCACGTATCCGGTTCCGATGACGCAGATTTTCATTCAGATCGACTCCGTTAGTGATAAGGTAAAAATTCTTTTATAGTAGTTATTAAGGGGGCTGTTTCCCAAATGCTTAATATGTGCTGTCGATCTTCGTATTCGACAGCATATTCAATATTAATAATCATTTGGTATCGGGTGCGGAGACCCGACACCACGGTAATTTGATTTGGGCAACACGCCTTAGGATATCTGCAATTTCGTTTAAAACGCACCGATTCCTTTAATGGCGAAATAGATGGTTCTGATAATAATCACCAAATCCAGTAGTAATCCGCAGTTTTCAATATAGTAGAGGTCGTATTCGATATTTTCATGAATTTGTTTGCCTCGGTCGGCGCTTATTTGCCAGAGTCCTGTGATTCCGGGCTTGACCGCGAGCCGGTCTATTTCCAATTCGCTGTACTGTTCCACGATGAAGGGCATTTCGGGGCGTGGTCCTACGACGCTCATATCGCCCTTCAGGACATTGACGAATTGAGGCAGTTCATCCAGGCTGGTTCGGCGCAGGAATTTACCGAAGCGTGTGATGCGCTTATCTTCCAGTGAAGTCGGGGTCCATTCGTATGGTTTGGTGTCAGTCCACATAGTGCGGAACTTGTACATTTTATACTGTTTGCCCTTGAGTCCCACGCGTTTCTGGGTGAAAACCACTGGACCTGGGGAATCCTTTTTAATGAGATAGGCCATCAATAATAAGAATGGGCTTAGGAAGACCAGCGCCAGCGCTGAAATGATGATATCGAAGATTCTCTTTAGGAAAGCGTAAAAGAGGTCGACCTTGGGGGCTCGAATCGAAAGCAGAGGGATACCGTCGATGCCGGACACCTTGATTTTCTGGACTTTAAGGTCGAACAAATTGGGAACGAAGCGAACATTCACTCCTATTTCACTACATTTGTGGAAAACACGGACGAATTTTTCCGAGGGCAGCGAAGTGATAGTGATGAATAGTTCGTCGACCTTTTTCTCGATGGCGAGATATTCGAATTCCTCAAATGTTCCCAATACCGGCAGGGTGAATTGCGAGGCGGAAGAGTTGCTGGCGAATTTTTGCCCCACTTTCTCCGTGTTGTCGTCGATGAATCCCACCGGCAGGTACCCCACCGCGGGCGACTGCATCAACCTTCCAAGCAGCAATTTCCCCACTTCCCCGGCGCCGTAAATCAGCACCCGTTTCACCCCGAAGCCGCGCATATACAGTTTTTGATGGAGACGGTAGAAGAAGAGCCGTTCGAAGCTTACCAAAGCGAATATGAACAGTCCCTGAAAAGTGATAATGAGGCGGGAAAAAACGATAGTCTTCATATAAAAGGTGAGGAGGAAGAAGACCAGCATACCGATGAGCACAGCCTTGAAAATCTTGCGCACTTCCTGAATGTTGAGGATGCTGATTTCAGATTCATAGAGGCCCACCAGTTGGAAAATGACCAGCATCACAACTTCGGCGTAGAGGGCAAGTTTAACATAGAGTTCCCCGGGCTGGGGACCCATACCTATATCGATAAGGTGATAGAAGGCGTAGCCCAGGTACATCGACACTGCGATGGCTATAATATCCGACAGCAACAGCGCCGCCAGGATGATGAAAGGCATCCGCCAGGATATGGGTGATTTTCCGGTAATTAAATCCACTTACTGTTGCTCGCCGCTGGTTTTGCTTGCGTTTTCTCGTGTTCTAAATATTGGTGGGTTAAAACCCACCCTACATTACTTTTTATAAAGCGCAGATTCTTCACTGCGTCAGAATGACATAAAGAACTTAAAGATAATTAGTTCAAAGCCGCACATCCACACTGCAATTCTGTCGTCGTTTTTTAAATAAGAGAAATCCCCTCCACCACCGCCGGAACCGGCGCCTTCATCAGTTCGAAGACGGTGGGAAGCAGGTCCATTATTTCCGGCTGACGGTCGGATAGCTGCAGACCGTCAATGTAGAGAAAGGCGTCGTCATAGGTATGCATTCCCACGAGTTCGCCTTTGTAGGTCAGATTGTCGGCGGTCAAGTTTCCTTTGAAGTCGAAGCCATCCTTTGGTATGACAATCAAATCCGCCGCGCGATGGAGGTATGCGCCCCGGTAGATTTCCTTGGAGGTGAAGACTTTGTCCACAATATTTTCGCCGGTGTCTGGGTCGGTCATAGTTATAAAATTTGCCTTCAACTCGGCGCAAAGTTCGTTATAATGATTCCCCGGTTCAACCGTCCCGGCCCATTCCCTGCCTTTGAGGTTGAGGTAGATTCTGCCGGGGATGAGGCTGTACGCCTTGGTATTGGGTGATATCTGCTTAATCGATTCGGGGGCGCTGTTTTGGAATCCCAGGTATTTGTTGTCGCTCAGCCACTTGTTCATATATACTTCCTTCTTCACGGCGCAAAATCCATGGTCGCTGAGGACAATCAGGTGTGTTCCATCGGGAAGCCGTTCCCGGAATTGCCCCAGATAATCGTCGATTTCTTCGAAGAATTCTTCGAAACGCCCCGCCCAATCAGGATCGCCGTTCTCCCATAATTCCCAGAGAAAATGACAGATCCGGTCCGACTCCATAATATGCAGATGGAAATAATCCCATTCCTCCGAGGCTATCAGTTTAAAACCGGCTTCCACCCGGCGGGCGAGGGTGGTGTGCAGGTCGGACATAAATTTCTCTTTGTCGTTTCTTCCCAGCCAGGCGTCGACGTCGATGCGGTAATCCCAGGATTTCAGTTTAGCTGATAGTTCCCGGGGGTGAACCGCTTTTTCCAGTTTGGTCGCAAGGAATCCTGAGACCAGAACACCATTGACGGTTCGGGGGGGATAGGTTACGGGAACGTTGATGACCACCACTTTTTTACCTTCGGAGGATAGATATTCCCACAAGGTGCGGGTTTTCATCGCCCTGGAGGTGGGGATGAAGACTTCAAAGGGGTTGGGCTCGCGGTCGATGAAGCCGTAGATGTTATGGGCTCCGGGATTGACTCCGGTCATATAGGTGGACCAAGCTACTGAAGAGATAGTGGGATAGACCGAATTCATCCTTCGGCAAACACCGGTGTCGAAAAGCGCCTTGAGGTTGGGCAGTTTCCCCTGGGCGGTCATACGTTCCACAAAGGAGTAAGGCATACCATCTATGCTGAATACGGCGACTTTATCTTGTTTCTTCTTTTTAAATAGGTTCATTATGATAAACGTAAGTGATTTACACGCTAGAGTTTCTTACTTTTGACGGCGGGTCTGAAGGACCCGCTCTACGAATTCCAAATCAGGCGCAGATATTACGGGCTTTCATTTTCCATCGATTGGGCGTAGCTGCGGCTGCGACTCAGGGTTTTCAGCGTAATTCCGGTTCGGGCGAGGAAAATCAGCCCTAAAACTGTAATGGGTATATACATCACCGCATGCAGAACGATGGCGTAGGCGAGCGCCAGGTCCTTGGGAACAGCATAGACGGAAAGCGCCAGCACACAGAAATACTGCAAAGTGCCGACAAAACCGGGTGATGAGGGTATCATAATCCCCAGGTTTACTACCACCAAGGCAAAAGCGGCCGCTCCCAGGGGCAAAGCTATCCCCAAACCGCGCATAACCACCAAGTAGTTGATAACTTCGATAGACCAGATAATAAAGGAGAGCAACATAACCAGCAGCACCATCCGCCGGTCTCGGAGCATCTGCAAGCCGTGAACGAATTTGGATAAGAAGGCTGCAATCTTACATATTATTCCCCTCGAGGAGCATTCCCATTTCTCTATCCAGACTTCCCCCTTGTGCCCCAAAACAGTCAGCAGAATAAAGAAGAGTAGGAACAAGGCTGCGGAAAATAGTCCCATTTTCTTGACCCATTCGGGAAAGGGCTGCTGAATGGCCAGAACCACCAGCAACAGGACAATGGTCACGCCATCGAAGACTCTTTCCAGCACCACGGAGGCGAAGGAGGCTCGGGCGGAGATGTTTTCGCCCTTGCCGATAATCAGGGCTCGGGCGAATTCCCCCAGCCTGGCGGGGAGGATGTTGTTGCACATAAAGCCGATGATGACGAATTTGATCATTTTCCATAAAGAAATCCGCTTGACGTTCCGCAGCATCATGCTCCATCTGACTCCCCGGAGGAAATAGGTGGAAAGATAAATACAGACGCTGAGAAAGAGCGCTGACAGCTTAACGCCGGAAAGCGCTTGTGAAAACTCCTTCCAGTCGAATCCCTTGAAAGCGAGAAAAAGGAAAAGCAGGCTTATAGTCAATCCCGCCCACCTGCCTATCCTAAAGCGCGGCTTTCCGGTATCGGTTTTACGAGGCGGTTTATTCTCGCGGTCGTTCATTGTTTTCGATGAACCCGCCGCAGATTCTCCAGCACCTCATACTCCACGCAAAGCTCACCGTCCACGCCGGTTCCAAGCTTTATTTCGGGTTTGGATTCGCCGTGAAAGTCACTGCCTCCGGTGGGCGCAAGTTTGTATTCCCGCGCCAGCTTGAGATAGAGCTGCGACTGCCGGGGCGAGTGAGTGGGATACCATACTTCGAGCCCTTGCAGACCGGAATCGACAAGCTGTTTAAGAGCTTCTCTTAACTCGTTTTCATCGCGAAATCCGTACTGGCAGGGATGCGCCAGCGCCGGCAATCCTCCTGCTTTGGTTATCAGCTCAATCCCCTGGTCGGCGGTGAGGCGTCTCTTATTAACATAAGCCGGTTTTCCGCGGGCGAGGTAGCGCTCGAAGGCTTCCTGTGTATCCGCCACCTCCCCTTTTTTCACCAAGGCCAGGGCGAAATGGGGACGTCCCACGACATCATTTCCTGCTGACGCTGCGATTTCCTCGTAATCAAGGTCTATCCCCAGGGCTCGAAAGCGGTCGATTATGAGATGATTTCGGCGGGTGCGGTAGTCAACTAAATCAGTCAGAACTCTGGTCAATCCCCGGTGTCGATAATCGATCCAGTAACCGAGGATGTGGAGGGCGGTTTCTGCCAAATCGCAGCTTATTTCAACTCCCGGGACGAATTGTAGGCCTAATCTATCCGCTTCTTCAACCGCTTCCGGCAGCCCCTCAACGGTGTCGTGGTCGGTGATTGCGAGGGCTTTCAGTCCTTTATCTTTAGCCATTCGCACCAGTTCCTTTGGAGAAAAGGAGCCGTCGGAAGCGGTGGAATGGGTGTGCAGGTCTATCAGCCCTTCGCAGGATTTATTTAGTGGCAAACGAACTCTGCTTTAATTGGTGAAGGAGTATTGAGTATCAAAGACGAGTAACAAATATCAAGTAACAAGTATCAAGTGACAAGTGTAAAGTGCAAAGACCACCCTGAATGCGCCACCATCTTCATCGGTGGGTTAAAACCCACACTACAATTCATTCGGTTTACATATACCCTAAGGATTTCAAGCGTTCGTCGATTTCTTTTCTTTCTTCGTCGGAATATTCCTGTTCTTCAACCTCGATATATCCCATCTCTTGCAGTTTGACCACCACTGCGGCGGCGCAGAGGTCGGGATTGGTAATATCGGTTTTCAACAGCAGCGCCGGATTGTCAGGGGTTTCATACGTCTGCGACAATTCATCGCCAGCGGCTGAATCAGCGCCCGATTCTTCGGCGCGGGCTTTGATTATTTCCTCCGGCGCAGAACATTGCACCTCGACGAAGTTTCGCACAGTTTTCCGCACTATTTCGCGCGCCTCCGCTTGAGGCGATACCGCGGCGACCAAACATATAATCCCTTGAAGATTCAGTCTGCGGCAGAAGTATGCAATTAATTTTTCCGCGGTTTCCCGCTGGTCGGGGATTATTTGAGCTTCTCCCCAAAGCTGGCGGAAAATGTCGTCCTCATCGATGATTTCCACTTTGAAGCCGCGGTTTTCGATTTGGTTCAGAGTCGCCTGCGCTGCGGTGGTTTTACCGGTGAAGGGTTTTCCCGTGAACCAGACAGTGTATGCTTCAGTCAATCATTCATTCCTTAATTAACATATGTGTTAACGATATACACGGTTCATTCGCGCTATCAATTCTCCTAGTCTGTTTTAAAATCTAAAAACGATAGATGTTCGGTTTTACTGAATATTGAACCTATTGATTATTAATAATTTCTGGATTCCCGCTTTCGCGGGAATGACAAATTTGGGGCATTTTCAGACAGACTCCCTGCAGTCTGCAGCATTATTTTCCACTTACCGGTCGCAGAGTGCGGGGACTCTGCGACACTAAGGGTATATATCGCAGGTGCGGGAACCCTGCGCTACAAATAAATCAGATTATCGATTCCCCTTCCATATCGTCCGGCGCATCCACATCCAACAATCTTAGCACCGTAGGGGCAATGTCCATTATGCGGCGGGGAAGTCGTTTCCCGGTTTCAGCCATACCCGGGTAAGAAAAAATGTACATACCCTGCTGAGCATGATTGGCGTCATCCGGGCCGGTATCGTTTTCAAAGACATACAAAGATTCATTCCCTACGGTCCCGACCGACCTCCAATCGAGGCCGCCGAAATATACGATAAGGTCGGGCGCGACTCCCTTGACTTCAGGGTAGATGTCCCGGGGGCGGAAAGCCCGGTTGCCCATCGGATTTCCCCGGTGGTCGATTACCGCCTCCAGTTTCTGCTTGATTTCAGTACGGAAGGTTTCATATTCCGCGGCGGGGACAACGCCTTGCGGTTCGCGGCTTTCGACATTTATAAACAGCCTCCCGTAGTAGCCGCCGGAACCCCAGACTTTGGTTTTACTCCAGTCGATATCGTCGTTGGTGATTTTTCGGGGGCTGTCTGCGGGCGTTTTCAGCGTCAGGTATCCCTGCTTAATCAGCCAGTCATTGAAGCAGAATCCCCCCTTCATCGCTTTTGCGCCATGGTCGGAGACGATGAGGACAGCGGTCTTGTCCCGGTCAATCCCTTTTAGCAGACGCTCTATCTTGCCGTCAAGGTAGATGTAATAATCCCGGATAGCGTTTTTATAGGGGCTGTCGGGGATATGGTTGACATGGGTTTCGTCGAAGTATTTCCACATTCCGTGATGGAGGCGGTCGGGTCCCATATCCACCATCATAAAGAAGTCCCAGGGTTTATTTTGCATCAGATAGTCCGCAGTTTTAAAGCGGACATCGGTCATCCGGTAAATCTGGTCCAGGAGGTGCTTCTTGTCTTCAGTGCGGAAATCCTTGACATCGATGATATACTCCCCTATGTTGTCACGAATTTCATCTTTGAGGTGTCGGGGATAAGTATAATCAGTGTCGGTGTTAGGGGTTAGGAAACATCCCACAAGACAGCCGTTTACCGGTTTGGGAGGGTAGGTTTGGGGAACTCCCAGGACGATAACCTTGCGGTTGGCGCGGGACAACAGGCGCCAGGTCGTATCCACCTTTACCGCATCGCTATTGGCGAAGAACATTTCATCGTAGGAATGGTCTTTGCGGTTCCTGAAGCCGTAGAAGCCCATAGAACCGGGATTCCTGCTGGTCATCATCGACATCCAGGCGGGGACAGTGATAGCCGGGATGCTGCTTTCCAGTTCGCCGTAGAGCCCGTTTTTCATCAATGATGAAAACGCGGGTAATTTATCTTGCCAAAGATTAAATACAAGTGAGGGCTCGAAACAGTCGAGTCCGATTATGATTACTTTATCGATATTGTTCATTTTACAGATGCCAGTTGCAAGTAGCCGGTTGCCAGTTGCTGATTAAGTAAGATAATTGGATTTAAAGTGTAATGGATTTTTTATTAACCTTGAAAATAGCGGCAGCGTCTATACGCGAGCCGTTAATTTTTGTCTTAAGTTTCGCGAGGTCGCGAAAGAAACCCTCGTATGAGGGTTTATCAGGTTTTGACGAAAATCACCGCCTGGTTGCTCTTCTGTTTGGCGCAGTTTTTACAGTGCACGTACCAGATAAAAACTTTTTGGGCGGGAACGCCGTGGTTCAGTTCAATCTGAGAGGTGAACTCGTTTACAGCGCGCTTGAATTCCTTAGCTGAACCTTGATAGACGGTGGTGTAAATCGTTCCCATATCGAAGACGTAGATGTTTTCATCGTATTCCTGGGGATTTTTAATCTCGGTCAGCACCCTGCTTTTAAAGGGCGCCCATTCACAGATGACCGGGGGAAAATCGGTGAATTCATAGCTTTTGGCGACAATCTCCTTACGCAGGTCACGGACTTTCTCTTCCAATCCCAGAGGCTTGTTCAACACGCAGTTTATGGGCAGGAAGTAAAAAGTCTTATTTTCCCATTCGAATTCCTTGCTATCCCAATCAGCGGCGTCGATATTAGGACAATTACATTTTTTCGAGGTCATATATCCACCCGATTTTAAGGTGTCATAGGTTTAAAAGAGATTGGATTCTACCGCCCCATATTTATGCCGAGCTTTTCCGCGGTGAGCACCATTTCACCTTGAGGGTCCACCAGTTTCTGCACTCCCACCGCTTCTTCTATGGGAACGGAGAGGACATCGCTGCCCCGGAGGCAGACCATATTGCCGAATTCTCCCGCCGCCACCATTTCCACCGCTTTCATCCCGAAGCGGGTGGCTAGGAGGCGGTCGTAGGTTGTGGGGGAACCTCCGCGCTGCAGGTGTCCCAGGACTGTGGTGCGGGTGTCCATCGCCAGCATTTGACTCAGGTTCACCGACACATACTCCCCGATTCCGCCCAAAGTTTTTACGGTCTGATTGCCGATTTTGTGCTCGACATAGTGAGGGCACCCCCCTTTGGGAAAAGCCCCCTCCGCCACCACTACAATGGAGAATTTACTCCCTCTCTTCTTTCTCGCTTTGATGGTATTCGCCACCACCTCCAAATCGAAGGGAATTTCGGGGATGAGAATCACATCGGCGCCTCCGGCGACGCCGGACTGCAGCGCTATCCACCCTGCTTCCCTCCCCATCACCTCTACCACCATCACCCGGTGGTGGGATTCGGCGGTGGTATGTAGTTTATCGATAGCTTCGGTGGCGGTGGTTACGGCGGTGTTGAAGCCGAAGGTATAATCGGTGGCAGAAAGGTCGTTGTCGATAGTCTTGGGGACGCCTATCAGCTTCATCCCCATATCCTTTAGCTGCGCGCCGATGGATAGTGTTCCGTCGCCTCCGATGAGGATGAGGCAGTCGAGTTCGAGTAGTGCGGCGTTCTCCATCACTCTGCCGGACAAATCTCTGGTTTCGTACTTGTCGCCCACCTTGATTCTGTACTTGAAGGGATTACTTCGGTTGGTGGTGCCCAGTATGGTGCCTCCACGGTGAAGCAGTCCCCTTACGCGGTAGGGAGTGAGTTCAATCAATCCCTGCATCGACATCAATCCGTCAAAACCGTCCTTAATGCCGATGACATTCCATCCGTAAACGTTGGTGGCGCACCTCACCACCGCCCTGATTACCGCATTTAGACCGGGGCAGTCTCCGCCTCCGGTGCTGACGCCGATTTTTTGAATCATCTGTTATCCTCTATGATTGAGGTTTGAGGTTGACGAATAACTCAGAACAACTATAAAGTTATCCTGGAACATCTAACCTTAGAATCAATCCTGGGGACGTTCGCGAGGGAAAACCCTCATTCGAGGATCTCTATCGCGGCCTCGCACCATGAAGCATGAAAATAATGCCTCGCGAGGAAGCGGCAGAGCTATTTTCAAAGTAAATACTCTTATGGTTTTCCGTCCCAGATATACTCATCGAGGTCATAGATTCCGTTGTCATCGGGCATCACTCCCTCCTCGGCCAGCAAGTCGCGCTGGATTTCGAATCCTTCTCCCGGCGGCAGTGAGATTCCGCCCCTGGAGTTAATCACTCTTTGCCAGGGAACCGGCGGTAGAACCGGATTCGTTTTCAAGGCGTTCAAGGCGTAGCCCACGGTTCTGGCGGCGCCCGGCGCGGCTAAGAATGCCGCAATCTGCCCGTAAGTCGCCACTTTGCCCGGAGGAATCATCCTCACCAAACGGTAAACGTTTTGGAAAAAATCGCCCTGTATAGAATTACCGCTCATTTTATTTAGAATTACATTTTATTAATAATTATTGAATTTTTCAAGTAAACGCCAAGAGATAACGAAAAAAATCCCCTTATGGCGCTATCGACAGCAAGGTGATTTCCTTGACATTTTTGTGATTAATTCCTATATTTATACTGGGAAATCATTAATATGATTCAAGTATCGTAAGAGTATAGCTTTTTTAAGCTGCAGATTCACAATGTCATTCCGGCGCTACCGGAATCCTTCCGAAAAAGAAGGATTTTGGCTTGCTTCGCAGCCAGAATGACGCTTGCACTTCAAACCTGTTAATTATTACCAAGTATCGAGAATTTCGGTGAGTTGAAATTCACCTTACAGATTCATCTTTTAGAGAACAAGTTGATATATCGCTATCGAAATACCAGATTAGGTTTTGGCGGCGGTTTGACGCCCGCGGTGAAGATACTGATTATCTTCAACATCAGCTTCTTTTTAGTGCAGGAACTGCTCAGGATAGACTGGTTTTACCATCTGGGATTGGTGCCGGCGCTGGTCTGGCGGGGCTGGGTGTGGCAGCTTTTCACCTATATGTTCCTGCATGGAGGATTCCTGCACATTCTGCTCAACCTGTTTGTGCTCTGGATGTTCGGGGGACATTTGGAGCGTTATTGGGGCACGCGGGAGTTTGTGAAGTACTTCTTCATCACCGGCGTGGGGGCGGCGGTCTGCACCGTGATAATCAAGTCGGGTTCCACCAATCCCACCATTGGGGCTTCGGGGGCGATATACGGCATCCTGCTGGCTTACGGGCTGACATTTCCCAACTCTATCATCTACCTGTATTTTCTGTTTCCTATCAAGGCAAAGTATTTCGTCCTGTTTTTTGGCCTCATCGAGTTCTTCGCCACCATCAGCCCTTCTGGCGACGCCGTGGCGCATTTGGCGCATCTTGGAGGTATGGTGTTCGGACTGATTTATCTTAAGCGGATGGAGGCGCTTCGATTTGTTGCGTTAAGATTGAAGTTACTACTTGAAAAACGCCGGAGGCAACGGACTCAGCGCGATATGGAAGACATAGAGAAGGTGCGAATGGAAGTGGATGAACTTTTGGATAAGATAAACACCATCGGTCTGGAGAATTTGACCAAGCAGGAGCGCAGGCGTCTGGATGAAGCCAGCAGGCTGCTCCGTGAGAAATCGCAACAGCATTGATGAGCGATGAGGATTGGAGGACACAAATCAGTGGACGGTATTGAGATTTCACTGTTGAATTGAGGGATGGCATATTAGAGACTGAGAAATACCTCGCTCGCCTGAAATCCTGCACTTTGTGTGGTCACCATTGCCAGGCGGACCGGCTGGGGGGAGAGACCGGTATCTGCGGCGCTGCGGCGGAAATTCGGATTTCAAGCTTTGGCCCCCATCATGGTGAAGAGCCGGAACTGACGGGCTATTTCGGTTCCGGGACTGTTTTTTTCACAGGATGCAATCTGGGATGTGTTTTCTGCCAGAATTACGACATCAGCCAGGAAAGCAAGGGGGTGAAAATCGACCGGGAGGGTTTGGTCCGAGTGATGCTGGATTTGCAGAACAAGGGCTGTCACAATATCAATTGGGTTTCCCCCACTCATCTGACTCCGCTATTGCTTCCGGCTCTGGAGGAGGCTCGCAGCCGCGGATTGGAAGCGCCCCTCGTTTATAACACCGGGGGTTTCGATTCTTCGGAAACGTTGAAAATGCTGGAGGGGTGGGTGGACATATATATGCCGGACGCAAAATACGGTGACAGCGGTATGGCAAAGCGTTATTCCGGAGCCCCGGGATATTGGGAAGTGAACCGGGCGGCTTTGAGAGAGATGCACCATCAGGTGGGCGATTTACTGGTAGAGGAGGGGGTGGCAAGGCGGGGACTTTTAGTCAGACATTTAGTGCTGCCTGAGGACATATCCGCCTCCCTGGAGGTATTCAAGTTTATCGCCGAAGAGTTATCGCCGGATACCTATGTCAACATTATGGACCAATACCGCCCATCTTATAAGGCGCTGGAATTTCCTGAAATCTCCCGCCGTATCGACCACGAGGAGTACCGCACCGCGTTGATGCTGGCTCGCAGTCTTGGTTTGAGGCGGGGTTTCACCGACTACTGGGATTAACCACGGCTATGAACATATAATGATTCCCAATGGGCGTGTTGCCGAAATCAAATTTGACGCATTATTTTTAATGGCGGGATTGAGACAATCCTGTCTCCAAGTGTGGAAGTTGGAGTCGGGTTCGTCCACGAACCCAACATATATATTGATTCTAAAAAAGATTGTCCTATGTTCTGTCACTCCCGCGAAAGCGGGAGTCCAGTATATCATACAAATACAATAAGATAGATTCCCGCCTGCGCGGGAATGACAATTATCACTCGCAATTCTTTTCAAGAATTGCTATATATTTGGGAAACAGCCCCCAAAAAGATTGTCCTATGATTTGTCCCTCCTGCGTAAGCAGGATTCCAGTATCTAATATAAATACAAGAAGATGGGTTCCCACTTTCGCGGGAAAGAGACCCTTTTTCTAGTCATTCTTTTCAAGAATGCCTAGAATCTTGTGTAAGGTGCAATAATATGAACAGCAAAGACAAGGATGTTTTCTGCAAACTCTGCGGAAGACGAATTACAGAGGAGATGGGACATTACGTGGTTCGGATCGAGGTCTTCGCTGCGGATGAACCGCCGGAAAAGCTAATCCAGTTCGGCCCCGGAGGTGATTTCGCTCAGGAAGTGCAGCGGTTGCTTGATGAAATTTCCAACGCCGATCCGCATGAACTCGAGGATAGCGTTTATAAGTTTTTCAGATTCGACCTTTGCCGGCCCTGCCAGAGGGAATATCTCAAGAATCCACTGCCTTACAGGGATTAGGTGGTTCGACATCTGCTCTTAGAATTTGCTTTCTTTCGACTCGAAAAGGGCGGAAATCACCGCCCTTTTTTGATATATTTAATGATATTTATTATATTAGTATTTTAGTTTGAATATGATGGCAGTGCTTCCTTCAAACCGATAGTATTAATTATTCATCGTGAAGGTTGGCGACATTGATCCTCCTTGAGGTTTTTAATTAGAGCAACTGGTGAAAATAGATCATCTTGACCGCGGAATTGGGAATCAAAAAATCAAAGCATTTCCATAGGGTAACATACCAACCCGATTTATGGATTTCTATCGCACGGGTAGCGATTCTTCTGGGATTGGTATACGTGTTTTTGGTGAGTATATCCCTGCTGGGCGCGGGATTGAAGCTGCTGGCCGGAGCCGATTTCGTCCGGGGTCTCATCACCAGCACCAAATCCCCCGCGGTCGGTTTGTTTATTGGCATCCTGGTCACCAGTGTTGTCCAGAGTTCCTCCACCACCACCTCCATTACCGTAGGGCTGGTGGGTTCGGGAATGATGAGCTTGGATGCGGCGATACCCATCGTGATGGGTGCGAATGTCGGCACCAGCGTCACCAATATTCTGGTATCATTAGGGCACATCCGGGTTAAACCCGAGCTTCAAAGAGCTTTCGGAGCGGCGGTAGTTCACGATATATTCAACCTTATGACCGTGCTGGTGTTCTTTCCCCTTCAACTCCAGTTCAACATTCTGGGAAAGTCGGCGAATTACCTTTCCAGTATTTTCGAACAAGCTGGGGGGATGCATTTCACCAGTCCGCTGAAGCTTGTTGTCAAACCCACGGTGTGTTTACTCGAAGCTGGGGCGGGTCACAACGGCTGGATTGTCATAGTTCTGGCGCTGGCGCTGCTCTTCATATCCCTGCATTTCATTGTGAGGGTGATGAAATCCCTGGTCTTGAAAAAGCTATCTATCTTTTTTGACCGGGTGATATTCCGGTCTCCGCTGGTGGGTCTGTTTTTCGGAATGCTGGTCACTGCGATTATTCAGAGCAGTTCGGTTACGACTTCGTTGATAGTGCCGCTGGCTGGGGCGGGGCTTATAACACTGGAGCAGGTTTTTCCCTACACCCTGGGCGCGAATGTGGGAACAACGGTGACGGCGCTGATGGCTTCGCTGGTGACTGAAACTCACACTGCGGTAACGGTGGCTTTCGCGCATCTGCTTTTCAATTTATTCGGCATTGCGGTTTTTCTACCCTTGAAGGGTATTCCGATATTTTTTGCGCGTAAGATGGCTCTGTTATCGACTAAGAGCCGCTTTATTCCTGTGGGATTTGTGCTGTTGTTTTTTATCATTATTCCGCTACTTTTAATTAAAATAATGGGGTAAGAGGATGAGGGCTTTGTTAGAAGCGTTTCGAAAAACCGACCTGTTGGATCAGGCTTATAAAGCTTCTATCGAGATGTTGAATGTCGACGAGCAGATGTTCGAGGCTTCCATAAACTCGCTGCGAAGGAACGATACCGGCGAGATTGGGATCGATATCTACCAAGAGGACATCAAGATAAACAAGTATGAGCGTGATGTCCGGCGCAAAGTTTTAGCTCACCTCGCCACTCATCCCACCAAGGATTTAGTATTCGGTCTGATTCTGGTGAGCATCGTCATCGACATCGAGCGTATTGGCGACTACACCAAAAACATCCTGGAACTGGCGTTGAACCATCCTCGAAAACTACGGGGAGGAACTTTCGAAGAGACCATCGCTGATATTGAAATGAAGGTAGTAAAGCGGTTCCAGATACTGAAGGATGCCTTTCAAGAATATGATGTGGAGAAAGCCCGTTCACTGATGCAGGAGCATCGAGCCAACACTCAGCGCTGCGACAAACTGATTATATCGCTGATAAAGGAGGAACATCCTGAGATAACGCCGGGGGAGTCGGTTACCCTGGCGCTTTATGTCCGTTTCCTCAAGCGGATAAGCTCTCACCTCACCAACATTGCTTCGGCGATAGTGAATCCTTTCGACCGGATTGGATTCAAGGAAGAACAGCCCGAGGGATAAAGCCTACGTTATCCTACTAAATCAGACTCATCCCTTGCCGGAGCCTGGTAATAAGTTACCAGTAAATAGCAGCTCGAATTTGTTTTAGGATAATTTTAAGGAGAGGATTATGAAAAAGGTCGCGGTAGTATTATCGGGATGCGGCTACCTTGACGGAGCCGAGATTCATGAAGCGACAATCACGCTTTTAGCTTTGGACCGGGCGGGAGTGAAATCGATATGCGCGGCTCCTGACATTAACCAGTATCACACCGTAAACCACCTTACGGGAAATCCGGTGGAACATGGCAATCGGAACGTCCTGCTGGAATCGGCGCGGATTGCCCGGGGCGAGATAATTCCTCTGGCGGATTTACGGATGTCCGATGTTGACGGGATAATTTTTCCCGGAGGATTCGGCGCGGCTAAGAATTTGTGCACATTCGGGATAGACGGTCCCGCCTGCGCTATCGACGATGAGGCTAAAAGGGTGATATTGGAAGCCCTGGCTGCGAAAAAACCTCTGGGCGCAATCTGCATCGCTCCGGCGCTGGTGGCCAAAGCCGCCCAGGGGACTGAATATCATCTCACGTTGACCATCGGCAATGATAGAGGAACCGCGCAAGCGATAGAATCCTTGGGAGCGAAGCACCAAAACTGCCCGGTGGATGACATCGTGTACGACGCAGAACGCCAGGTAGTGTCCACCCCGGCTTATATGCTGGGGCCCAGCATCGCTCACGTGGCTAAGGGCATCGATAAACTGGTGGAGAAAATTATCAGTTTGATTTAGGCAGATAAGTTTTCAGGTCCCTGACAGCAGAGGCTTATATAACAAACGAAATAAATTATTGCGCCATTGCTTCAGTAGTGGCGTTCAATTGAACGCCATTACAAGAGTCGAAATTACAATTATACGCAAGAATCAAATTCGTTTAATCTAACTGTAACGCGGGATTTCCGCGGCGTAATAGACCCGAATCACAATTTTTCTGCGAATAACTTATCAGTTTCCGTGCAAGCTGATACTATCAATATCCGTTGTGGATGATTGCGCAGCATTCCATCCATAATGGTCGCATTATAAGAACTTGAGGACATAAAATGAGAACTATTAAGGCTGAAAGCGTAATTCCCTCTGTAAAGCGGTTATGCATGGAGGCCAACTACATTCTTGGCGATGACGTAATAGCGGAGATAAAGAATTTCCTGGCAAAGGAAGAATCGCCCACTGCAAAAGCGATACTGGAGCAAATCCTGGATAACGCGGAAATCGCCCGACGGGAGGAGGTTGCGATGTGTCAGGACACCGGCTTTGCGGTTTACTTTGTGGAGAAGGGGATTGATTTGTGCATCGAAGGAAATCTCAGCGAAGCTGTCAACGAGGGCACCCGCCAGGGATACATCGAGGGATACCTTCGGAAATCGATAGTGGAGGATCCATTACGGAGGGTGAATACCAAGGACAACACTCCGGCGGTGATATGGATTGAAGACGTCCCCGGCGATCAGTTGAAAATTACCTTCGCCCCCAAGGGTGGCGGTTCCGAAAACATGTCGGAGGTGAAAATGTTGAAGCCTTCCGACGGCGAGGAGGGAGTGAAGGACTTCGTGGTGGACCGGGTTCGCCGCAGCGGAGCGAATCCCTGCCCTCCCATCATCGTGGGAGTGGGCATTGGCGGCACCTTCGACAAGTGCGCCCAGCTAGCGAAAAAATCACTTCTGCGCGAGGTGGGGTCCACTCATCCCGACTCCTACTACGCCGCAATGGAGGATGAACTTTTGGAGAGGGTAAACAAACTGGGGATAGGCCCGCAGGGTTTCGGCGGCAGGACCACTGCGCTGGACGTATTTATTGAAGCGCACCCCTGCCATATCGCCTCTATGCCGGCTGCGGTTAACATTCAGTGCCACGCCGCCCGGCATAAAGTGGTGGTAATATAGCCGCGTTCCCCAAGGAAAGCGAATCGGTTTATAAAAAAAATCCCGGCGTATTCTCGCCGGGATTTTTTAAGATGCAACTTCCCCCAATTGCCGCCGCCTCACTGGGTCTTGACGCGGAGAACCACCCTCTTGAAACCGCCGGGCATTTCCACAATTTCAAAACCTTCAACAATCATTCCCCCTGAAATCAGCTGCCTCAAGGTCTGTTCGAAACTGGTTTCGCCGGTGGTAATCTGACCGCCCACATAACCCATATTTTCGGCTTCCGTAACTCCTATGTTCCTCAGAATGGTGAAAATTGCTTCCGATTCCCAGTCACTTTCAGGCTGTCCCTCGGCGATTTCAATATCCTCCTTATCGGGCCTGCAGTCTCCACCCTGAACCGAAACCTCCACCTGACCCGGTTCGTCACACTTGCCGTACAGATTGATACGGCCTCCCGTCATCTCCGCCTCAAGCTGAGGCGACCATTCCACACCGTAAAGGGAGAATTGATGTTTTTCCGAATTGGAGGCTAAAACAATATTGGTTTGGCACTGCGGGTCTACGTTTCCGGTGCTCATATTGAGGGCTCTTATTGGCAACCGATAGGATTCGCCGGTCGCGGGCGGGGTGGCCGGTTTGCCTAAATCAAGCTGCCAGGAAGTGCCGGTATGCGGTTCCCGCTGTTTGCGCTCTTTGGAGGACATCCGTTTGGGAGCTGAAGGCGGATTGTCGGGTTTAGCTTCACTCTTCTCATTCTGCCGCACAGTAACCTGCCCTAATTCGTTGGAAAAGTCCACAATGCCCTGGAAAACGAAGAGCCAGGTGACTCCAAAATCATCGACAAGGACGGACAATTCCGTGCCCTTCACGGAGGCTACGGATGAAGGAGTTTCTACCTCGAATTTCGCATCCCGCCGCGTGACTTTAGCCCAAATTTTACCTAGAGGCAGCTTGACTTTTGTATCAAGAGCGCCGCTTTTTGTGCGGTCGGCGGTCAAGGTAATGGAACTGTTCTCCTGGATTTTCAGCAGGCTGCCATCTACGAATAAAATGGCCGCGGCTGACTTCTCCCCGGTATTCATCCCATCACCGGGGTAGAGCAGAGCGCCGGGACTGGCGAAGGAATTATCCTTCGCTTCCGCCCGGACAAGTTTTACTTTACCGCTCACTTCGCGCACCGCGGCGATAGGCCTTGCGGCAGAATGCGCGAAAGCGCAGATACCGAGGAGCAAGGCGACGATAAAGCTGAGACTAATTCTCATCCAACCGCCTCCGGAATATATATTGTTGATATTGATAACTTTCATAAGCACAAAGTAAATAAATTGACTTGTTCGCTGAGCAATTTCGAGTAATTGAAGTCCGCTGATAGATATCAGGGACCAATGATGATTTCCATCTGAACCTGTCCCCCGCCCTGAGTGCCGGGAATGGTGAAGGGACGCACCACCGAGGGCGAACCTAAGGGGTCACCGTGTTCATCCTGAGGCTGCACCCAGGCGAAATAGGTATTGCCGAAACCAAGTTCGGGAGCGGTGGGCGGGTATATCAGGTTGAAAAGATTTGTCACCGTATCCCAGATGAAACTGCCGGTGCTGACAGTGTTGTTGACATACAGGTGATAGGTAGTCGCCCCGCTGACCGGAGTCCAGGTGAAAGCGGGATGTTGAGGAAAATCCTGGCGAATAGTAACAGTCAAATCCGGTCCCGACACTGCCGGTCCTACCGGTTCCTCGCAAATGAATGAAGTATATTCGGACTCGACTATGAGGTGATTGTCCCGGTAAGCCTTCACCTTAGCGTAGTATGTCTGATTATAATTCAATGGAGGATCTGTGGGTGTATAAATGTAGAAAACCATATTCAGGTCGTTGATGGTATGGAAAAGATCGCCTGGGTCAGGTAGAGTGAACAATTCCAAATCATAGCGGTCGATGCCCATCAGGCTGGTCCAGGAGAATTGCGGGAAAAGCGGGTTCGATTCCGGGCAGTTTATAGTAAGCTCTAAAGCGCCTAAAAACCGGCCGAAAAAGGAGGTTGGTTCGCTCCAAACCCCGCCCGCGGCTCTCACCTTCCAGTAATATTGTACGCCCGGAATCAGGGAGCCGTTATCAGGGACACGGTCGAGCACATTGAAGGGCACAGCCTCTTCCCAGAAATTGCTCTCAACCGTGGGATCGGTGGGTTCCAGTTCACCTGAAACCCTGATTTCATAACCCTGCGCGCCCAGAGCCGGCGTCCAGGAGAAATTAGGATGCTCGATATCCATATCGCCGCCATCGTCCGGCGACAAGTGCCGCGGTAATTCGCCATACTGAAAACAGAAAACCTCACTCTGTCCGGAGAAACCGGCGGAGCTGTTCAGCATATTGCGTTCGCTGCGGGCGAAAACCTGCCATACATACTTCTTCCCAGCTATGAATCCTTCCTCGGATGCGGGGTAAGGGAAAGTGATGGGAAACTGCGTCCCGATCTCGTTTACCTTCCAGGGAGGTCCCAAAGCGTCCCCCACTTCACGCCAGGTGATGGTATAGAGGGGAAGATTGTCGATAGCCGTGTCGTTGGATTGGTTCGGCAGCTTCTCACAAATGATGATACGATAATAAATCACCACTCCGTTTCTGGCGCCGGTTGACAGCCACTGGAAAGTGGGATTGTTTTCATATATAATTTCTCCCTCTTCATTCTGATTGCCGGGGTACATCAGTTCCGGCGCCGTAGGCATAGTAATGATTACTTCCCTGGCATCCTCCCGCAAAAGAGGAAGTCCGGATGTCCAATTCGGTGAATTTTCATTGTATAAAAGTTTGAATGTATATTGATAACGCCCGGCGGGCAGGGAGCTTCCGGTATTTAAAACCGCGTCTTGAAATACAGCTCGGAAATCGTGATAGGCGAGCTGTTCATCGTAAAAATAATTGTCATTTCGGTAAGTCACCGTTTGTCCGGGTGTGAGTTGTTCACCTCTGGAGTATCCCCAGAATATTTGACCATCTTCAACATCTGGGTCAGCGCAGTTGAATACTTGTATCTCCGCCTCCAATATCACCCAGCCCCGCAGCGTGGTCTGTTCATTGTTGGTGACATTCACTATAAACAGGTTGGGATTCCGGTTGTAATCGGCCAGGGTGTAAATTGCCCAGGAATCCATCAGGATTAGTTCCATGGTAACATTGGGAATTTGAGCCGTCAAAGGCGCGGCGAGCGCTAAAAAGACAGTAAACAGAATCAGTACCGTCTTTTTCATAATTAACTCCTAAGGAAATATTTTATGGGCAGCCGGAACGGGTAAAATTCAAACGAGCGGATACTGGGGAAAGGAGGTTAGTGCCAGCGCAATATTGAGCTAGCAGCCTTTCCTGCACTATTCACACAATCATTTATTATAATGAAAAATTATCACTAAATCAATAATGATTATACTTTACTCAAAAAAAAGCCATTGGCAGACTGCATGGTATATTAAAAATATCGGAAATTCGTGGTGAAGTTGTTATGACGCAGAGCACAATAATCTCTTTAAAGTCGACTGATGAAATAGAATCGAGCTTAGAACCTCAACCTCCCGCTAATATAAGAAAAGGGCGTGGAAAATTCCACAGCCCCTTATCTCCATCCGGACAAGCGGTTTCTCAACAAAAATCCGCTGAATCGAATACTATATTGATTCTAAAAAAGATTGTCCTATATTCTGTCACTCCCGCGAAAGCGGGAGTCCAGTATATCATAGAAATACAAGAAGATAGATTCCCGCCTGCGCGGGAATGACAATTATAACTCGCAATTCTTTTCAAGAATTGCTATATTTACCAACGGCTCACCTTGCCCGCAATCCCGCAATCTTGACCGCACCGCGATGATACCCATCGGGGAATAGTCCACCCAGTTCATTAATCTCAAGATTAAACGCTTCGCAGGTTTCATAAACTGTGGGAACTCTGTCCAGCTTCCGGTAACTCTCCCTGAGGAAATAGATGATTTCCCAGTGCTTTGGCGTGAGGTTAAGGGGCATTTTCATATCCTGGGCTCTATAGAGAGCGAATTGCTCATCCCAATCGGAATAGTCCGTTAAAAAACCGCGGACATCGATTCGGTAAACCTTATCCGGTGAAATCGCCTTGATTTCTTCCTCCGGCAGAGGTAAAAAGGTGTAATGATGAAGATAGCCCTCCCGGTAGGTGAGTCCGGCGAGTTTGCAGGCGCCGCGCAGGTACCCGGTAGGGAACAGCACCCTGAGTTCCTTAAGACGAAGCCCGTTCAGCTTGCAGGTCTGGTAAACCAAAGGACATTTGCCAAACTCGGCCAGGGTATCCCGGATGAAATGGATAACTTCCCAATGCTTTTGGGTCAGACCATTCGGAATTTGATGGCTGGGAGCTAAACCTTCGGCAAATTCCTCCGACCAATCTTTGTGGTCACATAGAAAACCCAATGAATCTACCTGAAATGTTTTTTCCTTGAAGGTGATACTGCGCATTTAAATTTCTCCTGCTTATATATTACCTGAAAATAGCGGCAGTTAAAGACTCGCCGTTTATACCGATTCCAAAAAAGGTTGTCCTATGGAATGTCACTACCGCGAAAGCGGGAGTCCAGTATCTTTTATAAATACAAGAAGATGGATTCCTGCTTACGCAGGAATGACAATTTTTACCTGCAATTTTTTTCAAGAATTGCTATAAGACAACCAGAATATATTACAATATATTGTCATATTGTAATACAATTGTAGTATAATATAACACAACTAATCGTTATTGTCAAGTAATTTCTGATTTTTTTTAATAATGCTGTGTAGGAAGTGTACAGAACTTAGCTAGGGTTTGAATATAGATAAAGAAGATTAAGCACAACAGCCCGCCTTTGGTGGATTTGCGATTATCTGCGTTTTAAACCATCATCCGATGGATTCTCTTCGCGAACCATCGCACAACTTAGGATAAAAAACTCATGGCTCGCGGGATAGGCTGATGTTATTTTCAAGGTAAAATTTAACTATACCGAATCTGAAATTAGTCCCTGGCTTGGATCTCGGCTCCTGATATAATCCACCAGTTCGCCGCCTAAATCCGAAGCCGTGGCTATTTTATCATAGTCGAGTTTTTGATTATTGAGGTACTGGAGTATCAACAGGCTCCCCTCAACGGTTCCAGGCATAATCCCACTGAAAAAGAAACCCATTTTTTCAAATTCCATGCAGACCATTGGAGTTAAAGGATCACTCAGCGGTAAGTGAAGATAAATAGTCTCCAGACGGTCTACACAAAGCCCTTTGAGATTTCGCGCCACATCGGTAATTGTGTTCAATCCGTAAACTTTTACTCGGATGTTAGCGGCTGCAAATTTATCGGTGACGGTTTTAATCTCAGCATGACGGTTCGGTAGTTTCTGACTGCTGTCCGCTGATCCTCGTTTATAATTAACACCGGTTCTTTCGAGAATTTTTTCAATCATTTCCGTATGTTGAGGCGGTGGATAAATGGTAAGCATTTTAGGCTTATGAACATAGAGAAAATGCGCTACCAGGCTCTCCCGTTGAGCGCCGCCTGCCTTGATATCCTTGAATTCGAGTGAAGGCGCTCGCGAGAGAAACACTGCGCATTCGCTGAAATTGTATTTATGCAAAGCCTTCTGGGAAAAGGGATGAGTGCTCACCGCCTGGCTGATAAGTCCCACCAAATCCCTTTTCTCAGCGAAATCCAAGCGCAACTGTCCGAGCCGGTTCAAGCAGCCCAGACCGCGGTATTTAGGCTTGACAAAAGCGATTCCGATTTCAGCGGTTCTTCGGTCCTCCTGGTTGAATTCGAGGGCGGCGTGCCCCATAATCTCACCGTTCTCCTCCACTGCGACAAATGATACGATGTCTTCGTGGCTATTCAACGCTCGCACGCGGTCGGGATAGTATATATGGTCATTCGCATAAGAGTAGCCGTACGCAAAATACGCGCAACGTGACACCTCCACCGCCTCATCGAGCTTCATCCGCCGGACGTTGTAGGATACTTCACGCTTTTCCGGCGCCTCTTTATGCGCCTGTTTCGCTTGAGCTATTTCATGCTCCTCCAAATACTCTTCTACGCCTTTATGCGCCAGGTATTTAACCAGGTGAGTTTCCATTCCATCCGGTCCCAGGTTATGAAATGAAACTTCATCCAAACATTGCTTCATCAGATACACTCCCAGCCCCGCATCAGACATCTTTTCCCGCATCGCATCCGGTTTATATTCCGGTATCTGTTTAGGGTCGAAGGGGAGGCCTTTGTCCCGTACAATTATTTTCAAACCCAACGGCACTGACTGGCAAACCACCTCATAACTCGCTTCTTCACCGGGATCGAAGGCATGGGTTATCACATTGGTGACCGCCTCTTCCACCCCTATTTGGATCTTATTAATCTCATCTTCCTTAAAACCCATCATTCGTGAAACTCCGGCGATACAATCCTGCACAATGGGAATGCAGTCGAGATTATTGGGGACATTGAGGCTTATGCTGCCCTTTTTCAAAGGCATAGCTTTTCCTCCTTAAATGTATGTTAGGCTATACTGACTTGAAGCGAAGGTGTCATTCTGGCTGCCGCTACTGCGGGAAGCCAGAATCCTTCTTTTAAAGAGGGATTCCGGCTGCGCCGGAATGACGATAAGGGTAATTGCTCTAAAAGCTAAATAGATACAAATGTATAAATAATAAGAGGTAACACCAATAAAAAAAGGGCTTATACTAACCATATAAGCCCTGTGTTTCCCAGTCGGGGCGACTGGATTTGAACCAGCGACCCCTTGACCCCCAGTCAAGTGCGCTTACCGGAC
>CAYQZD010000026.1:0-39303 GCA_964421875.1 uncultured bacterium
CTGAATACTGAATACTGAATACTGAATACTGAATACTGAATACTGAATACTGAATGCTGAATACTGAATGCTGAATACTGAATGATGAATGCTGAATGTTCGATAGAACTTATGGTGGATTGAAACCCACCTTGCAATATAGACAAACTGGAGAAGGGACCTTGAAATCTAAGTTAACCTGCCGTCACATTAAGGGTGACTTCATCGGATTCCAGATTCATCCCTTCAAGAATCGGAAAATCGCTCTTTATAACTGCGCCAAATGCCATTCGACCTTTGCCCTGACCGATGAAAGTGAGTGTCCTGAACCCGACTACTCGCGCGTCGATGTTCTCAATGCGCCGTTCAGGCTGCAGGAAGCCGGATGAAGCTTCTCCGAGTAGCGCAGAGTCTGGGGTGGAAATCCCGCAATGTCGACGACGAATTAGAACTCGGTCCGCCCTGCATCGACAGCAGAACCTGCCAGCCCGGCGATGTCTTTTGGGGACTGAAGGGGAAGCGGGACGGCGGTCAGTTTGCCGCCGCCGCGCTGGATAGCCGCGCCCTAGCTGTGGTCGTATCCGAAGAGTGGGCGAATAAACTGCCGCCGGAGAAGCCGGTGGTAATTGTGGATGATGTTTTAAAAGCGCTGACCAGCCTCGCGGTCCTCGCCAGGAGTGAATTCAAAGGCAAGGTCTTCGCCTTGACCGGAAGCTGCGGTAAAACCGGCGCCAAAGAGCTTATCGCTCACGTTCTTTCTCAGAAGTACAAGGTCCTTAAAAGCCCCGCCTCCTACAATAATGAAATCGGAGTGCCCTTCACCGTTTCCCAGCTTGGGGAGGAGTGGCAGGCGGCAGTGCTGGAAATCGGAGCAAATCACCCCGGTGAAATCGCTTCCCTTTGTCAGGTCGCCCGCCCGGAAATGGGATTGATTACTATGGTCGGCAGAGCGCATCTTGAGGGGTTCGGGAGTATCAAAGGGGTGGCTGAAGCCAAGGGCGAGCTTTTCCGGAACCTCACCGGCGACAAAATCGCCTTCGTCAATTTCGACGACGCCTATGTCGTGGGACAGTCGGCGGGAATGTCGAAAAGGATTGGTTACGGCTTTGGACTGCCGCCGGCGGGGCAGGGATTCGCCCGAATTTACCGGGGAGTTTTGAAACCGGGACGCGGATTCTCGCTGCTGGAAAGGGATTTGGTCTTTCAATACCCGGACTATATGATGATTCATAGTCTCTCGGCGGCGGCTGTGGGGCATTTTATGGGAGTGGAATCCTACAAAATCGAAGAGGCGCTTAAATCCTTCCCCGGCGTTCCCGGCAGGATGCAGAGGCTGGAGGTCGGGGGTGTGGTCATCTACGATGATACCTACAACAGCAATCCCTCCTCGCTCCAGGCGGCGCTGGCTTTCATCGCCGGAATCCCCGAAGGGCGAAAAATCGCCGTCCTGGGGGCAATGAAGGAGCTGGGCGAATATTCCGGCGAGGAGCACTCCCGCGCGATTGAAATCTGCCGGGAGTTGAAATTTGATAAATGTTTCACCTTGGGTGATGAGTTCGCCGATATTGCGGATTCGAATTATTATGAGGATAAATCCGAGTTAGCGCGAGACCTGCTTGAATTCGTCAAGCCGGGAGATACTGCGCTTTTCAAAGGTTCCCGACTGTTGAAAATGGAAGATATCTTGAAAACATTTACTGACAGGCTGAAGGGAATGAACTGATGCTCTATCACCTGTTCTACCCGCTGAAAGACTACATCTCAGGACTCAACGTCCTGAAATATATCACCTTCCGCGCCGGAGGGGCGGCAGTGATGGCGCTGCTGGTGAGCTTCATCGTGGGACCGCTGATTATCAAGGCGTTGAAACGAGGCCAGTTTAGAGAAGAGATTCGTTCCGACGGTCCCCAATCGCATCTGAAGAAAGCCGGCACCCCGACAATGGGGGGATTGATAATATTGTGCGCCACCGTTTTTCCTACGCTGTTTTTCGCCAAACTGGACAATCTCTATATATGGTTGATTCTCCTCAGTCTGGTTTGGATGGGCGCGGTCGGTTTCTTGGACGATTTCCTCAAGGTCAGAATGAAGAAAAAGAAAGGGCTGATAGCCGCCTATAAGTTTGCGGGGCAGATACTGCTGGGATTAGTGGTGGGGATTATCATCATCAGTTTTTCCCGATTGCTGGGACCGGGATTTACTGAAAAAATCACTCAGACCACCGTGCCTTTTCTTAAGAACGTTCATTTGGATTTCGGCATCCTTTACATACCCATAGTAGTGCTGGTTATATCAGCCACCTCCAACGGAGTCAATCTGACCGACGGCCTTGATGGACTCGCTATCGGTGTGGTGGCAATCGCCTCCATCGCAGTTGCTATTATGTGCTACATCTCAGGCAACGCGGTCTTCAGCGATTACCTGAATATTGTTTATCTGCAGGGTTCCGGTGAATTGACAGTGTTCGCCGCGGCGCTCATCGGCGCGTCGCTGGGATTTCTCTGGTTCAACTCATATCCGGCGCAGGTTTTTATGGGGGACACCGGGTCTTTAGCCATTGGAGGCGCGCTCGGAGTCCTGTTCATTCTCATAAAGAAGGAGCTGCTGCTAATCATCATCGGCGGAGTATTTGTCATAGAAGCGGCTTCGGTCATCATTCAAAGGTACTACTTCAAATACACCAAAAGGAAATACGGTAAAGGAAGGCGGATTTTTAGAATGGCGCCTCTCCATCATCATTTCGAACTTCTGGGTTGGCCCGAAAGTAAAGTAGTGGTGCGTTTCTGGATTCTGGAAATCCTCTTGGTGTTAATCAGTCTCACTACCTTCAAGATTCGCTAAGCGCTAAGGAAATGTTGAGATGAGCGCAACTTTTAACAACTTCGCGGGATTAAAAGTCCTGATAGTGGGGCTGGAAAGAAGCGGCGCCGCCGCGGCTGAACTGCTGACTTCAAGGGGCGCGGAGGTCACCGGCGTCGATGCGAAGCGAGAGGATGAACTTCTAACCGATATTAACCGCCTGCGAAGGTCGGGAATTGAAATCTTCACCCGCGACAACTCCATCGAACATCTAAAAGGGGTGGAGCTCGCGGTGGTTTCGCCCGGTATCCCCCTTGAGCATCCTCTGATTCAGGAGGCGAAGAAGCGCGGTATCCCCGTCCTCAGCGAAATGGAAACCGCCTACCGGCTCTGGAACAAACCGGTGATTGCGGTCACCGGAACTAATGGCAAGAGTACCACTACTGCTTTGATTGGTCATATCTTAAAGACCGCGGGCCTCGATTGCCGCATCGCCGGAAATATCGGACTCCCTTTCTCCGCGGTGGTGGATGAGGGTGGGGATGCGGCGGTGGTTGAAGTTTCGAGTTACCAGTTGGAGACGGTCGATTTGTTCAAGCCTGATGTAGCGGTTTGGCTGAATTTGACCCCCGACCACCTCAGCCGGCACGGCGACATCCAGCATTACGCTGAAGTGAAGGCGCGGATTTTCCGGCGTCAAATCCCCGGAGATTCCGCTGTTTTCAACGCTGGCGACCCGATGGTGAAAAAAATCACCGCCGCCGCCAAAGCAGACCTGGTTCCCTTCGGTTATTCCGTTAAAACCGGTGTATTCGTCAAGAATGAAAGTATTTGCATCGAATGGGCTCACTTGACAGGCGCTATATGCTCCCTCGAGCGGCTTCTAATCCGGGGCGGACATAATGTTGAGAACGCTTTGGCAGCTTCAGCCGCAACCGCAGCCTTTGGTATAGACCTTGACCATATCAGAGAGGGGCTGGAAACCTTCAAAGGGCTGGAACACCGCCAGGAAGCGTTCTTAAGGCACGAGGGGAGGACATTCGTAGATGATTCCAAGGCCACCAGCCTACAATCTACTTTAAAAGCGCTGGAAACTCTGAACCCGCCCCTGATTCTAATCGCCGGAGGCCTTGGCAAGGGTGAAAGTTATGAACCAGCTCGTGATTTAGTAAAGGAAAGGGTTAAACTGTTGATTACTATAGGAAAAGCATCTCGAGAGATTGAGAAAGCCCTGTCGGGCGCGGTGGAGATGATATCCGCTTCCGGTATGCCGGAGGCGGTTATAATCGCGGTGGAAAGGGCTGTGCCCGGCGACACCGTGCTGCTCTCGCCGATGTGCGCCTCCTTCGATATGTTCAGGGATTTCGAAGAGCGGGGGAGAGTGTTTAAAGAATTAGTCAGAAGTGCGATTGAAGAAAAAACGCCATAATGAACGGTCGATGGGCGACCGGGTGAAAACCCTGCCCGATCCCTGGCTGACAACCGCAGTATTGATTCTGGTCGGAGCCAGTCTGGTGGTAATCTATTCCGCCAGTTCCACCAGGGCGCACAGCCTCCACCGCGACAGCGCGTTTTTCCTCAATCGTCAAGCGATGAAGGTCGCGCTGGGAATCATCGCGATGATAATCCTGAGCCGGTTCAATTACCGCAAGCTGAAATCCTTCACCATCCCTCTGCTCGCAGTGTCCATAGGGGCGTTGATATATTTGCTGATACCCGGTAATGCCGAAACCCTGAACGGGGCGAGGAGGGCGTTGTATATCGGCGGGCGCAGTCTCCAGCCTGCGGAAATCGCCAAGTTCGCCATGATTCTGTTCTTAGCCGATTCAGTTTCCCGCCGGGGCGATGCCGTCAGGAACTGGAAGGGTTATCTGATACACCTGACCTTAATCGGGGGTATAGCAAGTTTGGTGGTGGCGCAGCCCGATTTTTCCACCGGCGTCCTCATATGCCTCATAGGCGTCGCTATCCTCTACCTCGCCGGCGCGAAAATGGGATATTTACTTCTTACCGGAGCAGTGATGGCGCCCATGACATATTTTATCGCTTTTAGCGAACCTTACCGCGTCGAGCGCTGGAATGAATATATCGCGGGAATTCTCCACCCTGAAAACGCAGGGTATCAGGTGAACCAGTCCTTGATAGGTCTGGGAGACGGCGGACTTTTCGGACTTGGCGTTGGTATGAGCCACCAGAAACAGTTCTTTCTGCCTGAGCCCTTCACCGATTTCGTGTTTTCCATTCTGGGCGAGGAATTTGGATTCGCAGGTTCGGCGGCGGCGGTGCTCGCTTTCGCCTTTATCGCTATGAGAGGTGTGAAAATAGCCCGGGAAGCGCCCGACAAATTCGGAGCCCTCCTCGCCGGGGGCATAACCTCCGCTATCAGCCTCTATGCCATCGTCAATATTTTAGTGGTAACCGGACTGGCGCCCGCGACCGGAATTCCACTGCCTTTCCTAACCTATGGCGGGAGTTCTCTGGTTATTACAATGATGATGGTGGGAGTTTTACTCAACATCTCTATGCAAAGCGCCAGGACAGCTCTATCCCGGGAGAAGCGTGAACGCCGCAGAAATTAAGACGGCTGTGGCTGGCGGGGGAACCGGAGGCCACCTATTTCCGGCGCTATCCATTGCCGACGAGCTGGAAAACACGGGAGTTAGAACCATCGAGTTCTTTGGCACATCCCGCGGGCCCGAAGCCCGGCTGGTACCGCTCAGGGGATACAAATTTCACAAAATCTGGATAAAAGGATATCCCCGGAAACTTAAACCGGAAACGCTGCTGATTCCCCTCAAACTCGCCGTCTCCGTGTCGCAGTGTTTAGTAGCCCTCACCAGGCTCTGGCCTCAGTGCTTGGTCGCCACCGGCGGCTATGTCTGCCTCCCCTTTATGATTGCGGGGAAACTGCTGGGGATACCTCTGGTCATTCACGAACAGAACAGCTACCCCGGCCTCACCACCAGAATCGGCGCAGTATGGGCGAAAACCATATTCTACAGCTTCCCCGGAAGTGAAAAATACTTCAGGGGCAGGGGCGAAGCGGTTTTAAGCGGCAATCCGGTGAAAGAAAACCTGGGCGCTCAAAGCAAAGAGGAAGCCAGAATGAAGCTGGGACTCCCCCCCGAAAAGAAAACCCTGCTGGTATTTGGCGGTAGTCAGGGGGCCGCCACCTTGAACCGGGCGGTGGACGAAGTTCTGCCGGAGCTGAGCGGTAATTACAACCTGATATGGGGAACCGGCAAGGGGAATCTGCCGGAAACGACTCCTGTAAACGTCCTCGCCCGGGAGTTCTTCGACGATATGGACACGGTTTACAGCGCATCGGATTTGGCGGTGTGCCGTGCAGGAGCCACTACTCTGGCGGAGCTGGCTGCGGCGGGGCTGCCCGCGATTTTAGTCCCCTTCCCTTACGCCGCTGAAGATCACCAGCGTTTGAACGCTGAACCCCTCGCAGATGCTGGAGCGTCGATGTTGATTTTAGATAAGGACTTCAGTGGCAGAGTGTTACGCGAACAAACCGATAAACTGCTGTCACAACCGGAAAAACTGATGGAAATGTCCCGGGAAATAAAATCTTTTCACAATCCCGGTTCCGCGAAGGTCATCGCGGAGCGGGTGCTAAAAATCGCAACGAGGGAGCGATGATTGTACGCTTGACCTATTTTAAAACCAATGACGGGATCCGCCGGCTTGAACTGTTTCTGTTCGGCTTAAAACTGGTCCTGCTCATCTGAGAGTAATATTCTGATGTTCAGGAAATTCAGAAAAGTTCATTTCATCGGCATCGGAGGTATCGGGATGAGCGGGATTGCCGAAATCCTGCTCAAGAACGGTTTCACTATCTCCGGCTCCGATTTAAAGCTCACCTCGGTCACTGACCGGCTGGCAGGATTGGGAGCTAAAATCGTCTCCGGTCATAAACCGAAGAATGTCGCTGACGCCGAAGTAGTGGTCTATTCCTCCGCGGTCAAGGAAGACAATCCGGAAATCGCCGCTGCGAGAGCCCGGAATATCCCTGTCATCCGACGAGCGGAGATGTTAGGCGAACTGATGCGGATGAAGTTAGGTATAGCGGTCGCAGGGACCCATGGAAAAACCACAACCGCCTCGATGGCGGGAGCGATTCTAATCCGAGCCGGGCTGGACCCCACCATTATCGTGGGAGGAATTTCCCCCCTATTCGGCTCCAATGCCCGCATCGGCGCCAGCGAGTTTTTAGTGGTGGAAGCCGATGAATTCGACCGCTCCTTCCTGAGGCTGACCCCCACCATCGCGGTCATAACCTCGATTGAACTGGAACACCTCGACTGTTACCGGGATCTGGACGATTTGGTCGAAGCCTTCGGAATCTTTGCCGATAAAGTCCCCTTTTACGGCACGGTAATCCTCTGCTTGGATGAACCTTCGGTGCAAAAATTGATACCGCTGATCGACCGGCCCATCTTGACCTACGGAATGAATCCCCAATCGGAAATCCGCGCCGATAATGTCCGCGCACTTGACAACCGCGTTCTGTTTTGGGCATACCGGGGGAACCAATCCCTGGGTGAAGTGGAACTGTCAGTCCCCGGGGAACATAACGTGAAAAACGCACTCGCCGCAATCGCGGTAGGATTGGAATTGGAGGTTCCCTTTAAGAAAATCGCCGCCGGACTCAAAGATTTCACCGGAGTGAAACGGCGCTTCGAGATAAAATGCCAGGGCGGCGAAATCATCGTGGTCGATGATTACGCGCATCATCCTACGGAGGTCGAAGCTACCCTCGCCGCCGCAAAATCCGGCTACAACCGACGGATAGTGGCGGTGTTTCAGCCTCATTTGTATTCCAGAACCCGAGACTTCCAACGCCAATTCGGCGCCGCATTTCACCAGGCGGAAGCGTTGCTGGTGGCGCCCGTGTACCCCGCGCGTGAAGCTCCCATCGAAGGCGTTACCGGCGAACTCATCGCCTTGGCGGCAAGGGAGTCCGGTCATAGGGAAGCGCACTATGTGGAAGAACGCGATAAACTTACTGACGCCGTAGTGAAATTGGCGCGCCCCGGAGATATGGTTATCACTATGGGAGCGGGAGATATCTGGAAAGAAAGCGAAAAGCTCTGTGAAAAACTCTGCCCTGCCTATGAAGACTGAAACTGAAATCCAGCTTAACCGTAGCTTAAGTGAATTCACCACCTACCGTATAGGCGGACCGGCGGACAAGTTCGTGATTCCCCGCAGCCTTGAAGAGTTGCGGCAAACCCTCGCCGCCGTGAATGAATCCGGCGAATCCAAATTCATTCTGGGCGGAGGTTCCAACCTCCTGATTTCCGACCGGGGGATTAGGGGTGTAGTAATCCTGATGACCGGATGCTGCCGGGAAATTGAGGCGGAAAGGTTGAATGTTTATTCCGGCGCCGGAGCGAGTTTAAGCGAATTGGTCGATTTCACCCTTCAAAGGGGGATTGGGGGAATCGAGAGATTGGCGGGAATACCCGGCACGCTGGGAGGGGCTTTGCGAATGAACGCAGGAGCCTACGGCGCGGAAATCTCTGACTATTTGCTTAGGGTAATAACATTGGAAGATGACGGCGCGGTAAAGACAGTTTCCCGCGCTGAGGCGGATTTCGCTTACCGCCGTGCGCCGGGACTGGAGGATGCGCTTATTGTAGGGGCTGAATTCGAGTTCAAATTGGTAGATAAAACCGGTGTCGCTGAAACCGCGGCGGAAATCCTTCAACTACGCGCTTCCAAACATCCGCTGGAGTTCCCCTCGGCCGGTTCGGTGTTTAAAAAGCATTTTCAAGGTCCCGCGGGAAAATTCATCGAAGAAGCGGATTTGAAAGGAATGCGCATCGGAGGCGCGGAAGTTTCCACCAAGCACGCCAATTTCATCGTAAACCGGAGAGCAGCCCGGGCGATTGAAGTATTGACGCTCATCAGAAAAATTCAAAGAATCGTATGGGAAAAATTTAGTGTCAAGTTGGAATTGGAACAGAAACTGGTGGGATTTACCGAAGAGGAACTGAATCAACCGGAAAGGTTCCTGTGATGAGAAGAACGGGTAAACGCGGCAATAAATATTCCGTGGGTTTTATCGGAATGAACAAAACCCACGGAAACGTGGCGCTGGTTACCTCAGTGTAGTGGCTCTCCTCCCGGCGCTGGCGATTGTAGGGCTGGGCGGTAGTGAATTCTATCGATGGGCTTGCGCCACCCCGCGTTTCGTCGTGGAAAGAATCTCCATCGCCGAAATGAAGTACATCGATGCGGGGGAAATCGCCGCTGGATTGGATTCGGTTATTAACCGGAATATAATCGGTCTGAACCTGAAACGACTGGAAGCCGCGCTCGAAACGATGCCCTATATCGATGAAGTTAGGATTTACCGTTCCTTTCCCTCGGAACTGCGAGTCTCCGTTAAGGAACGCGACATTCTCGCAATGTTGAACACTGACCGGGGCTTGACAACGGTCGATTTCAACGGTGAAATCGTCGCCCCGCCGCGGCCGGGGGATGTATTCGACTTTCCCCTGCTGTCGGAGTGCGCGCCGGGTAGTGAAGGATTCCGATGCGGGATAGAATTCCTCCGCGCTGCAAGAACCTACTGTCCCCGGGTTTACGCGCAAATTTCCGAGGTTATATATAATATGGACAAATCGGAGATAACCGCTCTTGTCGGAGAAAAGGCGCTTCCCGTGATAATCGGCCGCGGAGCCTACTGGGAAAAAATCCTGGCGCTCTGGGCGCTGCTGGAAAAATCACCGGTGAAACTGAAGGAAATTGCGGAAGCAGACCTCCGTTTCCCCCAAAGAATCTACTTCAAACGAGGATGATTCTCTGAGTTAACGACTTATGCTAATAGGGTAGTTTTGAACGTTCTATACTTTTTAATGATATAGACAAATTGTCATTCTGAGCCCGCCGCAGGCGGAGCGAAGAATCGCAGTTTTATGCAATTGAGATTCTTCACAGCGTTCAGAATGACATCCTCGACAGAATGAAACTGTAATGTATGTCTAATATAAACATATTTAAAGACTTGTTTTCTAATAGCGCAAAGCGTTTGAGGCAATTGTAAGAACCGGAAAAATACTTGAGAGTGTTCTTATGACAGTTATCAATAACATTATCGGATTGGATTTGGGCACCACCAAGGTCTCGGTGGTCATCGCCGAAAAGACCGAGCAGGGCCGACTTAACATAGTCGGCGTGGGTTCCAGTCCGGCGCAGGGAATGAGGCGGGGGATAGTGGTCAATATCGATAAGACCGTGAATGCTATCGAAAAATCGGTGGAGGAATCCGAAAGAATCGCCGGCGTCGAAGTTTCCACGGTTTACGCCGGTATCGCCGGAGACCATGTCAGAAGTATGAATTCACGCGGTGTAATCGCTATCTCCCGAAAACCGGGCAAAGTCGCTGAAAACGAAATCAAACCCGAAGACGTGGACCGGGTAATCGAAGCGGCGAAGGCTGTCTCCATTCCAATGGATCGGGAAGTCCTGCATATCCTGCCTCAACAGTTCATCGTGGACGACCAGCATGGCATAAAGGACCCGGTGGGTCAAGCCGGAGTCAGGCTTGAGGCGGATGTCCACATCATCACCGGAGCGGTGGCGTCAGCGCAAAATATCTACCGCTGCGTGAAAAAGGCGGGACTCAGTGTGAAAGACCTGGTGCTGGAGCCCCTCGCTTCCAGCTTTGCCGTGCTGGAGGAGGACGAAAGGGAACTGGGTGTGGGAATGATCGATCTGGGCGGCGGCACCACGGATATCGCTATCTTCGAGGAGGGCGCCATCAAGCACACTCATGTCCTGTCTCTGGGGGGGCAATTGGTCACCCGCGACATCGCAGTAGGGCTCAATATCCCTATCGACCATGCGGAGAAAGTGAAGATTGAATACGGATTAGCCACCAAGGATTTATTGGAGGAGGATATTCCTATTACCCTGCCCGGTTTCGGCAGTCGTCCCGCCAGCGAAGTTATGTTGTCGGAAATTACTAAAATCATCCAATACCGTATGGAGGAAATCTTCGAATTCGCCCGCGATGAAGTGTTCCGTATGATGGGACCGAATTACCATCAAAAACTCCCCGCGGGAATGATTGTCACCGGAGGAGGCGCGCTGATTCCCGGCACCGATTCCCTGGCGGGTGAAATCTTCGGCTTTCCGGTGCAGGTGCGGGGTCCCAGGGGAGTCGGCGGACTTACTTCGCTGGTGGAAAATCCTATCTATTCCACCGGTGTGGGGCTGGTAATCTACGGCGATAAATACGCTGAAGGCGCCGATGTCTTCCGCGGCGACGACACCAAGATTTTCGATAAGATAATGTCCCGAATGCGCCACTGGTGGGAAGAACATTTTAGCTGATTAGCGACTGACTATAATCAATAGAAAACAGTGGAACAGTAAGGTATTTGTATCGCAGAATATCTGTAATACTATAAATACAAAGATTTACCTCTTAACTTGTAAACTTGTCAACATGCAAACTTGCGAACTTATTTCGAAAATCCAATTCTATCATAAATTCTTCTGGAGGCTGAAAAATGGGTGAGCCTAAGATTCAATTCGACGAAACCTTCGACCAGAGGGCGAAAATGAAGGTGGTCGGAGTGGGGGGCGCGGGCAACAATGCGGTCAACGGGATGATTAATTCCCGGCTTATGGGAGTGGAGTTCATCGCGGTCAACACCGACGCGCAGGCGCTGGAGGCCAATCGAGCCAATATCCGAGTGCAAATCGGCCGCGGCATCACAAAAGGACTTGGAGCCGGAGCCAATCCTGATGTCGGCCGGGCTTCCATCGAAGAGGACCGGGAAGCGGTCGAAGCGGTAGTGGCGGATTCCGATATGGTTTTCATCACTGCCGGTATGGGAGGCGGGACCGGAACCGGAGCCGCTCCCGTAGTGGCTGAAATCGCTAAAGAGACCGGCGCTTTGACCGTAGGAATAGTCACCAAACCTTTCCTTTTCGAAGGTCCCAAGCGGACGATGCGGGCGATGCAGGGAATAGGCGAACTCAAGGAAAAAGTTGACACCCTAATCGTAATTCCCAACCAGCGACTGCTGTCCATAGTGGAGAAGGACACGCCGCTGGAGCAGGCTTTTAAAATCGCTGACAATGTTCTCCTTCAAGCCACCAAGGGGATTTCCGATCTGGTGAACCGTCCCGGCTTGATAAACCTCGACTTCGCGGATGTGCGCACCGTGATGTCGGAGATGGGCGACGCGATTATGGGCGTCGGCATCGGTTCCGGTGAGAACCGCGCCGCCGAAGCCGCTCACCGCGCCATCTCCAGCCCCCTCCTCGATGAAATCAACATCGCCGGCGCCAAGGGCGTGCTGATTAACATCACCGGCGGCCAAGAACTGCCCCTCTACGAAGTGAACGAAGCCACCAACGTCATCTACGAAGCCGCGGGCGAAGACGCCAACATCATCTTCGGTGTGGTCTTCGACCAGTCCTTCAAGGATTCCATCCAGGTCACCGTCATCGCCACCGGTTTCAGCCGGAAGCAGGAGAGCAAGACTCCGATTACTACCCAGCCCTTGAAAAAGGTGTTCGAATTCAAGCCAGCCGATGAGGAGGTCCACAAAGTCCCGGCTGTCAATCGGAAAACCGCTCCCGAAAGGCAGTTCGAGCATATACTTGATGCCAACGATTCCAAGACCTTCAACCTCACCGACATCGAAATCCCGACTTATCTGCGCAAGCAGATGGATTGATTTCGTCGGCGCTTTAAGGGATATAATATAATTGTTTTTGGGGATGGTCAAATCTATCTCAAGTGGTTGAATGGCGGTTGAAAGACACCTCTACGAATACCGGAGCGGTCCCCATAGTGTGGAATTGCTGTTTCCCAACGATCGGGGGGCGGCGCTGGGGAGCCTGGGCTTTCAAACGGTTTATCACCTGTTCAATTCCCAGCCGGAATTCAGCGCCGGGATGTCGTTTTTCGACCCTCAGGCGAAAGTCTCCGGCAAATATTCGGCGCGGGAAATCCTCGCCCTCTCCATCGCCTATGAATTAGACGCCGCTAACTTCCTCCGTTTCCTCCTGAACAGAGGCCTCGAACCCATAGCGTGCAATCGTAAAGGTCCTTTAGTTGTCGCCGGCGGGGTTCTATCCTTAATCAATCCCCTCCCCCTCGCTCCCTTCGTCGATTTGTTTATGATAGGGGACGGGGAAGAGTTGATACCGCGGTTCGCCCGTATCTATCAAGATAACCACCGCCGGGGAAAGGAAGCTTTGATGCAAGCCTTTACCGCCGAACCGGGTTTTTGGCTGCCCGAAAACGGAATGCCCGCTGAATTCGAACCGGCGCAGCAACCGCGCTCCCTACCGCTGCACTCTGTCATCATCTCCGAAGAGGCCCACTTCGGAGAAATGTTTTTGGTGGAAGTCGGCCGGGGATGTCCCCGGCGCTGCCGGTTCTGCGCCTCATCGCACATTCATTCCTACGAATATCATCCACTCGATAGAATCCTAGAAGTTATAGAAGACAATGTTTCTCCCCCCATTACGGTGGGGCTCATCGGCTCCGCACTCTCCGATTACCCCGATATGCAGCCGCTGCTCGCTAAACTTGTGCGGAAGGGGTATGGTCTGGGCTTGTCTTCCCTTAGACCAGATGCGATAACACCGCAATTAGCGGAATTGATGATTAAAGGCGGGGTGAAAACACTAACCCTGGCGCCGGAGGCGGGGAGTCTGAGACTGAGGCGGATTACCGGCAAGGGAATGACCGATGAAACTATATACCGCAGCGCTCAATATGCTCTGGAGGCGGGAATTTCGCGTTTGAAACTGTATCTCCTCATCGGGCTCCCCGGCGAGACCGAAGAAGACATCGATTCTCTGATTGCGATGGCGCGGCGGATAGCGGAGATGGGTCCGCGCGGCTGGCTTGAAGTTTCGGTCAACGCCTTCGTTCCCAAGGCGCATACACCCTGGCAATGGGCGGGATTCGCGGGGCAGAACTATATTAAGAAAACCAGGACGAGGATTAGGAAAGAACTAAAAAATATCGGCTTCACCCGGAGGAGTTCGACTCAGGAATTGGTCAATGCGGTTATCTCCGCCGGGGATGAAACTGTCGGTCTCGCGCTATATGATTCGCTGCTTGAGGAGGTTTCTTTAAAGCAGGCTTTGCGAAGAAGGGGAGGGGATTGGAAAGCTTATGTAAGCGAAAAGGATAGTTCTTATACATTTCCCTGGGATGGATTATCTTGTTCCGGTGAGAAGGAGAGCTTAATGGCAATTTGGAAAATGTTGAGAACCCGAATATCATAAGACAGGGAATTATCTTGATTGTTTTCCTGTAACCCGGGAACCGGTTCCTTTGAAAACAAGTATAAACTTCATCGATACATTTGCGATTATAGCGTTTTTTAATTATCTTAAAAAAATTCTGTCTATTTCGTATCTGACCTGTTATGCTTGACGATGAACTTCTGAATATATTAGCCTGTCCTCAATGTAAGGGCGAGCTTAACTACGACAAGGAAAACGACGTTCTGATATGTCACCAATGCCGCCTCAAGTATCTGGTGAAGGACGACATTCCCGTGATGCTCGTCGACGAGGCGGAGAAGTTCTAATTCGTAAACAATAATATCGATAAAAACGTTCGAAACCGGAGAAGCTTATAAAGGTTCGCTAAAGGTTATTTCGCATTCTTGATTTTTCAATTGGCGGGATGAGTACGCCCTGGCCTCCTTTAGCGAACATCACAACCGGATAATCCCCCTGGATGTTCGGTTTTTTTGTTCAGTTACCCTCGAATAAGGGATTACCCATATTCTATCCTTGCAAGAACCTCCACCATTCCGCCGATTGGATAATTAGACTGGCTTTCGTTCCAACCTGAGGAAATTCGTTATGGTCAACGGATTCAAGCGTCTATTCTTCGCAATTTCGATAATATCAACCTTAGCGAGCTCTGGTTTGCAGGCATCGTTTCCGGAACCTGACATCAGGATTCTCCGCTCGGACCAATCCGGGTTGACCCTGGAGTACTCGCCCCTGTTGAAATCCACGTCGCCGACCCGGAATGAAACCGCCCTCATCGACCTGCCGCATCACGGAATATCGAATATTCCGGGCGAATATCCACTGCCGTTAAGAAAGCACCTGGTCGCTTTGCCTCAAGGAGCGGCTGCTGTCCTGAACATCGAATCGGTGCGGACGAAGGTTTTTAAGAATATCAAGCTGGAGAAGGTTCCGTTAGCTGGAGATGACGGCGCTTTTCAAGCTGAAGGTTTCGAGCGGGCAAGAGGGAAATTTGTCAGCGTATCGGAGCCGTTTCGCTTTAGGCGGTTTTGGGCGGTGGAAGTGACTCTGCAGCCTTGTAAGTATAATTCTGATGAGCAATCGCTGGAGATGGCGGAGACCATCAGGTTCAGTCTGGACTTCAAAGGCGGTAATCCCGGCGGATACACTGAACCGAAATCGGAATGGCTGGAACCGATGATTCTCAACCTCCCCCAAGCCCGCAATTGGGCTTATCCTCCGGCGAGGAGGCTGCAGTCCGGCTGGCCTCAGGGGACGCTGCTGGAGATTTTAGTTGAAGAAGAGGGTATGTACCGCATCGGTTTCAATGAGATTCAGCAGCTTGGGCTCGACCCTTCAGACTACCCCTTAAGTAGAATCCGTCTTTATAATAACGGCGGCCGGGAACTTCCTACCGAATTGAATTATGTCCCTGTCGATTCACTGATTGAAAATGCTATTCTGTTGCGCGACCTTGACGGGGATGATGTCTTCGATCCCGGGGATTTCATTGTTTTTTATGGGAGGGGGACCTTGGGCTGGGAGGAAATCTACGGCGGCGAGTTCAGGCATTATATCAATCATTACACCTATGACAACTCCTATTGGCTGGAACTGAGCGTTTCCGGTCCGACGGGCAAGCGGATGGAGCCCTTCGGAGTTCAAGATTCCCCCAGCGTTACAGTCCACACCACCAAAGGCAGGGTTTATCGGGAGGATGAGCGGGTGATCTATGGTTCAGGCTCTTTTCCGGGTTCGGGGCTTGAGTGGTATGGCGACCTTTTCGCCGGTGGTGAAAGCAGGACTTACCGCCACAGTTTCCGCAATGTGGCTTCGGGTTATCTTAAGATAAGAGCCAAGCTCTTGAACGTGCTCGGTTCCTGCACTTTTCAGGTCTATTTCAACAACAGCCTCCTTCCCGGAACCATCAACACCGGGGGGGTGCAATATATCCCGGAACAGGACGACATCACCCGCGAGGGAGATAACAGTTTGATGATTAAGAATATACTGAGCGGTTCCGCCTATCTTGATTGGTATGAAATCGAATATGAACGGAGACTGCAGGCTGAAAACGGCTCCCTCTTTTTTGAATCGCCTCTGGTATCCGGCATCGCTTACTTCGATTCGCTGACCGGGTTTACCGACTCGGTCTATATATTCAAAATCAACGATTACGCCAATGTGCGGTTTACCCGGGGCATCAGATTCAAGGATAATCTTTCCACTACGGTTACACAACGTTATTGCGCCTTCGACGAAGGCGCTTTGATGTTGCCTAAAAGCATCGCTGCCTATCACCGTCCCCGGGGAGATTTTGAGGATCTGCGCAGCGTGAACAACCGCGCTCAGCACCTCTATATCACGCACGGCGATTTTTATGATGGAATCGCGGAATTGGCGGAATTGTGGGAGAATCTGGAAGGGATTTCGACCGCCAGAGTGGATGTGGCGCAGATTTTCGACCAATTTTCCTGGGGGCTCTACGACCCGGTTGCTATCCGCCTTTTCCTGCAGCAGGCGGTGGATAACTGGGCGGAGCCGCCCGCGTCGGTTACGCTGGTGGGCGACGGCGATTACGACTACTTCAACCGCCTTTCCCCAAAAGACAAGAATTGGATTCCGGCATTCGAGGAGGGGCTGATTTGTTACGACGACTATTACGCTTTTCTACATACCGTTTTGCGCCCTGAAGTCGCTTTGGGGCGTTTAACGGTCAATTCTACCTATGAATTAGGGGCGGTGACCGAAAAGATTATCTCCTATGCGTCTCAGCCGGATTACGGTCCCTGGCGGAACAGAATTACGCTGGTGGCGGATGATGAATACAAGGAGCGGGGTGTTGTCAGCTCAAGTGAGATTTTACATGTTCGCGACACCGAGTCCCTGGCTCAGAACCATATTCCCCGCTTTTTCAGTCTGAAGAAAATATACCTTACCGAGTATCCGGTGGTCCCCGGAGCGGGCGGGAGGCAGAAACCCAACGCTGCTGAAGACCTGATTGCGGCGATTAACAGCGGCTGTATTATCGTCAATTATTTTGGCCACGGCAATGAGACCGTTTGGGCGCACGAAGCGGTGTTTCTGCAGGAGCGGGACTTAAGCCGAATCGACAACGGCGGCAAACTGCCTTTGTTCATCGGGGCTACCTGCACCTGGGGCTACTTCGACAATCCACTGAAACAGTCGTTTCCCGAAGAATTGCTAGCTGCGCCCGGCAGAGGTGCTATCGCCTGCATCGGCGCTACCCGCACCACCGCCTCGGTATATAACGACCCGCTGGTGAGGGGTATCTTTAATAACTGCTTCGGAAATCCCTATGAGCCGCTGCCCATAGGTTTATCGCTGATGAAAGCTAAACTGTCGGCGGTGGGGTGGAGCGGCGAAAAATACCATCTGTTCGGCGACCCGATGGTTAGGCTGGCTTCACCTCGCAACAGCGGGGAAATCACCGCAATGGAGCCGGATTCAATGTTCGCCTTCAACCTGACACAGGTTTCCGGCAGGCTGTTTAAAGACGGAGCGGTCTGGAACGATTTCAACGGGATTGTTTACCTTGAAGTCTTCGATGCGGCGAAAATGGTGGAATACGAGTTTCACGGATTGGGTTCTACCGTTACCTATGAATTGCCCGGAAATACAATCTTCAGAGGCCCGGTATCCGCTTTGGAAGGCGCTTTCCAGGCGGACTTCATCATCCCCAAGGATATTACTTACGGCGGAGAGCTGGGGAGAATTAATTTTTATTTCTATGAGAATGAGCGGGGCGACGGTGTAGGCTTCATCGACAGTATCTATATTGGTTCCGGCGGCTATGAGTTGACAGATTCAGACCATCCCGCCGCCAGTATTTACTTTGGCGACCGTTCCTACAAGCCCGGCAACACGGTTTCAAGTTCGCCCCTTTTCATCGCGGATTTGACCGACACTTCCGGCATAAATCTCACCGGGGCTCCGGGTTTTGAAATCAAGCTGGTGGTCGATGACAATCAGGAACACAACCTGACCGATTATTTTGAGTACGACATCGATTCCCATCGAGCCGGCGCTCTGATGAAAAACCTGGATTATTTGGGTCCGGGCGCGCACCGGTTCAAACTCCGATTTTACGACAACTTCGATAATCCCGGGCAGGTCTCTTTCACGGTTGAAACCGCGGATTCCACCACTTCGGGCGAGTTCCTTTACAGTCTGCTCAATTACCCTAATCCCTTTTCCGACCGCACCACCTTCACATTCTGGCTCTTGAAAGAAGCTGAGGTGAAGATTGAAATATATACCGTGGGCGGCAGGAAGATCAAAACTCTTGGTCCCCGGTTTTGCGCCCCTTCTTTGGGAACACCGTTTTATGTTTACGACCAATTTCATTGGAGGGGCCGGGACCTCAAAGGGGATAAGGTGGCAAACGGCGCCTATCTTTATAAAGTCAAAGCTGATTTTGGCGATAAAACCGTATCGAAAATCGGTCGAATAATTGTAATGCGCTAAAATTTTTATTATATTATAAGATTCAAAAAACTGAACGGCAATCGAAGCTGTTCATCACAATATTATCGATGTTATCCACGCTTTAAGGTAGCTTCGGAGGATACTTAATGACGCGTATTTTGAGCATATTATTGATTTGTGCGCTTTCCATTCTGCCGCTGTCGGCAAAAGCTGCAAGCGTATCGCAGGCAGGGGTGCTTTTCCTGAAAATCTCCCCCGGAGCCAGGCCTTCGGGAATGGGTGAAGCCTTCGTGGCTTTAGCGGACGACGCTACCGCCACCTGGTGGAATCCCGCCGGCCTAGCTTTCCAGAATAAAGACGAACTGACATTGATGCACGCCAACTGGCTGCCCCAGTTCAACCTCTCCGATTTGTACTTCGACTATGTCAGCTATGTTCAGACGGTAGAGGATTGGGGAACTTTCGGTGGCAATCTCATCTTTATGAACTACGGTGAAATCGCCCGCACCAGTGAAATCGGCACCGACTTGGGAACCTTCAACGCTTATGAGTTGGCAGCGACTGCCGCCTACGGTTCGAAAGTGAACGAGAATCTGGGACTGGGAATCTCCATCAAATTTATCTACAGTCACTTAAGCCCTTTGGGCGCCGGTCAGGAAAAGGGATCCGGAATCGCCTCGGTGTTCGCCCTCGATATCGGTGTGCTCTACAAAATGACCGCCATCCCCAAACTCCAGATAGGCGCCAATCTGTCCAATATGGGGCCGAAGGTGGCTTATATCGACCGGGCGCAAGCCGACCCCTTGCCCACTAACCTGAAATTCGGATTGGCTTACCGGCTGGTGGACCAGGAATACAACAAGGTTTACCTCACCGCCGATATCGATAAAGAGTTGGTTACCCGCTATTCCGACGGCGACACCGACCCCTTCTATGTGGCTATGTTCACCTCTTGGTACAACGACGGCGGCTTTATGTCCAAGGAGGAGATAGATGAGTTTATCTGGCACCTGGGGATGGAATACTGGTACAGCGAATTGGTGGGATTAAGATTTGGTTATTGGGAAGATTCGCTGGGCAAGGTCAAGCCCTTCACCGCCGGTTTCAGCCTGCAGTACGGAGCCTACCGCTTCGACTTCGGCTATATGACCGCCGGAGAAAATCACCCTGTCACCGACACTATGAGATTCTCCCTTACCGTAGGATTATAATTAGAAGAGAATGACGACACTCAGATTTTCAATGTTAAAATGGGGGAGAAGCGCGGCGGGAATCGCCGCCATTCTTGTCATCTCCACCGCGCCGCTATGCGCGCAAGCGGTTGAGGGTAAAGCGTGGAAGGCGCTTACTCCGCGCGTATCCTCTGCGCCCGCAGCCTCGGAAGTTATCTCCGGGACTGTGAAAATCCTCGCTGTCAGAGTCGAATTTCAGCCCGACACGATGGCAACCACAACCGGCGATGGCTCATTTGGCTCCGGTATCCCCGATACCGCGCGCATCGATCCCTTGCCCCATAACCGGCGTTATTTTCAAGACCAGCTTTTATTCCTCAAGAATTTTTACGAAGACATTTCCGAAGGAGGATTACAGCTCGAAATTACCGATACGGTTTACCCCCTCGAACCCGATTCCGCATACCGCCTTCCCTATCCGATGTGGCATTATAACTACAACAATGACGACTACCTTGATTTAGGACTGGCGAGGCTTTACCGCGACGCCTGGTTCGCGGCCGCTGAAGACACTAATATTCATTTCGAAGATTTCGACCCTGAGAAGGACTGCTTCATCATATTCCACGCCGGTGTAGGTAAAGATTTCGCCTTCGATTTCGACCCCACACCCTTCGACATCCCCTCGGCTTATTTGGAGCTCGCCGACCTGGACACCCTCCCGGAATTCATTCCCGGACAAGGCTTACCGGTCAGGGACGGCGCTTATCATCTTCAGCGCGGGTTGATTCTGCCCGAAACCGAGAACCAGGAAGGCTATGAGCTGGGAATGCACGGACATATGGCTATCCTCTTCGGCCACCACATCGGCCTCCCCAATCTTTACGACACCGAGACCGGAACTTCAGTCCTTGGCTGGTTCGGTTTGATGGACCAGGGATCGGGCAAGGTGGACGGACTTATCCCAGCGCCCCCTTCAGCCTGGACCAAGGTTTTCGCCGGGTGGATCGAGCCGGTGGAGATTACTCAATATCCCGACAACATCCAAGCCCCGGTGGGGGCGGTGTTCAAGATTCCCCTCACCGACCGGGAATATTTCCTGGTCGAAAACATAGATTCTTATGTGCGGGAAGGAGTTTCCTGGGACAGCCTGCAGTATTCATATTACAAAACTTATAATGATTACCCTGTCACCCTCGACCTGCTCCTCGACAGCGTGGCGCAGTATTTGAATATTGACATCGATCCGGTGTCTGGGGTGCTCACCGATTGCGGTAATTGGGGTATCGGCCGCCCCGCCAGCGGCTTGATGATCTGGCATATCGACGAAACCGTTATGGCGGAGGAAGACGGCTGGTGGCGTATCAATACCGACTCCGACCGCCGCGGCGTGCGCCTGATGGAAGCCGACGGCGCCTACGACATCGGTATGGATTACGGACTTTTCAGCGCGGGGCGGGGCACCGAACTGGGCAGCCCCTACGACGCTTTCTATCAGGGCAACCCCCAACACCTCGACGCCAATCCCGGAAGCTGGTCTGTGAAGTTCAGCGATAATACCTTTCCCAGCGCCAAATCCAACATCGGCGGCTTCAGCCACCTGCTTCTGAAGGATTTTTCGCCGATTGCCGACACGATGAGTTTCACCGTATCCCACGATATTATGCTGCCGGGCTTCCCCAAACCGAATATGTTCCTTTCGTTCACCGCCGACATCGACGGGGACGGGTATGACGAACTGTTCGCCGCGGCTGGCGACACTATATACGGCTGGCGGGGGGACGGTTCGGCGGTTCCCGTGATGTCTGGGGGGCAGATTCAGCCTTACTTCACTGCTATCGATGCCAATAGGTCTATCATCGAAGCGGCGGCAGCGGATTTCGATGATGACGGTCGGGAGGAATTAGCGATTTTGGACACCATTTTGGAGGACTCCACCACCCATCGACTGGTAATCATCGATTATCTGCCGGAAGACTCTACGGTGCAAATCATCCGGGACGCTAATTCGATTGTGTTGAGCGAATGGGGTTTTCCGCCGGAGTTTTTTATCGGCGCTGACAGCTTGGTCTATTCCGGCACCATCGATTCCGTATTCTGCTGGAGCGTCAACGATTGCCAGCCGCATTTGCGCTGGCGGAAGGGCATTCAGGCGCCTTCAGCCTGCCTGATGCCGGACGGCAGTATCGTTGCCTCGAATGACCTGGACGATACTATATATCGTATCTCGCCCTCAAGCAACATCATCTGGTCATTGGATAGTCCCTTTCCTAGGCCGCCTTCAGTAGCTCCTCCGGTGACCGCCGGTCCAGTCGCCGCCGATATAGACCGGGACGGTGAAATGGAAATCATAATCGTTTACCAAGAAGCGCGCGACCCCAATGTGATTGGAGCGTCCGCTTCCGTATCGCTGCTGATTGTGAACTCAAACGGGACAGTGGAGGCCGGCTATCCCGTTCTGTTGTCCGATGACACCATCTTTGGGAGCTTGGGCGGACTTTCCCTGGCGGATATCGACGATGACGGCTGGCTGGAAATCATCTTCCCCGTCAGCGGACAAGGGGTATGGGCTTTTGAGCGGAACGGTGTTATAAACGACTTTTTCCCCTATCCTGACGCCGGGGCGGAAGGGAGTGTGTTAGTAGGGGAAGACGCCGCCGGTCGCGCCAAAATGTTCTATATCTCCCGGAACCTTTTCGGGAATGTTGATGAATACAGCCTGAGAGCGATTGACTATCGCGGCAACCGTGAACCGGGTTTCCCTATAGGAATAGACCGGACATATCAGCCTTTCAGGTTAGGCAAAGTTGGCGATGGCTCCACTATTCTTACATATTGCGCGATGCCGCAAGACGGTCCCCGTCAGGTGTTCGCCTATCGACTCGATCCCGCCGAGATTCTCTGGGGTTCGCCCTGCGGCGATAAAGCCAACACCGCGCTGCTCGACACCCTCTATATGCCTCTGACATCGGGAGGGGGATTAATGCCTGAAGGCAAGGTTTACAACTGGCCCAATCCCAATGAACCGGGCGAAAATGTGACCCATATCCGTTATTTCCTGAACGATAACGCCAGCGTGAACATCAGAATCTACGATATGGCGGGCGACCAGGTGGACGAACTCACCGATTCCGGCTCCGCCAACGCCTGGAACGAAACCGACTGGAACATCAGGAATATATCTTCCGGAGTTTACCTGGCGCGCGTGGAAGCTAAAGGCGCCGGACAAACCACCGTCCGGTTTATTAAGATTGCTGTGATAAAATAAAACTTGTCCACTTAGTTCAGCAATGCTAACGGATAGTGTATATTAATAGTCCCTTCGTGTCGCAGAGTCCCCGCACTCTGCGACCGGGAAATGGGAAGTGATGCTGCAGACTGCGGAGAGTATGCAAAACATAAGCGGGTGTGACCTGACTGAACTACGAATGATTTATATTATACCTAATACAATATAAGCGAAGAATCAAATAATTTCTTAGCGACTTGTCCACTTGCGCACTTACACACCTGCACACAAATATAATCGATGTCCCACAAATTGTATAAATACATAATATTGCTTTTTACGGCAATTACGGTTCCCCTGACCGTTTTCGCTTTTCCCGGCGAATACCCGCTGCCCAACCTCAAATGGTACTCCATCGAAAGCGACCATTTCATCGCCCACTACCACGAGGGGGCGGAACGAACCGCCTTAGCTTTGATAAAAATCGCCGAGGATGTCTATCAGCCGATAACCACTCTCTACGATTATGAGCCGGACGGGAAAATCCATATCATCGTCAAGGACACCGACGATTATTCCAACGGCGGCGCCTACTATTACGATAACAAAATTCTCATCTGGGCGACCGCTTTAGACTGGGACCTTAGGGGAACTCATAACTGGCTGCGGAATGTCTTTACCCACGAGTTTTCCCATATGATTCAGCTCGGGGCTTCCCGGAAACTTCCCCGCAACCTCCCCGCCTTTTACCTGCAGTGGATGAATTATGAGGAGGAGAAGCGCCCCGATGTGCTTTACGGTTTTCCCAACGTTCTGGTGTCATATCCTATCGCAATGACAGTGATTCCCCCCTGGTTCGCCGAAGGCGTCGCCCAATGCCAAGCCCCCGGCTTCGGCTACGACCACTGGGACAGCCACCGCGATATGATTCTCCGCACCAGGACCTTGACCGGAACCCTCCTCACCCTGGACGAGATGGGAGCTTACGGTAAGAACACCATCGGCAGTGAGTCGGTCTATAACCAAGGCTTTTCCCTGGTGGATTACATCTCGCGCCAATACGGCTGCCAAGCCCTTGCCGGGATTTCCCACGAGATGAAGCGTCTAACCAATTACTCCTTCGACCGCGCTATAGAGAGGACTATCGGAATATCGGGCACGGAACTCTACATCGCCTGGAAAGATTCGCTGAAACGGTTCTATGAATCGGCGACTGCCGACATCAGGGAACATCAGGTTACCGGCGAAAGGGTGGAAACCGAAGCGTACGGCAATTTCTATCCCGTTTTCTTAAATGAAGACGAAGTTATCTACATCTCCAATCAGGGGATGGATTATATGTCTTTCACCAGCCTCTACAAAACGAATCTTAAGACCGGCGAAACCGAATTGCTGCAAGCGGGCGTCACCTCCCGCCCCGCGCTTTCTTCGGACCGGGAGTGGATAGCCTATTCCCGAAAAAAGGGGCTGGTCAAACGCCGCTATCTGAACGACCTTTTTATATACAACCTTGAACGGAACAAGGAATACCGCCTGACCACCGGTGCTCGCGCTTATTCCCCGGCGTTTTCGCCTGACGGGAAACGCCTCGCCTTCGTCCTGAACCGCGGAGGTACGAAGAACCTCGCTGCCGCCGATTTGCCGGACCTCGACGGCGATAAAATCGCGGAAATCGCCGCTTGGAAAGTCTTGACAAATTTCAATGGCGGGGAACAAATCTACAATCCGCTCTTTACTCCTGACGGCAAATCGGTTATCTTCACCTATTCCTTGAGCGGTCCCCGCGACATCGGCGAAATCGACATAGAAAGCGGGGAAATCGTCTGGCTGTGCAACAGCCCGGTGGATGAAAGAAATCCGGCGTTCTCCCCTGACGGCTCGAAACTGCTCTATTCCTGCGATGAGACCGGAGTTTTCAACCTCTACGCCTATGATTTCACTTCCGGGGAAACTTCATTGCTGACAAATGTACTGGGCGGCGCCTTTATGGGGAGTTATTCCCCCGAAGGGAAGATGATTTACTCCGGTTACGCAGATAACGGTTTCAGTATCTTCACCCTCGACCATCCTTCTCCGTTGAATCCGGCGCAAGCCCGCTATTTACCGGATTACGCCGGAACTATTCCCGAACAAGATTATGACGATAGCAGTCTCCCGGAGTACAAATCTACCCGCTACAAAGCCAACTTCGGCAAGCTGTTCTGGCTTCCCAGGCTGGCGGTCGATTTGAATTCCTTCAAGCCGGGCGTATATGTGTATAACACCGACTTCCTGAATTGGTTTTCGCTTTTCGGCGGTTTCGCTTTCAACGGTTTGACCGAGGAGCCTCGGGTGTTCCAGAGCTTATCTCGCTTCAATCCTCAATACCTCGGCGATTATGACCTCTTCATCCTGGTCGAATATCACAACATATTTCCCACAATTTTCATCGAAGGTTACCACCTTCTGCGCCGCAGCCACCAGGAATTCGACGACGAGTTTAAAATCGTGGGTGAAACCCCCGGCGGACTTCCCATATACGACTCCTACGCTATCGACTACCGCTTCAGCCTCAATGAAGCCGACGCGGGTTTGCGCCTGCGGCTCAACGACGCTAACCTTTTCGAACTGCGCGGTATTGCTTCATCTTATGCAGCCAAACTTCGTTTCGATGACGGCGGCAACTTCGCTTATACTTATTTCAAGGGAAACAGCGTCGCGCTGAAATGGGAGGGCGATTTCAGGATTCCGGAAATCGATATGGACATCAATCCCAGTTCCGGGATGCGCTTAGTGGCGGAGATCGCGCGGGAACACAACGACTTCATCGACAGTTTTAAAGTTGACGCCGGTATGATTGACGAAGTATATACCCCCTACAATTACAATCGTCTCCGTTTTATGGGAGAGAAATACTGGTGTTCCCCGCTGGCGCCGGGGCACGCAGTCAATCTGGGGATAAACGCGGAATTCATCGACCGTAACGATGTGGACGATTTCTTCTACCTTTACGCCGGAGGTATGCCTGGGATGAAGGGCTATTCCTTCTACTCCCTCGGCGGTACCAGAAAATTTATCGGAACCCTGACCTATCGTTTCCCCCTTTTCAGTAAAATCAACCGCCGCCTGCTCCAGGCTTATTTCCACGATGTTTACTTAGGGATGTTCTTCGACTACGGAAACGCCTGGGTGGGCGATCCCGATTTCTCCGACTGGAAGAAGGATTTGGGGATCAGTCTGCGCGCCAAGATAACCTCGTTTTTCGCCTACCCCACCGCAGTATCGCTGGAAGCAGCCTATGGGATGGATGAGTTTGAGGTGAGTCAGGGGGAATTCCAGGGCGTTTACGGGAAGGAATGGCGCTACTATCTCACGGTGCTCTTCAGCTTCGACCTCTTTATGGGCGGGGGGCAGAGAAGGATTAATTGACGTCAAAATTGACCGCGGGAAGTTTTCTGAAGGGTTATGAATCATTCCATTGTGGTATGCATTCCCACGCTGGAGCGTGGGAACGAGAAAAATTCTTTAGACTTGTTGACTTGCGGACCTGCAGACTTGTCGACCTAATTTGAATTATTAAATCGGACTTATGAAAGCTATGAATGTTAGACCTCTTTTTCACCGTTTTATCAACCGGGAGTATGCGATGAGATTCACGGCAATATTAATGATTGCAATGATTACGGCGGGAGCTTTCGCCCAGGAGAATGACGGCTTGTCCTATAACTACGACGCCTACCGGCTGACCCAAAGCGTATCCCGGATGGGGCAGACCGCCCAGGAGAAGAAGCCGGCGGATTCACCGTTTTCCGACTTTGAACCTAAATCCCCCGGAAAGGCGCTTCTCCTGTCAGCCATTATCCCCGGCGCCGGGGAATTCTACGCGGGATCGAAGCTGAAGGGACTGCTTTTCCTCTCCCTCGAAGTCGCTGCCTGGACCGGAGTGGCTGTTTATCAGCAGGATGGTAGAGATAAAGAAAATAAATTTATAGACTATGCCAACTCGCACTGGTCCAAGTTCAGGTATTGGTATTGGCTGGAGACCTATCTGGTGAATTTCAACGATTTCCTTACCGAAGAATATCCTACTAATCCACCGGATAAAACTGTAACCGGGTCCTTTAATGGAAACACCTATATGTTCTATCCTTATCATGTGTATGAGGAATTCGAGGAATTCAACGGTTTCACTCACAATCTTCCCAGCAGCGCCGACCAGCAGTACTACGAAATGATTGGCAAATACCTCACGCAGTTCGGTCCGGGATGGGACGACTGTTCCACGCCGGATGACACCGCCTCCGTCGGAGGCACCACCGATAGGACTTATTACTGGGATGGCGACACCACACCTCGCGCCGACCATTACGGCACAATGCGATATAATTCCAATCAGGCTTTTGAATACGCTTCTTATTGTTTTCAGGCGGTTATGCTGAATCATGTAATCTCCGCTCTCGACGCCGGTTTTACGGTTAGATTAAGAAACCGGAAGATTGAGACCGCCTTCAACGTTTACCCCAAAAACAACAATGGGGAGAACGTCACTATGGGTCAAGTAACCGTAAATTGGTGAGCCCTTTTGCGAAAACACTACATCATAATTCCCGCGCTGGCGGCGGTTCTCTGCATCGCGCCGTTGGTTGCATCTGCAGTTGAGAGGGCCGATTATATCCCTTTCAAATATACCTGTATAATCGCCGCCGGTGAAACGGCGAATCCGGCTTTATCCTTGCGCAGGTCGGAAACTGTCAGTAAAGGACCGGTCCTCAATCAGGCTCCCGGAGCGCGGATAGGGAAAAGCGGGAAAACATTCCTGCGCTCGGTTCTCATCCCCGGCTGGTCTCAATATCAGCAGGGCAGGAAGAAAACCGCGATGATGTTCATCGGCGCGGAACTGGCGCTGTGGAGCGGGCTGTTCGGCGTCCAGACTTACGGCGGATGGCTGGAGAACGATTATAAAGCTTATGCCCTGCAATACGCTGACATCGATCCCGCCGGTAAAGACCACGACTTCTATGTCGATATCGGCAACTACGATTCCGTTGACGATTTCAACGATGTGCGGCAGAGAAACCGGCAATACGACGGTCTTTATCTGGGTGATGATTACTATTGGCAATGGGAGAGTGAATCCCGGCGGCTAGCATTCAAGGATTTGCGAATAAGCGCGGACCAGTATAAGCACAGCGCCATCTTTTTCGCCGGAGCCATTGTCCTGAACCACCTTGTCTCCGCGGTCGAAGCGGTGAAAAACAGACCCGAGGATGACGATATAAAGGTGGGAATCGATTTCAATCAGCAAGGAAATACAATGTTAACTATAATAAAGGGATTTTAATGTGAAAAAGTTATTGATTACCGGAGCCAGCGGTCTGCTTGGCAGAAGTCTGGTGAAGCATTGTGCTTCCCGTTTCAATGTCACCGGAACTTATTTAAACAGGGAATTTAAACCGGATAATTGCAGACTATATAAACTTGACTTGACGGATAATGCTGAACTCGAAAATTTGCTTGACCAAATAAGACCGGCGGTGGTTATCCATACCGGGGGAATCTCCAGCATTGAGTATTGTGAGAAACACCAGCAGGAAGCGGAGGAGGTGAATTACCGAGCCACGGCTCAACTCGCGGCTTTCTGCACCCAGCGAGGCATCAGGCTGGTTTATCTTTCCACCGATATGGTATTTGACGGTGAGAAGGGCGATTACAGCGAAACCGATAATCCCTCGCCCATAAACCACTACGGTCAAACCAAATTCCTCGCTGAAAAAGCGATTGGAGAAATCTGTGAAAACTATGCCATCGCCCGTATCAATCTGGTCTATGGTCATGGCGAAGCGGTTAAGAAAACTATTACCGACCGTATTCTCATCGCCAAATGGAGCGGCAAGCCCTATCCGGTCTATATGAACCAGGTTCGTTCGCCGATATCACTCGACGTCGCTTCCCGCGCTCTCAGAGAACTTGCGGAAGGTGAATACCAGGGCGTGGTGCATTTAGGCGGTAAAGAGGCGTCGGACCGGTGGAATTTTGCAGTGAAACTCATCACCTTTATGAAGATTGATCCCACCATCATTGAGGAAGCGGAGCTGCCGGAGGATATAAGCAGTATTTATCCTAGAAATACATCCTTCAATGTTGAGAGGGCTGCCACCGAACTCAAAACGGATATGCTCACCCTGGACGAAGGATTAAAGCTGGAATACGGAAGCTATATGGGTTGATTTCGAAACACCTTCATAGATTCGAGCGGGATTTCCTCAGTCCCGCTTTTTTTTTGAACGGAGAGTTGACGGTGAAAATTCCTGAAGGAATATTATTGACAAATAAAACTCTAATGATTATTTTGAATGAGACACCCTGCGTAATTTCCGGATTTAACTATGTTTGAGGTTTTCGATAAAAATAATCAGCGCATCCCGCTGAAAATCTGGATGTCCGGCATCGATGACCTGGAATCGGAAGCGCTTAATCAGGCGCTGAATCTAACCCGACTCCCCTTCGCCTATCACCATATCGCGTTGATGCCCGACACTCATCAGGGCTATGGTATGCCCATCGGAGGGGTGATGGCCGCTGACGGAGCAGTGATTCCCTATGCCGTGGGATTGGACATCGGATGCGGTATGAACGCTGTTAAAACCTCCCGCAAGTCTTCCGGTCTGAGAGATGCGGAATTGAACCTGATATTGAAACAGGTTGCCCGCGCCATTCCCCAGAGTTTCGATTGGCACAAGAAACCACAATCCCACGAGGTTCTGGACGCTCTGCCCCGCGAAATCGGCGTGATCGCCGCGGAGGAGAAGAATATCCGCCGCCAGCTCGGAACCCTGGGCGGAGGAAACCATTTTATCGAATTCCAGCGGGACGCTGAGGATAACCTCTGGATAATGGTTCATTCCGGCAGCAGGAACATCGGGAAGAAAGTGGCGGAACACTTTCACAAGCGCGCGGTCAGATCCTGCCAAACCCGAGGGGAAATCCTGCCGACTAAGGAACTCTCGTTTTTCACCATCGACAGCCCCGACGGCAAAGAGTATCTGAAGGCGATGAACTGGTGCCTGAATTTCGCCCGCGCCAGCCGTTCGCGGATGATGGATGCCGTGCTCGACATCATCGGAGAAACTCCCAGGGCGGGAATCGATATTCATCATAATTACGCCGCATTGGAAGAGCATTTCGGTCGGAAAGTTGTATTGCACCGGAAAGGCGCCACTAAAGCTGAAGAAGGCCTGGTGGGAATAGTCCCCGGCTCTATGGGCACCAAGTCTTACATCGTGGAAGGGCTGGGGAATCCCGATTCCTTCAACTCCTGTTCCCACGGCGCGGGAAGGCGGCTGGGCCGGCGGCAGGCTAAAAGGAGCATCCCGGTGGAGAAAGTCCTGCGGGAGATGGAGGAAAAGAATATCAAGCTCTACTCCGCCGCCCTCCGCGATTTGCCGGAGGAGAGCGACCACGCCTACAAAGATATCGACGCGGTTATGGAAAACCAGCGGGACCTGGTGAAAGTAATGGAAGTACTGTATCCCATCGCTGTGGTTAAGGGGTGATGGTTGCGGAAAATAGCCTCTGAAACGAATCTAATAATTTCTTGGTGTCGCAGAGTCCCCGCACTCTGCGACAAGGAAGCGAGAAGTAATGCTGCAGACTGCGGGGAGTCTGCAGCACATAAGACAAGCCGGAATGACAGCAGTACTGAAGCTAACCACGTATAAGTAAACTGTAATGATAGAACGTGATGAATCCAATAAATTAATTGAAAACAGCGTATGGAGAATGACCGACTGAAAATTTCCGTATGCGGGGTTGGGCACCTGGGGAGATTTCATGCCAACCTGCTTAAAGATGTTGAACAGGCGCAATTGGTGGGGATTTTCGACACCGATGATGAGAAAAGGCTCAAGGTCGCCGATGAACTCAGCGTCCCTGCTTTTACCTCCTGGGAGCAGTGTCTGGAGCGTTCCCAGGCAGTCATCATCGCAGCGCCTACCACGCTTCACGCCGGCCTTGCGCTTGACGCTATCAAACGCGGACGGCACGTGTTCGTGGAAAAACCATTGGCTGAGAACAGCGAGGCTGCTCGTAAAGTCTCCGAGGCTGCTCGAACCGCAGGAGTCAAACTCCAGGTGGGGCATATCGAGCGCTTCAATCCTGCGGTCAAGGCGGTCGAAGACGCTGACATCAAGCCCCGCTTTATCGAAGTCCACCGCCTGGCGGCCTTCAATCCCAGGGGAACCGATGTCGCAGTGATTCAAGACCTGATGATTCACGACCTCGACCTGATTTTGCAGATGGTAAAATCCCCGGTGAAGGAGGTTCACGCTTCCGGGGTGGAGGTTATTTCCGGAGATATCGACATCGCCAACGCCCGCATCGAGTTCGAATCCGGCTGCGTGGCTAATGTTACCGCCAGCCGCCTGTCCGCTAAGAAGATGAGGAAGATGCGCATCTTCCAGCCCGATAGATACATCTCCCTCGATTTTGTGACCGGGGAAGCGGAGATTTTCAAACTCAGCGACCGCGAAGACATACCCTCCGCGTTTATCCTCGGAGCAATCAACCAGGGTGTTCACCGGCGTAATATCGTTTATCTCAAGCCCCGGTCCCCCAAAACCAACGCCCTGCTTGAAGAGCAGAAGGCGTTTGTGAATTCGGTTCTGAACGATGAGCCGGTGGTTGTCTCAGGAGAGGAAGCGGTTGCTGCGCTGGAGCTTTCCGAGATGATACTGAAAACCATCGCCGGAGCCTCCTCATGAACGCGGCACTGATTGTAGCCGGCGAAAGTTCCGGGGACATTCACGCCGCCCGGCTGGTCAAGGCGATGAAATCCCTCAAGCCGGAGCTGAAGTTTTTCGGCGTCGGCGGGGAGCAAATGAAAGCTCAGGGGGTAGAACTGATTTCCCATATCGACGGTATCTCCATTATGGGCTTTATCGAAGTTTTAGGACGCCTCCCCAAAATGAAGCGCTTGCTGAACAACTTGTTAGAAGAAATCAGACGGAGAGAAGCTAAACTGGCGGTGTTGGTGGATTATCCGGGTTTCAACCTGCGATTGGCGCAGGCATTGAAAAAGCGATCGCCTGCTTATGATATAAAGGTGTTCTACTACATTAGTCCTCAGGTGTGGGCTTGGGGAGAGAGGCGTATTCCCCGCATCGCTCGGATTGTGGACCGGATGGCGGGAATCCTCCCCTTTGAAACCAAAACCTATCAAGATTCCGGTCTGGATTTCCATTTTGTGGGACACCCGTTGATGGAGGAGATGACTGATTACATTTCCCGCGATGAATTCATCGCCCGGCACAAACTGAAAGGGGAACGGCCGATTGTCGCTCTATTGCCGGGGAGCCGCCCTCAGGAGGTACTCAGGATGCTGCCACTGATGCTGAAAGCCGCGAAATTAATTGCCGAAAAGCTCGATTGCAGCTTCGCGCTGGGAGCTTCGTCCGCAATTAAAAAGCAGTTATTTGAGAATCTCGGCGGCGTTACGCTGGTGCGGAACGACACGCACAGTTTGATGAAACATTCGGATTTAGTCATCGTCGCTTCCGGTACCGCAACCCTGGAAACCGCGATTGCGGGAACCCCTATGGTGGTGGTTTACCGGACCAATCTCATCAATTATATAATTGGGAAGCGGCTGGTCAAACTGGATAATATCGCTTTGGCGAATTTAGTAGCGGGTGAGAGTGTGGCTCCTGAACTGATACAAGGGGAGGCCTCTCCGGCGCGCATCGCCGCTATAGCTCTTCAAATACTGACCGAACCGAATGTCGCTGAAGTCCAGCGCGAGAAACTCAGAGGCGTGAAGGAAAAATTAGGCGAATCCGGCGCTTCACTCCGCGCCGCGAAACTTGCACTGGAATTGATGGGGTAGTGCGTAAACCGAAGATTGCATGGATTATACAGTTTAATAAAAAATGTAACTAATAATTGGCTTTCATCAACAAAGACGATAGATTTAAAATTGCCCTCGCCTCAGTCGTCGCCTGGCTGACACTCCAAATCCTGGGGCGAACCGCACGAATCCGGGAAATCGGGAAAAACCACTACCTTAATTTGGAAGCGAGAGGCGAAAACTACATCTTCACCCTCTGGCACGGCAGGATGTTTATCCCTATCTTCGTTCAGCGCGGCCGGCGCATTGTGGCGATGGTCAGCGCCCATACCGACGGCGAAATCATCGCCCGCGCCGTGGAGATGATGGGGTATCAAACTGTCCGCGGCTCCTCCTCCAAAGGAGGTGGAAAAGCCTTGAGGGATATGGTGAAAATAATGCGGGGGCAGGGCGTTCCGGGCGCAATGATGCCCGACGGACCTCGCGGTCCCAAAGGCGATTATAAGACCGGAACCATCACCCTGGCGCAACTCACCGAGGCGTATTTGGTACCGATGACCCACGCCGCCGATCCTGCCTGGACCTCTAAAAGCTGGGACCGCTTCCTGATAGCTAAACCCTTCGCCCGGGTGGTGATAGCCTATGGCGAACCGGTCAAACCTCCCCGTAAACTGGACGGAACCGAAATGGAAGCGCTGAAAAAGAAGATGGAACTCAGGATGGACGCTCTGGTGGACGAGGCTGAAAACTACCTACACAATCGATGGAAATAAACCAATATCGAACCGGCGTCAAAGGAGCAATCCTCACCCCGCCCTATGCTTTGTTTCAAGCCGGTGTGGGCGTGAAAAATCTCCTCTACGACTGGGAAATCAAGACTCCGGCGGAGGTCGATGCGAGGGTGATTTCGGTGGGCGGGCTTAGCTTCGGCGGAGCGGGAAAAACCCCTATGACTTTACACCTGGCGAAAGCGGCTTTTAGACTTAAAAGCAGGATAGGCGCCTCCGCTGTGGTAAGCCGGGGCTACCGTCGGAGGAGCGCTGGATTTCAGGTCGTATCCGAAGGGAAACGGATCAAGCTCAGCCCTGAGGAAGCTGGCGATGAACTCTATATGCTGGCGAAAAACCTGCGCGGAGTGGTGATTCTAGCCGATGAATTACGGGTTAGAGGCGCGCGAGCCGCAGTTGAGGATTATTCCGTCAAGAACATCATCCTGGACGACGCTTTCCAATACCGCCTTATTAAAAGGGATTTCGACATCGTTATGGTAGAGCCGGAACTCGCGGCGGCCACAGAAAAGTATTTTCTCCGGGAACGGCTTTCCGCCTTAAGGCGCGCTCATGCGCTGATTGTGCTGGATGCGCAGGAAGGCTTGCGTGACCGAATTCGGTACACCCTTTCCCCCAACGGGATGAAGGCGAGACTGTTTTTCGGCCAGCGGAAACCTGCGGGTTTATTCACTTTAAACGGGGATAAACCGGTCGGTTTTGAAGCCTTCCGCGCCAAAAGGCTATCCGCCTTCTGCGCTCTGGCGAATCCCCTCCGCTTCGACTACTCGCTGCATAAGATGGGTCTAAAGGTGGACAAGCTCCTGTCGTTTCCAGACCATTGCCGCTATGACCGGAGGGAATTAGATAAATTGGGAAGGTTCTTCATCGAATCCGGTGCGGGAGCGCTGCTGACCACGGAAAAGGACGCCGTGAAACTGAGAACCCCCGCGCTAAATCTGCTTCCCATATACTATCTCAAAATCGAGTTGGAATTGGAGGGGGAGGATGAATTGATGGGGCTGGTATTTCCGCAGAAACGAAAATAGTAGTCGGCAGTTGGTAGTTGGCAGTCGGTGGTTGTCGGCTTGTCAGCCTGTGGCGGATTGCCGGTTATGTGATATAGTTTCCACTTATAGTGGCGCAGAGTCCCCGCACTCTGCGACACATTACTGTGGTGTCGGGTCCCCGCACCCGACACCAAATAATTATTATTCTTGAATATGCTGTTGACTGCGGAGAGTCGACAGCAAATACAATATCATTCCGGCGCTGCCGGAATGACAATTGCGTTTCACATCGGTAAAGTGTTTCTTAATTCTCAATTCTTAATTCTTAATTCCTCTTCCGCTTTCTTTCCCCAAATCTTCAAAACCAAATACACCACCCCCACCGCCAACACCGTCGAAATGAAGGGATTCAATCCCAGTCCCGCCGGAATGTCCCCAATCGCAATCCCCGCTCCCGCCGCCACCAGCGCATAGGGCATCTGAGTCCGCACATGGTCGATATGGTCTGAACCGGTGGTCATCGAGGACATTATAGTAGTGTCCGAGATGGGACTGCAGTGGTCGCCGAAAATCGAGCCCGCCAGCACCGATCCGGTGGCCGCTAACATCGTGTGCCAGTGCGCGTCCAAATCACCGCCGATGATGGTGTAGGTCACCTGTATGGTCAGCGGCGTCAGTATTGCCATGGTCCCCCAGGAAGTCCCGGTGGCGAACGATATAAAGGCGCTGATAACGAAGGTCAACGCCGGTAAAAGCCAGGGCTGAACCACCCCCTTGGTTAAGTTAGACACATAAACCGCCGTCCCCAAGTCGCCGCAAGTTTTCCCCAGCGCCCAAGCCAATATCAGTATAATCATCGCCAGCACCATCGACTTCACCCCCGCGATGAAAGCTTCCATCGTATCCCCGAACCTCAGCGGGCTGTTAGCTGCCGCCAGTATCACCGCCAACAGCGCCCCGCTAAACGCCGCCCACATCAGCGCCGAAAAGCTGTCCGCCGCCCCGATAACCTGGTGTAGCGGAGCCGCCGTCCCAACCTTGCTCAAACCGTCGAAATAGAGCCCAATCCCGGTGATGAGTATCACCGTCAATATCGGCGCTAAGGCATTCCAATGATTGCTGGTGATCGTGTTCTCACCTACTAACACCTCCTCCATCAGGGGTTGAGCGCCGTCGCGGAGCGCCTTCCCGGTGCGGCGGGCGCGCCTTTCAGCCTTCAACATCGGCCCGAAATCCCGCCCCATCCAAGCCACCATCGGAACCATCACCAGTGCTATAATGCAGTAGAAGCGGTAAGGGATGGTCTGGATAAATGTCAGGTAAACGTTCCGCTCTATCCCCAAAGTCTGGAAAGTATCCCCTATCAATCCCATTTCGAATCCAATCCAGGTGGAGACGATGGCGATGGACGCTATCGGCGCGCTGGTGGAATCGACGATGTAGCTCAGCTTCTCCCGCGAAATTTTCAGCCGGTCGCTGAGAGGACGCATTGTGTTCCCCACTATCAGCGTGTTGGCGTAGTCGTCGAAGAAGATAATCATCCCCATCAGCCAGGCTGCGATGGAACCGCTGCGAGGTGTCTTGGCGAAGCGGGAGATTTTCGCCACAATCCCCGCGCTGCCTCCGCAGCGGGAAATTATCCCCACCATCCCCCCTAAAGTCATCGAAAACATAATTATCGCCGCATGGTCGCGGTCAGCCAGCGCCTCCAGGAAATACCCGTCCAGCATCCTGAGCGCCCCTGTCAAAGGGTCCCAGCCGCTGTAAATCGTTGCGCCCAGCAGCACCCCAATCACCAGCGCCGGCAGAACCTGCCGCAGTATCAGAGCTAAAGCGATGGCGATTAACGGGGGCAGGAGGGAGGCGAAGCCGAAATCCGCGGCGGGTGAAGCCGCCTCCGCGGCGGAAGCGAGAGCGGGAATCAGCAGGAGCAGGGCGAGGAGGGGGATTTTTCGCATAAAGGGGTTCTCCAGTTATTATAAATCATAAGATAGGGAATGGGAGGGAAAAAGTAAACCCCCACAGGGGGCTTTCTTCGCGAATCCCCTTCAAGGAATAGTGAAAATTCCCGGCTCGAATATCTGCGACGCCGATATTTTCAAAACAATTATTGTTGAATAGTCATTTTTCTTGACTTATTGCAAAAAATGAGCTAATATAATGACCACAGGGAGATTCCGATTTACTTTGTCCTTCCAGACTCCCTCTAATCAAACAATTCATTGCTTGTTTCTATTAACGCTATGGAGGAGAAAATGCGTTCTATTATTTCCATTCTTGTCGCTCTTATCTTACTCGGTTTTTATAGCTTATGGGCTGACATAAGATATGTTTCCGGCGATGTCTGGGGGACCTGGTCGGAAGATTCGGTGATTGTCACCGACGAGGTGCGGGTGCCGCCCGATTCCAACCTGACCATAATACCCGGGGTGAAGGTGCTGTTCTGGAATTACTGCAAGTTCATCGTGGACAACAACGCCACACTGCGGGCTGTGGGCACGGAACAGGATACGATTCTCTTCGATGAGTATTTTTCGGGTAATCGATGGAAAGGGATTCGGTTTTTAAACGCTTCCGATTCATCACGGTTGGAGTATTGTCATTTGACTAATGGGAGGGCTTCGGGAGGGGGAGAAGATGATAAAGGAGGAGGCATATATTGTAACAATTCAAGTCCGACAATTGAGAAATGTTATATTGACAGTTGTTCAGCAGATAGTGAAGCTGGAGGTGGTGGAATTATTTGTATATATAATTCTAGTCCGTTGATTAATAACTGTACTTTCATCGGCAATTATGCAGGTTATGGAGGCGGTATTAATTGTAATGAGTCATCAAATCCTGTTATTTCTAATAACAACATAAATGGAAACTGGGTAAACTATGACGGTGGCGGTATCCGATGTCACAACAATTCGTCCCCAAATATCTTAGGAAACAATATAAGAGGAAATTGGACTGAAAACACTACATATGGAACAGGGGGTGGAATTCATTGTTACAACTCAAATCCTGATATAATCAATAACATCATCAATGATAATGTTGCCAGAGAAAATGGCGCCGGAATTGCTTGCGAAGCCAATTCCAATCCTACCATCGATAGCTGTACTATTAATGGTAATTCGGCAAACGATGAAGGTGGTGGAATTTATTGCGATGATTCCGGTCCATTTATTACTAACTGTACCATCTACGGAAATAGAGCAATTGAATACACCGGCGGCGGTGTTTGCTGCTTTAATAACTCTCATGCTTTACTGAGTGGTGATACCATCAGTGGAAATTTTGCCGACGACTGCGGTGGTGGGATATATTCTGGATACTCAAATCCTAGTATTTTAAATTGTGTAATAATCGAAGACTCGGCATTCACAGGCGGTGGAATTTTCTTAGCGAATTCCAATGCCGATATAAATAATTGCACGATTAGTGATAATTTTACTTATGGTCATGGAGGTGGAATCACCTGTTTTGAAAACTCAGATGCCACAATATTCAATTGTATAATCGATGGAAATGTTGCAAATGGCAGCAGTGGCGGTATTCGTGTTTATAATTCTGATCCAACACTAGAATTAAATATAATTAGTGAAAATACAGCAGAAAATGCTGCTGGAATTGATTTCTTGATTAATTCGAATCCCGCTATTATTTCAAATCGAATAATTAACAATAATGCAATAAATAATGCTGGAGGAATTTGTTGTGGTTCCAATCCCCAAGTATTTAAACTCAACGAAATAAGTGGGAACACAGCGAACAGCGGCGGCGGCATATACTTCTGGGACAATTGTGTCGTATTAATGAATAAAAACACCATCGTTGACAACAACGCTTCACAAGGTGGCGGAATTTATTGCGACAGTTCCACCGACACATTAATCAACTGCATTCTCTGGGGCAATGTCCCGGATCAAATCTACCAGACCGGTGGTTCATACACCAAAGCCACCTATTGCGATATTCAACAAGTATGGCCTGACACAGGGAACATTAATATAGATCCGCTTTTTGTCGACCCGCAGAACGGAGATTACCATTTGTCCTGGAATAACTTCCCGGTGCGCGATTCGACGATGTCGCCCTGCATCGATTCCGGATGTCCGGAACCTCAGTATAACGATCCCAATGGCAGCAGAGCGGATATGGGGTGCTATTATTACGATTATACGGTTTCCTGTCAAAACAAAGAAAGACACATTCCGCTTCAATTCTCCCTCCACACCCCTTACCCCAATCCCTTCAACTGCCGCGCGACGATTAGTTACACTCTGGAACGGGATGGATTTGTCGAACTCGCAGTGTACGATGCGGCGGGGCGGGAGGTAGCGCGGCTTGCGCAGGGGCGGCGTTCCGCGGGATTTCATAGTGTGGAGTTTGATGGGGAAGGACTGGTTAGCGGGTTGTATTTTGTGAGCCTAAGGGCTGAGAGGATGAAATCGGTGCGAAAGTTGATTCTGCTAAAGTGAGTATCCTCAAAGGCTTTACCATTTCTTGCCGATAACAAAGTTTTTAGCTGACCGGAAACTTGACAATCACCGGATAATGTCTTATATTATACCTAAGAATTTACCAGAGGGCTTTGGAATTTCCTCTGAAAAATTCTTTCGATTTTTCTTGACAATCAAAAAATAATTCCTTATATTATTACTTGCCTTCAGGGATATACTCTGGGGGCGAAAAAACGTTCTTTGGAAAAATAAGCGTGCCGGGTCCAAGAGAGTTCAAAGATCTATTAACGTGAAAATGTAAAATAAAATAAAGACAATGGAGAGTTTGATCCTGGCTCAGGACGAACGCTGGCGGCGTGCTTAACACA
>CAYQZD010000027.1:0-18200 GCA_964421875.1 uncultured bacterium
CTTCTACAAACTGACCACTCAGGGCTTCAGCGACACCAAGAAGATGGCACTTGTGAAGTAGGATACAGCGGAATAAGATTCAACTCTACAAGTTGTGCGATGTAATCCCCGTCGGGAAACCGGCGGGGATTTTTTTATAAAAAAAAGGAAAATATTAGACAAATCTCTTGACAAATCCAAATAAATGACCTATATTACCCCATAGGGGTATATATATCCCTGGGGGGTATAATGTTAAACAGAGATGAAAGAGAGATAATTTTGAAAGACTATCACAATAATCATCCCATTATCAACTGCTTGCTGGAATTGAGAATGAGTGAAAGGGAAGCCAAGGTATATCTTGCTCTACTTAATAAACGCAGAGCCACCGCATCTGTACTGCAAAAAACGTCCGGAGTGCCGCAGAATAAAATATACGACACCCTGAACAGTCTCACTCGAAAAGGTCATTTTTCGGAAAGACAAGAGGGAAGACTTAGAATCTTTGAAATCGTGGATCCGAAAGTATCGCTGAATCATGATTTCCAAAAGTTGAACGACCGTTTCGAAAACGCTATTCAACAGAAAAAAGAGATCGAGAAAATCTACAATAGCAACGAGCAGGTTGTCGAACCTTTCGAATTCATTGAAATCGTTCACGGCAATGAAAACGTTCATCGTAAGTTTATTGAACTCTTACGAAACGGTGAATCCGAACTACTCGCCTTCACGCGTCCCCCCTTCGCTTCCAAAACCAAAGATATGAAAGAAGAACAAAAGGTTGCTTTTTATAATTACTTGAAACGAGGCGAATCTCGCGGTGTTTATGAGGTTCACGAGGATTCACTTCCCCGTATGTTTTACAATATTCACAGCGGTTATAAGATAGGAGAGTCTTTACGTATAGTCCCAAAACTACCTTTGAAAATGTTCATCTTCGACCGCAAAACCCTGCTCATTGCCGAAAAGGAATCTTTGACCGAGGATAGCGAGATGACAATGACAGTTGTGAAACAGCGGGCAACGGTAAACGGTTACATCGCTCTCTTCGATTTTTTCTGGGAACAAGGTCTGACATACGAACAATGGATAAAAGGCAAAGAACGGCTGATGGAACAGAAATTAGCTGAATTCAAGGTTTTTTTAGCCAATCAACAATCATAGAAGTTCTTGCTTGAGGCTATTCTGACCCAAGCGAAATTCGAATTCACGATTCTTAGAGTAACCTTCCCGACATACTTAGATTAGTATTATAAGAGCGAAATGTCTAAATTTGCAGCCAAACAAACCATTTCATCATTATCAATCTGGAGTAATTATGTATCACACTCTAATTAGATTGTTCACCATTCCGATAGCGTTGTTGGCGTTGCTTGCGGCGCCGCTGGGTGTTCAAGCTCAGATGAGCGGGAACTACGACATCGGAGGAGGAAACAATGATTTCAACAGCATCGTTCAGGCGGTGGATACGCTTACCGCACTGGGACTGAACGGCGCTGTGACCTTTAATATTTACCCAGGGACTTACAACGGCCAGGTCACGCTCGATTCAGCGATTCACGGCGTCAGCGCCGCTAATACCATCACCTTCCTCGGCGTGACCGGCGCTTCAGGTGAAAAGCCCCGGGTAACCAACACAACCGGCGGCGGTTCTTACGAAGGGAGCGGATTCTATATCATAGGCGTCGATTATGTAACTATCGAGAATCTGGAAATCACCGAGTGCAACGCCTACGGTATCAGAGTCTATTACACAGCCGTAGATTCCAGTGAATTCATCGTGATAAAAAACAACTATATCCACGACGTTGGCCTCACTGCCGGTTACCAAGGATTGTATTTTTACCGGGCTAAGAACATAGAAGTAAGCTGGAACGAGGTTGAAGGTGACAATTACAACCTCTATATGGTGTATTGCGACACCCTTTTGGTTTACAACAACCTGTTCTACAATTCGGCGTATTTGGCCGGACTTTACATCTTAAGGTGTAACGAAGGCGAGTTTTATTACAACACGGTATTCAGCCATAACGCCACCCGTCTCGCTTACTTTAATACAATTTCCGGATTCAAAATCAAAAACAACATATTTTACACCACCACCTCCGTGACGGGATATGCGATTATGGTATCCGGAACCCTTCCCGATGAATGCGATTATAACTGCTTATACGCCCCCAATACCAATGTAGGGCAGTACAGCGGAGCGCAACTAACCTTAGCGGACTGGCAGGCAGCCACCGGATTGGATTCTCACTCCGTCAGCGCGGACCCGCTATTCATCAGCACCGGGGGTGAAACCAACGTGCACATCAGGACTTATCAGCAATCCCCTGTTGACGGCGCGGGAATACCTATCCCCGGAATCACCACCGATTTCGACGGCGACCAGCGTGACGCCAACGCTCCCGACATCGGCGGGGATGAATTCGATTACCTGGTTCCCGCCAATGGGATCGCAGTTAGTCCATATTACCAGAGCAAAGCGGGAACCGCCGGTTCTATCGTCGATTACTATTATAATGTCACCAACCTGGGCAGCACGGCAGGCGCCTTTAATTTAACTGTTTCGGGCGCCAGTTGGCCCACGACCATCTATGATTCCGCTGGCGTCACCACCATCACAGCTACCGGTAACCTGTCATTCTTAGAAAACGAGTGGGTCAAGGTGTCCCATAGTATTCCCGTTGGAACCCCTGGCGGCGCTGTAGATGAAGGATACCTGGTTGCTTCCTGCGCCGGGGCTCCCGCGATTGCGGATTCGGGACAGTTTCTAAGTAAAACAGCGTCGATGGCAGGGAGCTTCGACATTGGCGGCGGAAACAACGATTTCAGCGCCATCACCCAGGCTATCGACACCCTTTACGCTTTGGGGCTAGCGGGTCCCTGCACCCTGAATGTGTACACCGGCACCTATCCGGGTATGCTTTACATCAATTACAATATGCAGGGATTGTGCGCTGATAATCCTCTGATTATCCGGGCTGCGCGGGGTGAATCGCCGCGGATAACCAACACTACCGGCGTCAGCACAATGGGTTCCGGCGCGTTCATCATCGGCGCTTCCTACATTACGATTCAGGGTTTCGAATTCGATTCCTGCAATTATAACGGCGTTCAAGCCTTGAATCTGGGGCAGGATTCGGTGTATAACGTAAAAATAGCGAATAACTATATCCATAATATCGGGCTCGGAGGCACCGCTCGTCCCATCGCTTTTGAGGGTGTTGAAAACTGCGCAATCATCGGTAACGAAACGCAGGGCGGATACTATGCTCTATACATATATTATAGCAATGGTGTTTACATCGCCAACAATATGATGTATGAGATTGACTACACCGGAATGATGCTGAACAATCTCACTAATATCTCAGTCTATTTTAACTCCTTATATATGAATAGCACAAGGACTCGAACCTACTGTTGTTACCTTCCCACTTGCAGTAATTTTCGTATGAAGAACAATATTATGGTGAACGAAACCTCCGGAGCCAACCATTATGGTATGCGAATGGCCACCGTCTCCGATTTTGAATTGGATTACAACTGCTACTATGTTCCCAACGGAACCTTCGGTAGCTACGGAGGCAATCGAGCGAGCCTTGCAGAATGGCAGACCGCGACCGGTATGGAATATCACAGCCTCGAAGGCAACCCGTACTTCTTGAGCGCTGCGGCTCCGTTTGACCTGCATCTTGCCGACTCCTCCTTCTGCCTCGGCGCAGGCACTCCTATAACCGGAATAGAGGTCGATATCGACGGCGACTATCGCGATTCCCAGGACCCCTGCATCGGCGCCGATGAAATTTATCCTGCGGTCAGGGTGGCGATGACGCCTCATAATCAACCGATACGGATTCCCGCCGGCGGCGGCTTTTTCTACTTCATAGGTTCGATTGAAAACACCACCAGCGATCCTCTATCCACAGATATCTGGACGATGATGACTTTGCCTAACGGGACTGCTTGGGGGCCTTTAGTATTGCGCACAGGTTTACCGCTTCAACCGGGACAGAATATTGTAAGAATGGTTACGCAGTGGATTCCCGGCTTTGCGCTTCCGGGGATTTATACTTATACCGGAAATGCGGGAACATACCCGGACAATATAATCGATTTCGGTGAATTCCGCTTCGTAAAACTCGCCGGGGATGCCATCGCAACGCATAATAACGGTTGGTTAGTTGAAGGCTGGTTCGGGGATGAGACTACCCTTACAGCAATCCCGACAGAGTACAGCCTTAGCAACGCCTATCCCAACCCCTTCAACCCGACTACCCGCATCGACTTCACGCTTCCTCAAGCGGGTAAAGCGCAATTAACTGTTTTCGATGTCACCGGACGCGAAGTGGCGACTATGGTGAACGGCCAGATTCCTGCCGGCCATCACAGTGTCATTTTCGACGGTGAAAGCCTGGCTTCAGGTATATACTTCTATAAGCTGACCGCTCAAGGCTTTAGCGATACTAAGAAGATGGTGTTGGTGAAGTAGCTGCGAGTTGCGAGATGTGAGATTCGAGTCGCAATAAAATAGCGGGGCTGAATAATCCGCCCTGCGTTCACAATCCCCGCCGGAAAACCGGCGGGGATTTTTTATGATAAATTTGAATAAAGTACTTGACAATCAGTGAATCACACACTATATTCTAACACCACCACCACCTTGGTGGTAATATGTATTGTTAAATATAAAAATAAAGAAGATTACCTTAATGCACCCTAATAATTCGGAATTGGTCGAGGGATTGATTCATTTGGGAATGTCGGAACGAGAAGCAAAAGTTTACCTGGCTTTGCTGAATAAATCGTATGCTACCGCGCCGACACTACAAAAACTCTCCAGAGTTCCGCAAAGTAAGATATATGCGATATTGGACAATCTCGTGCGCAGTGGTTTCTGTTCGGAAAGAAAAGAGGGAAGAGTGCGGACATTCGAAGCTATCGACCCGATTAATACGCTTGAATCCCCTATTAATACATTAAGTGAAAGGCTAAAGAAATCCATAACAATGCGGGAGAAACTCCATGAAATTTATAAATCAGTGGACGAAGTGAAAGAACCCTTCGAATACATTGAAATTGTCCACGGCAACGAAAATGTTCATAGAAAGTTCGTTGAACTTTTACGAAATGTCGAATCCGAATTACTTGCATTTACACGTCCTCCTTTTGCTTCTAAAACCAAGGCGATGAAAGAAGAGCAAAAGGCTATATTTTATAATTATTTAAATAATGGTGGAGAATCTCGGGGAGTATATGAGGTCAATGATAATTCTCTGCCTCGTATGTTCTACAATGTCTATAGTGGTTCCAAAATAGGAGAGTCCTTACGCATAGTTCCCAAACTCCCTCTAAAAATGTTCATATTCGACCGTAAAACCCTGCTAATAGCCGACAAGGAATCTCTGACAGAGGAAAGCGAGATGACAATGACAGTTGTGAAACAGCGGGCAACGGTCAATGGTTACATCGCTCTCTTCGATTTCTTCTGGGAACAAGGCTTGACATACGAACAATGGATAAAAGGCAAAGAACGGCTGATGGAGCAGAAATTAGATGAATTCGATAAAACATTTGGTTTGGGGGCGGGAAAGCCTGTTTGAGCGGTTTTTTATATTGCGAGGAAATTAATTACATTCTCTCATAAAAATATTCAACCTTAAATCCACGATCGAAAGGAGTAAATTATGCTGAAGCATCTAATCCCTTTCATTCTGACTGTACTGCTCGCTTTTCCTCTTCTGGCTGATGAATCACTGGATATTGGTCTTGAGGAAGCTTTGGAATGGGATACAGCCCGCCAAGTCACCATTGAATCGGAATATCCTCCGGATATCCGGATGATTTTTGACAAGATGGCGGGAGGGGAGGAAATAACTGCTGCAGATAAAAGCGTTCTGCAGAGTTATTTCGACAGCATTAACCGGAAAAACCGCATCAATCCGGTTGATTCAACCTGGGGACCGGACGGATGGGGCTACATTGCCCGGGATCATACTTCCGGCGGGCAGGCTTTCAATTGGATAGACATCTCCACCACCGGAACGGAAGTATGGGCAGGCCAGAACCAGGACGACGCCTGGTCCAATTCCATCGCCCTGCCCTTCGGTTTCCCCTTCTACGGGACGGTTTACAACAATGTTTTTATTAACTCCAATGTGCTTGTGGCTTTCGATAATTCATATTCCGCATACTGGGCTACCGGCGTTCCTACCACAAACCAACCTGCGAAAATCGACCCCTTTGCCTACGATATGTATCACCGCGATTATTCTCATTATTACTACCAGGGTTTCGGTGATAGTCTTTTTGTGGTCAGCTTCATTAACGCCAGTTATTACACTGAACCCTCACAAAACTATTCTAAAGACCTGCAGGTTTTGATGTGGAGCGACGGGAAGATTAAGTTACAGTACGACAGCGTGCGCACCATCTATCCCGGTTCGCCCAACCCCAGCGGGATTGAGGACGAATATGGTCCTTACGGACTCGCGGTTGGCCAGCCCTATGACGACCTGGCGGCGACTTTCTACTATGAACCTCAGTTTACCGGTATCGAAATCGCCAATGGAACGGTCTCCCCCGCCCTGGGCAGTGTCAGCACCAATTTCGAATACTCGATAACCTACCGCAGCATCAATGGTCAAGCGCCCGATTCCGCAATAGTCTATGTCGATGGGACATCTCATGCAATGACCGACCCCGGCGGATTGTATCAGCACGGCGTTAGTTTCACTTACACCACTCAGTTGGATACCGGTCTGCACGATTATTGCTTCCGTTTCGTCCAGGGAACCCATATCGACCTCTTTCCTGCCGCCGGCGTTCTGCAGGGACCTCAGGTATTCCCGCCTGCTCTCAGCGGCAGCTACGACATCGGAGGCGGTAACAACGACTTTCCCGACCTTATCAGCGCGCGGAACGCTCTCTACGGCAGCGGTATAGACGGTTCAGTCACTTTCACTGTTTATCCCGGCGTTTACAACGGTTTGGTGATGATGGAAGGACCCATCGTGGGCAACAGCGCCGCTAACACCATTACTTTCCGCAGCGCTCGCGGCCAGCCTCGGGCGGTTCTGACCAATACTCTGGGCGGTTCGCTCGAGGGCGGAGCTTTCTTTATCGCCGGCCCGGATTATGTAACGGTGGAGGGTTTTGAAATCGCTGATTGTAACGGTTATGGTTTGTGTATCAGATACACTTCAACCGATACCAGCCATTATTGCGTGATCAAAGACAATTACATCCGCAATGTCGGCGTACTCGGCAATTATTATGGAATGTATCTATACCGGGCTGCCAATGTCGAGGTATCCGGCAACGAAGTCGACGGCGATTTTTACAACATCTATCTGGGATATTGCGACGATGCGGTGGTTTACAATAATATGATGTACAATACTGTCTCTATTCTATCGTTGTCGCTATATCGCTGCCCCGGGACCAAATGCTATTATAATTCCATCTACTCCGATTATGTGAGTCGGGCGATTTATCTTGGCTATCCCACTGACATCGACGTCCGGAACAATATTATCTTCAATAATGCCGCCGGAGGTCATTGTCTCTACGCCTTAGGCGGACTGCCCGCAACCAGCGATTATAACTGCCTCTATGCGCCAAATGGAAATGTCGGTTATTACAGCGGTCCCCTGAATACTCTCGCCAATTGGCAAGCCGCTACCAATCTGGATATGAATTCGATAAGCGCCGACCCTTGTTTTGTGGATATTCAGAATCAATTCGACCTTCATATCCGGAACTATATGCAGTCTCCGGTTAGCGGAGCCGGCACTCCTTTGACCGAAGTCACCACCGACTTCGACGGCGAGGCGCGCCACGCCACCGCTCCTGATATGGGAGCTGACGAATATGATTATTATCAGGCGAGTTATGCCGTGGATATCCGCCCCGAATATTTACGCCGGGCAACTACACCCGGAAACAGCGCCGATTACTATTATAATATCATCAATATTGGCAGCGCCGCCGACAGTTATACATTAAGCGTTTCCGGAGCTTCCTGGCCTACTACTATCTACGATTCTTCGGGAACTACCGTCATAACCTCAACCGGTAATCTGGCTTCTTTGCAAAATCAATGGATTATGGTGTCTCATTCCATACCGACAGGAACTCCGGGCGGAGCTGTCGATGTGGGTAATTTGGTAGCAGCTTCGATTGGGTCGCCGGGCGTGGCGGATACATCCGATTTTGCCACCTTCTGCGCGGCGCTTATGGGTAGTTTCGATGTCAATGGCGGCGGCAACGACTTCGCCACCATTATTGAAGCTATCGATACTCTGTACGCTAAGGGTATGGCGGGAGCCTGCACCATTAATGTCTATACCGGAACTTATCCCGGCGGTGTGAGGATAGACTACGACCTTGCGGGATTAGGTCCTAACGCCCCCTTGGTGCTTCGTGCCGCCGACGGACAATCGCCCCGTATCACTAATCTGGTGACACCCGGCGAAGGCGGTATCGGTATCGCTTTAATTTCGGTGACCGATGTCACCATCGATGGCTTTGAAATCGATTCCACCAACAGCGACGCCATTAATTGCTGTATGCAGGCTATGGATTCCTGCCGCAATATTGTGATTAGAAATTGTTATGCTCATAATATTGGTTTGGAAGATACTTATCCCTACGCAGTCTGGATCGCCAATGTCCCCGGAGGAGAGTTTTCCGGTAACGAAATAGACGGCAGCCAGTATGGAGTCGGTATTAGCTACTGCACCGGATTTTTGATCGCCAATAATATGATTTATGACCAGGTCAACACCAGTCTCCGCTGTTATGGCGACAACAATACGGTGGTCTATAATTCGATATTGATGAATTCTTCATATTCCTCCAGCAATGCAGGAATGTTTCGCAGTATGTTCGCCGGCACTATCCAAAACAACATTATATGTAACCTTAGCACCGGCACAAATCATCGGGCGGTCTATCATTCCAGTATCGCCGGCACTGTATGCGATTACAACTGCTACTGGGCGCCCAACGGGACTTTCGGATACTCTGGCGGCGCCATTGCCAATCTGGCGGCATGGCAGAGTACAACCGGATATGACTCAAACAGTGTCGAATCCGATCCCGGTTTTATCTGCACTCAGATTCCCTATGACCTGCATCTGAACGATTCTTCCGTCTGTATCGGAGTTGGAACTCCAATTGCCGGAATAACTGTCGATATTGACGGCGACCTGCGTGACCCGGCAACGCCCTGTATCGGCGCAGATGAAGTTTACACTAACCTGAGAGTGTTCCTTACACCGCACAATCCTCCGATTCAGATTCCCGCTAACGGTGGTAGATTCCTATTCGACGCAGAAATCAGCAATTTTACTAACGCTCCCATAGTGTTCGACGGATGGACAATGACCGTATTACCCAATGGAATCCCCTACGGGCCGCTGGTGATGCGGACAAATCTAACCATCCAACCCGGTCAGACTATGATGCGCATTGTCACCCAAAACGTTCCCGCTATGGCTCCCCCAGGAGTATACGATTACATCGGCTATGCCGGAGTATATCCTGATAGTGTTATCAACTCCGACCAGTTCACTTTCGAGAAATTCGCCGGCGACGGAGCCCCGGCGCACAATAAGGGCTGGTTAGTTGAAGGTTGGTTCGGCGATGAGACTGCCTTGTCGGCAATCCCGACCGAATACAATCTCAGTAACGCATATCCCAATCCCTTCAATCCTACTACCCGCATCAACTTCACAATTCCAAAAGCGAGTAAGGTATCGCTGACGGTATTCGACATCACCGGGCGCGAAGTGACAACACTGGTGAACGGCAAGGTACCTGTCGGCCATCATAGTGTCATTTTCGACGGTGAAGGACTTGCCTCCGGTATATACTTCTATAAACTGAAGGCGGATGGTTATAGCGATACTAAGAAGATGGTGTTGGTGAAGTAGCAAGAGTCACGAGATTCGAGATGCGAGTCTCAGTTTTAAAGTTAGAATCCCCCTCCGGGAAACCGGCGGGGGATTTTATTATGAAAAAATCGATAAAATTACTTGACAAAATAAGAAGAAAACAGTATACTAAAGAATAATACCACTCAGGTGGTATTAATGCATAAATATATATTTATTAAAGTACATATGTCAATCGATAAACTACAGTTGATAAAACGTCTTATCAACTTGGGGATGAGCGAGCGTGAAGCCAAAGTCTATCTCTGCTTATTAGATAAACGTATCGCCAATGCGCACGAACTGCAAAAGCTCTCCGGTATCCCGCAAAATAAAATCTACGCTACTATAGGGAGTCTGACTCGCCAAGGGTATTGTGTGGAGAGAAAAGAGGGTCGTAAATATATCTATGAGATTCTCGATCCAAGTTTCACTATCGATATTCCTCTTAAGAGGTTGGAGAATAGACTAAAAGACTCAATCGACTTAAAAAAAGAACTCGTGGAAATTTACTCAAAAGATATCGAACTGACCGAACCGCTCGAATACTTTGAAGTGCTGCATGGAAATGCGAACATTCATCGTAAATATATGAGCCTGTTGCGTTCATGCGCTAAGGAATTTCTTGGATTTGCCAGAGGGCCTTATTCGAGTTCCACTGAAGAAATGGTAGCTGAACAGATTAGAGAAAACATAGCGTTTTTGAACCGGGGTGGAAAAATCCGCACTATCTACGAATTGAATGAAAAATCCCCTGATTGGCTGCAGAATCATATCGAGAAGGTCGCAGAAGCGGGTGAAGATTACCGTATTTCAGAGGAATTACCATTGAAAATGATAATATTCGATCGCAAAACAATACTTTTAGCCGATAAAGGTGATTTAGTCCGAGAAGGTGAATTAACTATGTCAACTATAAAACAGAAAGTCACTGTAAATGGTTATGTTACCCTCTTTGAGTTCTTTTGGAACCAGTCGATAGAACTTGAGGAATGGAAAAAAACGCGCAGATAAGTATTTTTCCTATAGAGAAGTCGTTTTATTAAAGTCTATCATGAGTAAAACAAAAAGCGGACCAAGAGGTCCGCCTTGAGAATCACATTCACTATCATGACGTGATAAGGCTGCTAACCGGAAGTCATGAACGGAATATGCGAAGGGAAACTTGACCCTTCTCTCTAAATATAGTCAATTCGGTTCATTTTTTCAAGAAAAGATTCTTCAGCCTGCCGTTAAATCTGCAGGATGATACAATACAGCCTACTTAGGGATAATTTCTGAAAACTACTACTATCCAAAAAAAGGCGGAAAAAAATGAAGAACAGAGTTATTATTTTAGCAATCGTGGTATTTATCGCGAATGCAACCTGCGCTTTCGCCCAAGCGCCCGACACGCTTTGGACCCGCGCATACGGCGACAGCTTAAATGAATACGGCAGGGAAGTTAATCTGACCACAGATGGGGGATTTATTATCGCGGGATATACTAATTCCATGGGCGCCGGTGGCACTGATTTCTACCTGGTTAAAACTAACTCCACTGGCGATACTTTATGGACCCGCACCTACGGCGATAGCTTAAATGATTACGGCAGGAGCGCTCAGCAGACCACAGACGGGGGGTATATTTTTGTGGGATATTCCAATTCCTCTGGCGCTGGTTCTTATGATTATTATTTGGTTAAGACCAACTCCACAGGTGATACCACCTGGACCCGCACTTATGGTGGAACCGGAGTTGATTACGGCATGTGGGTTCAGCAGACCTCGGATGGCGGGTATATTCTAGCAGGCGCTACCGATTCCTATGGCGCCGGTTCAAGGGATTTCTATCTGGTTAAAACAGACTCCATAGGTGATACTCTTTGGACCCGCGCCTACGGCGGAGTCGATTTAGAGTACTGCTATAATGTTCGGCAGACCTCGGATGGAGGATATATAGCAGCGGGATATACTACTTCCTATGGCGCAGGCGGAAGGGATTTCTATCTGGTTAAGACCAACGCCAACGGTGATACTCTATGGACGGGCATATATGGGGGAGCCGATTATGATTATGGCATGGGTGTCCAACAGACCACGGATGGGGGGTATATTTTCACGGGATATACCAATTCCTTTGGCGCCGGGGGATATGATTTTTACCTGATTAAAACCGACGCCGCTGGCGACACCCTTTGGACCCGCACTTACGGCGGAACCGAAACCGAACGCCCTAATGAGGTTCAGCAGACCACGGATGGGGGGTATATTATCGTGGGATATACTAATTCCTATGGCCTCGTGTTCTATGATGTCTACCTGATTAAGACCGACGCCAATGGTGATACTCTATGGACGGGTATGTATGGAGGAATAGACCATGATTATGGCATGAGTATTAAACAGACGGCCGATGGGGGGTACATTGCCGCGGGATATACCATTTCCTATGGCGCTGGTGGTCGTGATTTCTATCTGATTCGTCTTGAAGGGTCTGCACTGACAGTGACTCTTACTCCCCAAAATCCCCCCATCCAAATCCCGGCCGGGGGCGGGAATTTTGTCTTCGACGCTACAATTTTTAACGCTACAGACAGCGCCATCACTTTCGACGCTTGGACCCAAGTGGTTCTTCCCACCGGACAGACTTATCCGCGTCCCTTAGTGCTACGCACCGGGCTTTCGATCTCATCCGGTCAAACCATATCACGCTCCGGTATCACTCAGTACATCCCCAACTATGCGCCTTCAGGTAATTACACTTATAAGGGTAAGGCTGGAACTTATCCCGATGTTGTTTTAAGCGAGGACAGTTTCCCCTTCGAGAAGCTGGCTGGAGATGCAATCCCGACTCACAATCAAGGCTGGGCTTGCCACGGCTGGTTCAGTGATGATGCGGTTTTGAGTTCGATATCGACAGAGTTTAGTTTAAGAAGCGCTTATCCCAATCCCTTCAATCCGACCACGCGTATCGACTTCGCGCTGACTGAAGCAGGGCTTGTGAAGCTGTCGGTGTACGATGTGACTGGCCGCGAGGTGACGCGGTTGGCGGAAGGTTTTTACTCAGCCGGGACGCACCAGGCGGAATGGAACGCCTCCGCGTTACCCAGCGGGATCTATTTCGCCCGCCTGCAAGCGGGAAATATAACCCAATCATGTAAATTGCTGCTGGTGAAGTAAATTAAAAAACTGTATCACTTTAGGTATGTGAAGCGCCTACCCAATTTGTCATTCCCGCAAGTGAACGAAGTGAACGCGTCGGGAATCTGAACGAGAATTTACCTGCTGTCAGATTCCAGGCAAGCTGGAATGACAGCAGTGTTAATGCTGACTTCATTTAGGTAAAGTGTTACAAAAAATTGTATTAGGCGCAAGATGAAAGAGAGTTTTGTTTTATTGCTGGCGGTGTTGTCCTTAACATTAAAGGCCTATTCCACTATCCACCGCGTCCCCGGCCAGTATCCCACCATTCAAGCGGGAGTCGACGCCGCTTCAAATGGTGATACGGTGTTTGTCGCCGATGGGATATATACTGGCGCAGGGAATAAAGATATCGATTTTCGCGGTAGAAACATCGTCCTGACCTCAGCCGGCAACGCTATGAATTGCATCATCGACTGCCAGAACAGCGGCCGCGGTTTCTATTTCCATTCAGGTGAGACCTCATCGGCAGTAGTATATGGTATTACAGTCACCCATGGTTCGGCCATATTGGGGAGCGGGGTGAACATCACCAGCGCCAGTCCCACCTTCAAGTATTGTATAATCAAGTACAACCTTGGCAACGATGTTAGCTATGGAGGCGGTGTTTTTATTACCGGCGGTGCGCCCACCTTTGAAAGCTGCACCATCTATGGTAACCAGGCAAATCAAGGCGCCGCCATTTACAGCGCCAGTGATATGATTGTGAACTCCTGTATCGTCGCCGCTAATGTCGCAGTTTATTGAGCGAGAATCTGCAGTGGGATCTACTGCATATCAGGTTCTCCTACCATTATATACAACGACCTGTATAACATCGGCGACAATTTTTACGGTCCCTCAGTCCCGCCGGGCTCCGGGTCATTCTTTACGCTTAACGCCAACGGCGACTCCTGCGACCAGTACTTCAATATTTTCCTTAATCCCAGCGTGGTGAATCCCGACAGTAACGATTTCCATCTTCGTGAAGATTCTCCTTGTATCGACGCCGGTGATCCTGCGCTCCCACATGACCTCGATGGCACTATCCGTGATCAAGGCGCTTCCAGTTTCTTCCAGAGCCCGATCCTCGTGACTATCGGTTCCGGCAATCCCTGCATCATTATCCCTGCCAGCGGCGGCAGCTTCAATTACTGGGTTCGCGTGGAAAGCGCCCACAATGAGCCCTACACCTTTGACATCTGGACCGAGGCGGTCCTGCCTGGCGGCAACGTTTTCGGTCCGCTGGTCTCCCGACAAAATCTGGTGATCCTTGCTGGCGCAACAGCCCGGAGGGATATGAACCAAAGTGTGCCTGGCAGTGCTCCTTCAGGATTTTACTATCTCAGGGTCATTGTCGGCTTCCTACCCGACAGCGTGCTGGATTCGGATATCCTCCTCTTCACCAAACTTGCTGGCGATGGCGCACCAAACCATAATAATGGCTGGTTAGTTGAAGGCTGGTTCGGCGATGAAATTGTACTGTCACTGGCGCCAACCGAATTCGAGCTAAGAGCCCCCTACCCCAATCCCTTCAACCCGACTACCCGCATCGACTTCATGCTTCCTCAAGCGGGTAAAGCGCAATTAACTGTTTTCGACGTTACGGGACGGGAAGTGGCAACGCTGATTGACGGCGAAATGCCCGCCGGATATCACAGCGCGATTTTCGATGGTGAAAGGCTGGCATCAGGCATATACTTTTATAAATTGACCGCAGACGGCTTCAGTGACACTAAGAAGATGGCGCTGGTGAAGTAGCCGCGATTCGAGAGTCACAGATTTAAAATTAGAAATCCCCGCCGGGAAACTGGCGGGGATTTTTAAATCAAGCTGTACTCTATTCAAATTAACAAGGTTACTTATATCAGTCCTGGGAGCCTTCTTCGGTAAGGAGATTCACCCTCTCCATCCCTTCGATTGCTGAGAGTTGAGATATCAGGTTCTGCTCGGTGACGCCGCGCTTTAAGCGGACAAGGTAAGAATGCTCTACGAATTGTCCCATCTTAACGGTTTTGACCGAGAGTTGACGGTATGAGGCCAGGAGTTGGTCGAACACGGGTTTTATAGTGAATTCGTCGGTGTCTGTAGGGATGAGCTGGAAACGGAGAAGATATACATTCTTGGGCGGGGTTCCGAACTGGACGAAATCGAGCAGGAGCAACATAGTGATGATAACGGCGACTCCGATGAGAGCGATAGGATAATTTCCAATCCCGGCAGCCATACCCGCCGCAAGCGCGAAAAAGACATAAGCGATATCGCGGTTATCCTTAACCACGGTGCGGAAACGAATGATGGAAAGGGCTCCGACCAGACTGAAAGCCCTGGCGATGCTGTTACCAATAACCATCATCACCAGCGCCACAACCATAGAGAGGATTACCATTGTAATGATGAATGAAGGATTGACGGCTTTCCTGCGGCTAGTGAGGCGGTAAACAAACGCTACCATCAAGCCCAGGACGAAGGCGAGGGTGAGGTTGAGGATGATTTCGAGGGATGAGATGTTGACAGCGGCTGCAGAGGCGTCAGTCAGGAAGTTCATTTAGCCAGCCCCAAGTTGAATTCTTCAGCAGTCCATATGTCAATGCCGCTGCAGTATTTTGAAATAGACTGTTGTCTCAGCCCGAAATCTCGCACCAAGCGTCGAGCCATATGCGGCATTTTCCCATAGAACTTAATCTCCAGCACAAAATAAGGATTTTTAATCACTTTCAGGTCCTGCTCCCGAAAGATTTCACAGAAATCCGGGATAGGGTAACTTCGCACGTTCATATCGAAGGTTACTCTCAGTCCGGGGTCGTCCATACCCACGAACGCTTCACGTTCATAGGTTATCAACACTTTCGGTTCGAGGTTCAGGCGTTTCGTCAGATAAATGAATTTATTAAGCGCGGCTTTCTCAGTAAATCTTGACGTGGGATCGAGGAGTGTCAAATTGGCGCCATTCAACAGGTTGTTGGCGTCCGCCAGGTCTATCCTGGCGCGCTCCTTGAATACGGTGCTTTTAATTTTTCGCTTGATTTCGAGGAATGCGGTGTTGTTGGAAGGGGCGTTGGTATTGTAGGTTCTCACCCGAAGTTTTTTCCTTACTTTCAGCCCGTCCTTTTTCTCATAGTAGAACAGCAGTCGGGGAGTATCAAGGTAGATGCTTCTAACAGAGTATATGTTGTCAGGCCTTTCCCGACAGAAGGGGTCATGTTCCATAAAGGTCATAACCCGCTTTCTGATGGGTTCAAGCAGGTCAACTGGGACGTAGTATTTGTATTCCTTTCTCTCGAAGCGTTCCATTTTTTCATCCCAATATGTGAGCTTATCTTCTGAAATCGAAAGAGGAAAGCCTGGCTTTCAAGCCTTCCAGCAGGGTTGTTTTTCCTATAGGAACTATCGCTTTACCCGTCATCCCGCTTTTAAGCAGACCATCGGAGTTTTCCAGTAGTGAGACGGCGTAAGCTCCCCGGAAGGTGGTATCTAAGAAGCCGGTAGTAAAGAGCCGGCAGTTTCTCTGTCCCAGTGGATCAGCGTCAAGAACAATCTCGATGTTCATTTTGGAATTCAACTTGGGCACCACGGATTCCGGGAGTGGTATATAAAGGGCGACGGTGTCACTGGATTCGACTTTGAAAAGATAATTAGCAGCGCCTCCGAAATAAAACCGGCCCTTGAGTGGCGTGATAATATATTCCTTACTTCCCAATGCGGAGCGAGCGGATTCAATCGAACTTCGCAAAGTGGCGACCTCATCCTCAGCGACCTTGATATCCTGAGGGCGGGCTCCGGTTTTCAGCGCGTTCACTTCTGCCTCAGCCAGCGCCAACTCGGTTCTGAACACGTCAAGACTGCCCTTTGAGACTTGGTATTGAGACTGAGAGATGAAGTTTGAATCGTATAGAGCTTTTACACGGTCGTGTTCAAGACTGAAGGAATTGAATGTCGCTTGAGCCCGTTCCACATTCCTCCGCGCCACCTCCAGGTCTTCAGCCCGCGCTCCGGCTTTGAGAGCTTCAAGGTTGGAGCGCGCAGTTTGCAGTTCAGCCTGCAGCACTTCCAGCCTGCCGATTCCCTCCTTAGAAAGGATAATTGCCAGGGTATCGCCCTGCAGGACTTCAGCTCCGTGATTGAGCTTTGGGGAGATAGTCACTTCGACAAAATCGGGGCGTTCGAAGTGAAAGAGCGATGTTTTCCCTCCCATTGCCAGAAGGTTACGCTCCCATCCGGTGGAGATCTCTCCGGCGCCGTCTTTGGCCAGATACCAAACTACGGGCGATTCCACCCGACATACGCATCGCAAACGCTGCGATACCGGGATGAGAACAGCAACAGCAACCAACCCGATGACTATCAGGAAGATGAGCAGGCGTCTGAAATGTATTAGCTGCAGGTCAATCAAATTGTCACAAACTCTCCGCTATTGAAAGCAGTACTATAGATGGAAGTCCATAATTCCAGCGCTTCCATTACATTTTGTTCTTCATCGAGCCGGTGAAACACTTCGGTGTTTCGCTTCTCCGCGGATTCGGTCAGATTAAAACTACCGATAACTGCGCATTTCCGGTCAAAGATGGACAGTTTCGCATGAAGTTTGCCTTCGCTTCGGGTTGGCCAAAACTCTACATCCACGCCGCTTCTGATGGCTTCCCTAGCCTGGCTTAGGTTATCGAGAGCCGCGTTGCCGTCGAGCACCATCTTGACAGTTAATCCCCGCTCCACCGCCTCACTGAGAGCTTTCAGCGCGCTTATGGAGGTGAACTTGTAGGTTGAGATGTAAATCGAATCACAGGCCTGACGGACGCAGTCTATCCAGTATTTAAGCACTTTCCTGCCTATTATCAAACCGGTTCCATCCACACCGGGATATTCCGGGAGATTTTCAGTTGTATTCATTAAAGCGAACACCGATAAATTCTACCTGAATTCTTATGAAGGGTATCTGTCGAAACCCTTCTCGACAAAATACAAAAATGAGATCCGCTTATTTGCGTTGCCGACGTTCAATAATATAAACCATCATTCGATGGATTCTTTTCGATAATCATCGCTCAGCGAGGATGAAAAATCACGGTTCGCGGGATACGCTGCCGCTTTTTTTTAAGGTAAATAGAAGTAGTGTAA
>CAYQZD010000027.1:18210-37921 GCA_964421875.1 uncultured bacterium
GTAGTGTAAAAACAGTTCACTAATCCATTTCCTGCGACAACGGAAATAAACACTCGTTAGATTAGCTAATATAAGAATATTTTTGGTAAAATCAAGTATATTTTTCAAAAAACAGTTGAATTGTGAAGGAACGGCTTTTCGATTAGACCTCTAAGTCCGAGTATTTGTTTAACGTCATCGAAAAAAATCCTGTAGTTAAAAGTGAGATTCCATGTCATTTCGCTCTTTTTGCGGTCTTTTTGGTCTTCTCAATAGTTGACTTTTACCTATAAATTAGTGATATTAATCAATTATGCAGATCGCCGCTTTCCTTTTCTTCGCTTCCTTTGTGATTTATGGGATCTCGGCGCTCCTGAGCTATCGAGATGCACTACAAAAAAAGGGATTTTACTTATAAGAATGTCCCCTTTCGCAAAATCTGCGATATAGAATTGACAAATTCAGCTCGCGGCGGAGCGCCGCCGCTATTTGGGTAATAATATGATAATTCCGACCTTTCACCCACTATTATTAGTTTTATGTTTTGTTTCGGCTGTTTCGCTGGCTCAAGTCCCGCTGGATGCTGATTCCATAAAGGCTGAAGCCGATAGTCTAAAAAAAACCGGCCATTTTTATCGCGACCAGAAACGGGAGTTGGAGAAATCGATTTCGTATTATCAACAGGCCTTGGAGAAGTACCTCCAAATCGATTTCCAGAGCGGGGTTGAAAACGTGAATTGGCAGATAGGCGTATCCTACTATTATCTTTCTAAATACAATGAAGCTCTGAACCACTTCCAAAGAAGCCTTAAAATATTACGTGAAAATGGCGACAAGCAGAATGAAAGCTATACCCTCAATTACATCGGTCTGGTCTATAAAAGCCTCTCTAATTATCCCAAAGCGCTTGATTATTACGAGCAGAGCCTCAACCTTCGCCGCCAGCTTAGCGATAAACGCGGCGAAGCGCTGACGCTGAGCAACACCGGGGTAGTCTATGTCCGCCTCAAGGACTTCGACAGAGCCCTGGAGTACTACTTCAAAAGCTTGGAAATCCGTCGTCAGTTGGGAGATAAGAAGGGTATGGCTCAGGTTCTGAACAACATCGGTATCGCCTATGATGAACTTAAAAACTATTCCCGCGCCATTGAATATTATCAGCAAAGTCTGGAAATTAGCTGGGAATTAGGGGAAACAAGAACTGTATCCCAGGTATTGAACAATATCGGAGTGGCTTATTTTAATCAGAAAGACTATTCTCAAGTCATAACCTATTATAATGAAAGCTTAAGTATATTCCGTCAATTGGACGACTGTAAATCGATGGGGCTTACCCTGCTCAACATCGGTGAAGTCTACAAGCGGATGGAGGACTTCGAAACAGCCTGGCAATACATCGAACGCGGGCGGGAAACATTGGAGGAATTGGATTCCGACCTGCTTCGGTTCAGTGTCTATGACGCGGTGGCTGATTGGCAAGTTGAGAACGGGGAAGATTCGCTGGCTGTCGATACCTTCTCCAAAGCCATCGAAATCTTAGAAGGTGTGCGGGAAAAACTGCAGATCGAATCTCAGAAGCGGAGCTACGCCTCCGGATCTTACAGAATTTATGAGAGCATCGTCCTGGCGCTGCATCGGCTGGGGAGATATGAAGAGGCCTTCAACTACATTGAACGGAGCCGCGCCCGGAGTTTCCTCGACCTGTTAGGGGAAGGAAATGTCAAAGTGGGGAAGGCTCAACACCGCAAATTCCTCGAGGGGGAACGGAGCGAAGCAACTTCCGGAGCCGGTGATATGAAGCATTCATCGATTCAGCATGATATTCATTATGACGCCAGAGGAATCATCCTTCCCCAAGACCAGAAGATTGACATAGATGAACCCGAATTGATATCGATGGTATCAGTAAGTTCGCTAAATCTGTCGGAAGCGCAGGAGCTGATTCCAGCTAAGTGCACGGTATTGGAATACTTTCTAACCCAGAATTACCTTATAACTTTTGCAATAACCAGGAAAGGCTACGAAGTATTCAAGACGAAGATACCGGTAGAAATTATTAAACAGTATGTATCCGATTTCAGGGGAGCGATAATAGCGTTGGAAGACGTCGATTCGCTGTCGCAGGAATTGTATAAATACCTCATCGCCCCGGCGGAGAAAGCTATATCGGGCGAGGATTTAGTGATTATTCCGTATGGACTACTGCATTATACACCTTTCTCGGCATTGATGGACGCCAAGGGCCGCTTATTAGTTGAAAAATACCGGATAAGCCTGCTGCCCAGCGCATCGGTGATGAAGTATCTTTTGACCAAACACCGTAACGGAGGCAGAAAACTGCTGGCTATGGGGAATCCGGCGTTTGGGAATTCCCTTCACCAGCCTCTACCCTACTCCGAGCGTGAGGTCAAGCGCATCGGAGATTATTTCGACGACCCTGCGGTCTATGTGGGAGTCGACGCCAGCGAAGCTCGCTTCAAGGAACAGTCTGGCGACTATGACATCCTGCACTTAGCCTGTCACGCTGACCTGAATTCGGCCTATCCTATGTTCTCGGGTTTACTCTTGACGCCTGGCGAGGGTGAGGACGGTGAGCTGGATGTGCATGAACTCTTCAGTATGGAATTGAACGCTAATCTTGTGGTACTGTCGGCTTGCCAAACGGGTTTGGGCAAGTTGACATCGGGAGATGAGCTGGTAGGGCTCTCCCGGGCCTTTTTCTATGCGGGAACGCCTTCATTGATTTCATCACTGTGGATGGTTGAGGATGAGTCCACCGAATATTTAATGGGCCGCTTTTACCGTTATCTCAAGCGGTACGATAAAGCGGAATCTTTGCGGCGGGCGCAGCTAGACACCAGAAAAAAATACCGCCATCCTCGTTCCTGGGCTTCATTTCAGCTAATAGGGGACGCTGACGGGATAGGAGCTTTGTAACACAAAGACTATACCGTATAACAATTCAATCTGTGGAGGGTTATAAAAACTCAGGAGAAGTCTATGCGCTCAAGTGTCTCTATAGGAATCACGATAGTCATAGGCATAGCTTTTATTTTAGTTTTATTCCCGGCGACAAGCGCCGAACAAAGCGCAAGCGTCGAATCGGGATTCAAGTACGGCATTATCTGGAAAAGTGCGAGTGCTTCGGAAGAATTTTTCAAACTGGACGAAAGCGCTGAAATCGGCTCAGGCTGCTATGTCAAAGTGAACTATCAACTGATCAAGGGCAAGCATATCTATCTTATCTGGCTGACTCCGGGCGGTGAATACGTCTTCCTCAATCCGCACCTTGAAGGTCTCGATATCGAGGGGAAATGCGCCGAAGGTAAGATTGTCACCACCGGATGGCTTAAGCTGGACAAGGAAACGGGAATTGAGACGGTTTATATGCTGGCTTCCACCACTGAATTGAGCGAATTGAAGGCAGTTCTGGATGAATACTATTCGGACGAAACCGTCGATAGAAAGATGGTTTCACAGAAGATCACGGCGGAACTGGCTAAGCTGCAAGCCGGTTTCACTTCCCACCGCGAAGGCGCAACGCTGCCTAAACGGGCGGACAAACCTACAGAAAGCGGAGCGGTTTTCCGGGGGGATGACACCGCTAACAAGATTCTTGATTTTGAGGTCAGCGGGGATGATGTGGCATTCGCCTCGGTCAAGATAAACCATCGCTAATCCTCTTTGCGGATCTTGTTCAAGTCTCTCAGCGATGAAGGATGAAAACGATGGCTCGCGTCTTTATATTAAAACTATTTTTTTGTTCGATGATATGGATTGAAATCTTCGCCCCAAATATACCCGGTCAGGAAAATAGTAGTCCTAGCGGTTGCCGTCTGCCTCCTGCTTAATGTTATCATATACTTAATACCAGGTATATTTTCGCCCTGGGAATTGAAAACAATTGACCTCCGGTTTTTAGCTCGTTTCCGGCTGGGGAGGGGGCCAGCGATTTCCGACCGGATGGCGCAGGTAAATATCGACAACCGGGCTTTCGAACTGACAGCGGGCAACCTCTGGCGGCGAGGAATGTACGGCCGGGCGATTGAAGCGGTTTCCTTCGCCGGGGCTAAGGTGGTTGGGGTGGACATTGTATTCAGCGGAGTGACCGACAGCCTGCAAGACTTGAGTTTGACCAACTCTATTGGTCGGTCGAAGGTGGTAATTTCGCCGCTGGTTTTCCGGGTGGGCAGGGGCGGCGAATTCGGCTTCGAGGAGCTTCGGGAGTTCATCCCGTTCAGCGAGCCTTCGGATTATCCCGATTTACCGCCGGATTCAAAGCTTATTCACTGTATAAGCGGGATTTCTGCGCCGCCTCTAAGGCAGTTGGCGGATAATTCGCTGGGGATGGGCTATGTGAATATGTTCTTCGATCCGGACGGAGTTATTAGGCGCTACCCTTTGGTGATGAATATCGAGGGAAGAGCATTCCCGTCTTTTCCCCTTCGCCTGCTCTGCGTCTATTTGGAATATCCGTTATCCCAGGTTGAGATTAGTCCCGGGAAGAACATTGCTCTGCGAAATGTTCTAATGCCCGGCACAGAAGAGCGGCGTGACATAGAGATTCCCATCGACAGGCGGGGGTATGCGCTTCTCAACTATGTCGGAACCTGGGAGGATGGTTTCGATAATATCTACAGCGCCGGCGACATCCTAAAATATACGGAGAAACCCGGACTGCTTTATCCCCAGCTTGGCGAACGGTTAATTCTGCTGACAGAGTTTTCCGACCGCACCGGAGACCGTGGTAATATTCCGTTGGAATCGAACTATCCCCGTTCCGGCGTTTATACCACAATCCTGAACTCCATATTAACCGGAGAATACCTTCGGGAAGCGGACAGGGTTGTGATAGTTCCGATTTCATTGGTTTTCCTGGCGGTGATTATTGCGCTGGGGCGTTTCACCTCGATGACGGGATTTACCCTGGGATATTTTGCGTTGGTTTTAGTTTACATCGCTTCCTGTTTCGCGGCTTTCATCTATGGGAGCTTGATAATACCGCTGGTGGGGCCGTCGAGCGAATCGCTGGCTTTGTTCTTAGGGGTGGCGGCTGCGAAATTTCATTACCAGGAACAACACCGACTCTTTCTTGAAGGGAAGTTCAAATGCTACCTTTCCCCGGCTATACTGCGTAAAATTCAGGAGGATCCTAGTCTGGTTAACACCGGTGGCGAGAAGCGGAACCTGATAGTCTTTTTCGCCGACATCCGTAAGTTTTCCCGCTATTCCGAAAGCCTTGAAGCGCGGGAACTGGTGGCTTTCGCCAACCGATATTATTCATTGATGGTGGACGTTGCGCTGAAGTACGACGCCACGGTGGACAAGTACACCGGCGACGAAATAATGATTTACTTCGGCGCCCCTTACGCCCATAATGACGACCACATTCGCGCGCTGAAAATGACGATGGAGATGGGAGCGAAACTGGATAAGTTCAACAAACGAATAGCCTCCGAGGGATATGAACCTATCCGCATCGGTATCGGCATCAACTACGGGCCGGTAGTGGTGGGAAACATCGGTTCGGTGAAACGTATGGACTATTCGGTGATGGGCGACGTCATCAATAAAGGGGCGCGGATTGTAGCCAGCGCCGGACCGGGTGAAATCAAGATAAGCGAGAGTTATTACAAGCTGGTAGAGGACTTTGTCGAGGTGGAAAAAATGGAGCCTTTTACGGGCAAAGCGGGAGAAGCTTTAATCCAAACCTATTTATTGAAAGCGGTAGTGAATTTGTGACTTAAGACAATAACTTATTGGGTATTGGTTCTTAATATTAGAGAATAAGTTCTGTTTCCGGATAAACGCAATTATGCTCTTATCGGATATTGATTCCAAATAAATTTCATCATAAGCACGGGACTGTTAAAGTCGAGCGTTAGGATGAAAAGAACTTCATCTATCACGGAAATTCCCTTCCAACCCGCGGTTTACGCTATCTATTTCTGCGACAAAGGCGATTTATCTGCGGCGTATGTGGGGAGCGCTGCAACACTGCGGGAGCAGTTGTTCCGCCAGCTTTCTTCGCGAAAAAACCTACTATCTATACGGCACTCGGTAGAGGAACTCAAGGAAGGGCTGTCGGTTGAAGTCCGTTGGTGGGAACACCCGGATTTTGCCAATCTGCCGGCATTGGAAGCGGCGGAACTTATTGCCTTCGTCACCCTCAATTCACTGATGTCGGGGACTGCCACCATATCTGAAGAAGCCAAGGTATTTATCGTGAACGAGCTTTTCCGGGAGAAGATGCATGAACTCTTCAACGGAGAACCTTCCGGCGTAATCGCGCTCCTGGACCGCGACCTGAACAACCTCAGCAACTAATCTGCCTCAATGTGAGGCTCCACTATTTCTCGCCAAAACCGCCTCACCTCCTTTTCCAATTCATCAAGAGAACTGTCGTTTGTAATAATCCAATGTGAGCGAGCGGCTTTTTCTTTGGGTGAGATTTGAGAAGCCATCCTGTTTTCCATCTGAATCCGATCGAAACCATCCCTATGGGATAAACGGCGAAAGATTGCATCCTGCGCAGCGGTGATGGTTAAAACTATATCGAAATCCCCCTCAATCCCCCATTCAAAAATCATAGCCGCATCCACTACCACCACCCGGCGATGTTTCGACTTATCCTTTACTTCATCCTGCAGTCTGCGATAAATATAGGGAAAAATCTTTTCATCCAGTTTATTCCTCATCTCCGGGTGGGCAAAAACCAGGTCTCCAAGTTTTTGGCGTATCAGTTTCCCTTCCCGGTCGAAACATTCCTCTCCAAAGGTTTGACGCACCCATTCCAGCATTTCCGGGATGTTTTCCATTACCCATCTGCCGAGTTCATCACCGGAAACAACGGCTGCGCCAAGGGATTTTAGAATATTAGCGGCTTCGGTCTTTCCGGAGGCGATTCCGCCGGTGAGGCCTATCAACAGAACCTTTCCACGGGGCAGGGTCATCGGTGACTCCTTCGGTAGTTTTCCAGCATCGATTTTACCTGTTTGTCACCTGGATTCAGCCTCAGGTAGGTTTCGAGGTAAGGGAGGGCTTTTTCGGGGGAGTTCAAGCGCTGCATTAAGATAACGCCGACATTGTAGTAAAGCTTGGGATTAGTGGAATCGAATTTCAACGCTTGAGCGTAGGCTTCGGCGGCGCGGCGGAAATCACCCTTGGCAATATAGTCGTTTCCGGCGTCTTTGTGGATGTTGGAGATATTGAAGGTTATCTCAGCGCGCTCTTTGGAGCTGAGGCGTTCGGCTTCGAGTCCACCCTGATAAGCTCTTAGCGCCAGGTCTCTGAACCTGAAATGTCGAAAGAAAACACCGAGCTGGTTGTGCAAACTGGCGCGGGGTTCATCCTGCAGGATGTCAAAAGCTTGGGCGAAGTCGCGTCTGGCGCCGGCTGAATCGGGCGGCATGGTATTTAGGGATTCTTCACCCCGGCTGAGCGTCAGGTTGATTAAAATCTGGCGTGATTTGAAGTCTCCGGCGGTTGTTTCAAGATTAAAGCGTGATATAGCAGATTTTACCGGAAGCGGAGGTGTGGAATAAAGGATACCATTTGAATGAATTTGAACGGGAACTGTCAGCCATTCCTCCTCGTAAGCGTGATGGCTTTTAACCAGGTGCTTGGCGCCCGGGGCGCGGCGTAAGTATATGTTTCGCGCCGTTTGGTAGTCCGAAACTTTCTTACCGGACAGCTCTTCGGCAGCGCGCATTAGCGCTTCCAGCCGGAGGGCGCGGTCGTAAACTTCGACAGCAGGGCGGTAATCCTCGGCGTAGCGGAGGTAGAGGGCGGGGAAGCTGGCGATATCGCCGGCGGTGAATACAGTCCCCCTACCCGCAGTATCCAGTATCAACTTACCGTAGTCTTCAGCCAAACGATAATCGGAGCGGTTGATTCGGGTGTAATTAGCAGTGGCGAGGAGAATCGCCAGGAGCGCCGCGGTTACAAGTATTCCCTGTCGAGCCCATCGCACTTGCAGTTTTTCCGCCGACCATACAATAAAATCTCCGGCGATAATCAGGCAAGCCAGCATCGCGGGCAGATAATAAGAATCGATGTCCGGGATAGCGTAAAAGGATACCAGGATTAGGTTTGAAACCAATAGAAGCAGCGCAAACAAAGTTCTCTTAATGTTATACTTTAAGTTGACAGCTAAACCCGCTAAAATTATAATCATCCCCGGCCAGCGCCAGTTGTTGTAGAAAATACCTGCAAACAGCTTAAAACTTCCCCAGAAATTGGCTAGATTGAAATCGGCGGCGTGTTGGTACTGGGAGCCGGTGATATGCGCGATGAACCGTGTCAAATTCTCCGGGGCGCCCCAATCAGCGAGGGGCTCCAGCGAAGATCTGAGTGGGAGATAGAAATATATGGTAAGACCCAGGATGAGAGCAGCGGCACAATAAGGAATGATGTTGTAATTAAATGACTTGCGTTCCCAATATAAAACCAACAGCAACGGCGGGACAACCGTGATTACTAAAGGATGGTGGGCAAGGGCGAGTCCCATAATGTAACAAATCAGTATCCATTTTCGAGGCGTGTTCCCCTGCGCAAGTACGGTGATTAAAACGATAAAGAACAGATTCAACGTATAGACTTCGACTCCAACGGTTTCACTCCAATAGAGCGGTGTCGCTGTCCAGATTAAAGTAATAATTCCCGCCAAGAGGGGACCTTTTCTACCGTCGAATAAAGTGAAAATCACAGGTATTACCGCAAGAGCAATGGCAACATTCAGGAGATTGGCGCTGGAAGCGGGCTGGAGAAAGGCTGTTAAGGCGGTAAAGGTCCGCCCTATCAAGGTGAACAGCGGATAGCCGGGGGGATGAGCTATCCCCAGGGTCTTGAAGACCAGGGAAAATTCCCCGCTGTCGCCGATGAAAACGGTTCGGCAGACTGTCGAAAGGTAAAGCGCCGCGCCGATTAGCAGCGGAATAGTCCAATATGGCTTTTTATGGGGCATTTATTAATTCGTGTACAAGTGTATAGGTGAGCAGGTGTACAAGTTATCCTCATCCGCTTAACAGCGGACTCGTAATGATTTTTTATCACTAACCACCAATCACCAATCACTAATCACTAACCACCAATTAAAAACCCCCATCCAGTCATATAAAACGCCGGATGGGGGCGGTAGTCATAGTTCTCTTAAAAATTGTTATTTCATCAGCAGCATTTTCTTGGTCTGGGTGAATCCTTGAGAATTTAACTGATAGAAGTAAACACCGCTGGGGAGGTTGGAAGCGTCAAAGGAGACTTCGTGCGCGCCAGCCTTCTGCTGACCATCGACCAGTGTGGCGACTTCCTGTCCCTGAAGGTTATAGACCTTGAGGGAAACGTATCCGTCAATCCGTAGGGCAAATTCGATAGAAGTTTCGGGGTTGAAAGGATTGGGATAGTTCTGCGCCAGAGCGAAGGTGTTGATGAGATTGCCTTCACGATCGCCGACCGCGGGTATAGGAGCTATGGTATCGCGAACAGTATTATCCTCTGCGGGTTCGCAGTGCATCGCCACCGGCCAAAGCCTGGGGCTCTCCGGAATTTCGCTAAGCGGAACACGGTGAACCATAGCTTCGTTCAGTGTCCAGGTTCCCTCAGTCTGCACCACGGCGCCGGCGTCACGGTCGAGGATGTAGAAAACATGGGCGTTGCCGTTGACAATTTGGGGTGCCAAGCAGGGAGTTAATTCGCTCATACAGTCGCCGGGCAGAGCGTCCGGGGAGTGAGTGTTAGTGATGTCGATACCTTCAGCCCAACTGTAACCGTTGTCGGTGGACTTGGTCATCCAGATTTCACCGTTAGGCCATCCGGCGGCGGAGAAATCGGTGGTGTCGCCCATCATATAAGGATAGCCGTACTGCGAAGGCACATCGATGGGATGATTATAACGCTGATACATCACGTAAACATCGCCGGTCATAGCGTCGACGGAGCCGGAGGGACGGGTTAGGAACTTGTTCCAGGCGCCTGGATCGAAATGGGGATACTCAAACCAGCCGTTAGCCACTAGCGATACCGAATCCCATTCTTCACTCCAGTGATAGATGAAGCTGTTGCCGCGGGAGATGGTGCCTTCATAGTGATAGAAAGCCTCGACGTTCCAGACTGCGTGCAGATAGTCCTGATAGTCGAAGAAGAGGCTCATTTCCGCGTAGCAGCGGAAGGTGTCCTTGTTAGCGGCAAGCGTGTCAGGCAGCAACGATGGATCGGGTTCGATCCAGTCGGTGATGTTCATAGGATTGTTGAAATCGAAGTTGAGACCGTCCTCAGCGATGGCGATCACCAGATCGTTATCATGCTGAGTGGTATCGAGGGGGTCGGTGGCCCAGGGTTTGAGCCAGCCGACAGCCACTCGGTTGGACACCGGCGAGGAAGCCACATCGCCGGAAATGGTCATAGACCAGGCGACCAAGGTCTGGCTGTCGGGATAGGTAATAGTGAACAGTGTGGGGCTGAATTCACCGCGAACATAATAGTGCCTTTGAGGATCACCTGCTACACCACTGGCGGGATTTTCAGTAGAGAGGACGTGGAAAGCGTCGTCAAAGCTGCGGGAAACTTTAGGCCAAATCACTTCCAAATCGTTGCCGAATTCGTACACCCAGGGTGGTTCGACCGCAGCGTATGCGCCAGAGCGGACGATATAATCGAATCCAAGCGCAGTATGGAAATTAGTTGCGCCGCCCTGACCCTGGTGGAAGCAGGGCATAGCGCGGTTATCGGTGTATAGTTCACACGTAGTATATCCCGCACGGGGCATCTGGTCCACTTGAACGCCGCCTCCGGGAAACAACAATGATTCCATAGGATCCATTACCTGGTAATAGATATGGCGCTGAGTGGCGCCATTGTCAATTCCGTTCATCCATGCCAGGTGGACATAGCCTTCAGCATCTATCTGAAGCTGCCGGCCGCAAGTGGAGTTGTGCTGGATGTCGTACCAGGAGGTTCCAAAAATAAATACGTCCCCTATCACCGTATCCATATTGGCGGGTGAGGATGACGGTGGAAGTCTGTCGGGTGCAGGAAGCTGGCTGTTAGGCCCGATAATCAGGTCTGAGGAAATAGGTTCGTTGGGATTAGTCCAATCAGTGTTTGCCAGCGCAGTCCCTGCCACGACCATAGTAATTAGAAAAAGCAATACAGCTTTTCTCATAACTCTCTCCTGTCAGTTTGTTATGAATTTTGATTTTGGGTTCAAATTCTGGATTGAATAACAATAAAATCATTTTTAGCGAAAAAGTCAAGTTTTATTTGATGTAAAGCCCCGCTTTTCTATGATTAAATTCTGTGTTATTCAGACTATTTCATCGATAAATGAAAGACTGCGCGGAAATTGTATCTCCGCACAGTCTATTCTACTAAAGCAATCTTATTTCTTTCATACCGGCGATTAAGGCGCAGTTTTTTCTCATCTTGAATCAGCCCTTGAAACGCCGGAGTGATTGTCACTTAATCATCAAGGCCTTTTTCACTTGAGTACGGCCTCCGGCTTGAAGGCGTATAAGGTAGAGCCCCGAGGGATAGCATTCTGCATTCCACCTGATATATCCGGAGCCAGCGGGATAATCTTTGGAGACTATGGTCTCCACACTTTCACCCAACAAATTGAAGACCTCGGCTTGCACAAATCCGGGACGGTCAAGAGTGAACCGGATGACGGTTTCCGCGTTGAAGGGATTGGGATATGGTTCGCCGATGCTGAACTCCAACGGCAGAGGGCTGTGTTTCACTTCCTGGGGGGAAACAGTGTCTGAGGCGGTCACAACGATGTCGTCAAGGTTCCATCCCGGATTTTCCAGATTGGAGTCGGTGATGATGTTGAAACGGATTCGGACGCTGTTCCCGCAGAAGGGGGTGAGGTCGAGGCGCTCCTCTTTCCAAAGCGCTTTGGGATGGTCATAAGCGGCGATTTCCTGGTAGGACTGTCCGTTGTCAACAGATACTTCTACCAATCCGACATCATATTGGGGCTCGAAGTAGTATTGGTGCCAGAAAGTGAGGTGCGCCGATTGCTTCTGCGTGAGGTCGACTATGGTTTCCGCGTAGCTGGAATCGACGCTGGCTGTGTACAGCCCCGGATATGGTGAATCCGCCAGGCTGAAGGCGCCGGAATGGTATTCTCTGGGGTCTGCCCCCCAGGGCAGGCAGCCGAAGAAACTCCAATTGCCCAATCCGGACTCGAAGTCATCTATGAAAACCGTTGTTCCCGGCGCTATTTCCCAATCGAACGTAGTATCCGAGCAAAGGTTAATGGTCTGATAGCTGCTGACATAGCCTCCGGCATCGATTCGTAAAGTGTAACTGCTCCGGGGCAGGCTCACCGAATAGAAACCATTGGATGTGTTTACCGTATCTATCTGATTACCTTCAAAATATAGAACCGCTTCAACCGTACTGCCGGTACTGATATCGGTAACCATTCCCTGAACTGCGTGCGCCGGGAGAGGCTGGAGCTGGACATTGCGTTCTGTCGGATAGTAGCGGCTTATTGAAACATCGCTGACTACCAGAGTTTGGTATCCCGGCGCGGAAACTTCAAGGGAGAAGAGCCCAACCGGCAGATACCAACGGTATCGCCCGTAGAACTGGTCTGTGATGCGGGGTTGGAGCCAGTCGCTCTCCATACCGTACACCTTGATTTCCGCAACCAGAGGCTGACCGGTGTTGGCGTCGGTGACTACGCCGGTTAGTTGCGAAACATTATCCAATCCCGGAATCCTGCCGCAGGCCCGTTCGACCAGATAATATAATCCAACTTTGTTATAATCTATAACTTCAAGCAGTAAAGCGCTGTCGGGTTGTATTTCGGATGTTTCGATAGTGTAGTTGTAGCAATTCAGGGCGGCGTAGAACCAATCGTGCGAATTGCCGTACATTCCGGTAGAGGGATGGGGAGTATAGGTGCCGCTTGTGGTAGAATGAATTAAGTCAGCGAGTTCGACACCGATTTCGTTTATCACATCGAAATCCGGGGGATGTTTATTCCCCAACCGGTTCCAGTTCCAGGGGTATATCACGTTTTCATCGACATTACCGGTGCGTGATTGGTGATAAACGATTCCCATAGCGAAACGCTTCTCTTCCGCCAGCGCCTTCATCGCCTGCGTTCCCCCTTCGGAGAAGGGGGCAGGACCCCGATAGTAATCGAATTGTTCGAGATGTCCCGTATGATATAATGTATCACCCAGAATCCAGTTCAAGTCGAAATTACGGTTATGGTCAACTCCGGATGAATCTCTCCCCCGCCCCGGTAAGCAATGGAATCCCGACAATCCGGGATTTTGCCGCTTGTTTTTACGGTAGGTGATGTCGATATTATCGGTGACTACATTGAGCCCCTCCGGATTGGCGGAGGGAATGAAGTAAAGTTCGGTGAACATCATATAACGCCGAAACTGAGTGGCGGTGGAATGGGTGACGATTTCGGTGATAACATCGAGTAAAAGTTCCTCACCGATGGTTTCTTCAGCGTGAACCTGGCCGGTGAACAGCAGTCGGGGCCGGTCCAGATCGTGATGAACGCTATCGGATAGTTTGACAGCGTAGATGGGAACGGAGTCCTCTGTGCTATGCCCGATGAGGAAGACATCCATTATATCACTGTAAGCTGTTTCCAGCGCCCAGAGGCTGTCAATAACTTCCTGATAGGTGTGGTAGCAGGTGGGGAGCTGGGCGAAAACTGCAAGCGGCAGTGATAGAATGATTATGACGAGAATAAAATTCTTCATATTCCTGTTTTCTGGACAATTCGGCAGGGGCGTTCAAATGAACGCCCCCGGTTTGTGTTACTATTTCTATTTTACCTATTACAGATAACGATACCAACTGTCAGGATTTACTTCAGCATAATCATCTTCATTACCTTCATCTCACCCTCCATCTCCAGGCGGTAATAGTAGATACCTGATGCGGCTTTGAAACCTCTGGAATCAGTTCCGCTCCAGGTCACGCGGTGATAACCGGTTTGAAGCGGTCCGTCGACCAGCCGGGCTACTTCCCGCCCCAGAGCGTTGTAGATAACCAGCTTGACCTCGCCGGATTGAGCAAGGCTGAAGCTGATGACCGTTTCCGGATTGAAGGGATTGGGGTGGTTTTGGGCGAGATTGAAGCTTTCCACCGGTTTAATGCGGGGAATTCCCACGCCGGTGATGGTGGAATCGTTCCAGCGCTGGGCGTAAAGGTTGTAAACGTATTCTTTACCGGAGGAACGGGCGTCGGGCCATACCGCGATAGCGCCGCCGTGGAAATCGCTGGTCATAACCGGAGTTTCCTGCAGGTTGTAGAAATCGCATATCACATCGCCTTCACCGGTCCAGTTTTGTTGCAGGTTTCCATCGGCGGCGAAGTGCGAGGCGTAAACATCGGAGTGCAGTCCGCGGTAATCTTCCCAACAGATATGGAAACCGGAACTATCCTCCGTTATGATAACCGGATTGGTCTGGTCGTTGTTCTCTACTGAGACAGGAATACCCTGAGACTGAAACAGGTACGCGCCGGTGGCTCCGTCCAATTTTTGGAGATAGAGGTCTATGTTCAAGGGTCGGCGCATATCTTTCCAGACGATTAAGATTTCTCCGTTGGGAGCTTGAACCACATCTCCCATTGTCTGGTCGCCGACGGTGTCAGTTACCGCAATTCCATTTCTTTCCCAGAGACAGTTGCCGTTCAAATCGACTTTCTGGGCGTAGATATTGTAATCGATTTGATTTCGTCGGTCCTCCCAAACGACGATTACTCCGCCATCGTTTAAACCTCTCATTACCGGGAAATGCCTATCGCCTGTGGTGTCGCACACGGCTCTAACCCATAGAGTGTCGCAGTTGGCGTCGACGCGGGCGACGTAGATGTAATAATCGACAAAGGTCACCAGGCTGAAGGCTTCCCAAACCATTATCGCTCCGCCGCTGCCATCGGGGACGATGGCATAAGTTTTATCCTCTGTGCTGAAATCGGGCATCAAGCTGGTGGCAAGCGTGTTGCCGTTACCATCGATGTGAGCGACAAAAGGACGCTCGGTGCCGCTGATGGAATCGGTTCCGTGCCAGGCGATAAAGGCTCCGCCCAATCCATCGATGCAGATTTCCGGATCATACTGCACACCGGTAGCGGGAAAAATCCTCACACCGACGGAATCCCACAACATATCGCCGCCACCGTCGAGGCGCTGGGCGTAGATTTGATAATTGTCATTGATAGTGCGCCAGTCTTCCCAGCAGACTATCGCTCCACCGGCGCCGTCGTTGCAAAGCTCCGGTTTTTCCTGACCGCCGGACAATAATGAATCAAGGCCGTCGTATTTGATGCTAACCGGCTTGCCGTTGAAGGGAAAATATGATTGGCCGGTGATGTCGATTAGCTGTTGAAAAAGGAGATTGCCGAAATTTCCCCTGCGGCGGTCTTGCCACACTACCAGGATTCGTTCATCAGGCGGAGGCGTCAAGGACAGGAAGCGCGAATGCGCCGCGTCTCCGTCAAGCCCCCAGACAATCTGCTCGCCCCCGGCTGTAAGTTGAGCGACGCCATTGGCGTCTAATAGCTGATTGAACAGCCCCGGCGAACCAAATCTCTCGTCCAGCCAGACTACCATCGATACCGCGCTATTGAGAGTCCGCACCAGCGGGGCGGACTGGGTGTATTTTTCGTCACAGACCGCTATTCCGTTGACCGCCCAATCGACGGTGCCGCCGGGAAGCAGCCTCTGCGCATAGATGTCGCCTCCGCCGGATTCGTTCCGCTCATCGGTCCATACCACCACCGCGCCTCCGTTGCCATCGGCGTTCAATCTTGCCCCGCGCTGGATATCCACTGCGCCGCAGACCAGCACATCTTCCGGCGCCCAGGAAATATTCCCGGAAGTATCCACCCGTTGGGCGTAAACATCGGCTATTGTGTTGAAGGGATCGTTGCGGTTATCCAGCCAGGCGACAATAGCGCCTCCGATCCCGTCGTAGACAATGCGGGGGAATTCCTGGATGTTGAGTTGAGTCACAAAAGGCATTCCATCGGCCTGGAAAATAGTACTGCCGGACGCGTCAACCCTCTGGATATAAAGGTCTTCACTGTTAAGGCCAAGGTTTCGTTTATCGACCCATACCATAAAGGCTCCCCCAACACCGTCAGGACAGAGTTTCACCCGGTGTTGAATATCCGGGTCGGTGCATATCGCCAGTCCCATAGTGTCGGGGAACATTAAGGTTCCGTCGGTGGCTACGTGTTGGAGGCGGATATCGTTATGGTCGCCGCCGGCGCGGGCTTCGTCATAAGCGACCCAAATACCTCCGGCGCTGTCGGTATCCACCGATTGGTGCCCGGCGATACCCTGCATCCCCGGACCTCCCGCCACCATTTTACCATTCACAGGCCATCGCGAATCGACGGTTCCGTCAGGGAGAATGTGCTGAGCATAGATGTCTCCCCCATCCAAAGAGCGGTTGTCGTGCCACACGAAGATACCTCCGCCGTCACCGTCAGGCATAGTGTGCAGCGAGTACTCATTCACTCTGGCGTTAGGGATGACACACACGGGAACGCCTTCTGAGTCCCACAATAGGTTTCCCTGGGCGTCGAGCCGCTGTGCGCGGACATCACCCAGAGAATCGGCGCGGTAATCAATCCACCCTATGAGGAAGCCGCCGTAACCGTCGCTGAAAATATCGGGATCTTCCTGGCGGACAGAGGCGTGCACTACCAGCTTACCCCCTTCATCCCAGAGTCGGGTCCCGTCGGGAGCGTACTTTTGGGCGTAAACATCACGCTCCTGGAGGCGGCAGTCGGACCAGACGAAGCAGAAATTACCATCCGCGTCCAGCGCTCCGGCGCGAGCCCATTCAATGTGATAACCCTGCCGCAACGGTATGCCGTTATAGCTGTTGCCGTATTGCCAAAATCTGGGGGCTTGGGCAAATATGGTCGATGTTATTATCGACAAGACAATAAAAAAGAGAATCGTTCTCCTGAAAAGATGCATATTGTGCACTCCTGTCGCTGGTTTTATGATAAAGTTTCAGATTTCAATATGTAATAGAAACGAATAGATTAATAATAGCAAATTCTGTGCCCTCATTACAGATTGAGATTGACTTCACCCGCTAAAACCGAGCGGAACATACCGCGGTAGTTTTCCGCCTGGAACCGCCAGTCCCAGCCTTCGATGGATTCGCGGATGGCGCTCTTCATCCTCTTCCGCAATTTGGGATGGTCGCGAAGCATATTGAGTCTTTCCGCGATGACCTGGACATCCCGCCCGATGAAAAATCCGTTGACGCCATCCTCCACCAGCTCCGGCATATTCCCAACCGGCGTGGTTATCAGCGGAATACCACAGGCGGCGGCTTCCAGGCAGGGATTGGGGGTGCCTTCATCGCGGCTGGCGCAGATGTAGGCGTCCAGCGAGTGATAGAACTGGCGCATCTCCTGCGAATCCCGTAGTTTATCTTCGCGCGCGGCGAGGATGAGTTCCACGCCTTCAACCGCTTCGACCGCAGGCTGGATGTAATTGAATACACCTCTGTGCTCCCGAGTCTGGTTATCCAGACTTCCCGCCCATCCAACGCGGAGGATTTCGCCGCTGTCCTCCCTATCCGCAGGCTGGAAAAAATCGGTGTCCACCCCGTTGGGCGTATAGAAAACCGGCTGTTTAAAATAGGGGCGGAATTCATCGTATAGCAGCTTATTGTTAGTAAAGACTGTGGTGGCGTGTTTTTTTAAGTTTTTCAATCCCTTGCGCCGCCATTTGCCGCGGAGTTCGTGGTGAGAACATATTCCGCACAGGAGCTTGCCCCGGCTGCGCTTGAGAGCGGTTTTCAGGTGTTTCAAGGCGCGAAACTGCCGCCAGTAGTAGATGACAATGAGGTCAGCATTGTCGATTTCTTCGGCGGTCACCTCGTTTTGGAGGCGTTTTTTGCAGTCGAACTCATCGCATAAGACGCGGATGAGGTTATCGGTCTTAATCTCGTGCGCCCATCCCTGTTGGTCGATGATGAAAAGAATGCGGGCATCGTTATTCATCCCGCCCCCTATTATCGGCTTGCGCGCCGGCTAAATCCACCGGGATCTCGGAAATAGTGAAATGCCTTTTACCGGAGGGCCCGGCGGGGATTTCATCGACTGTTTTCCATTCAATCTGGACTTCCGATCCCAGGGTCTCGCGCATTTTATTCAGGATGGGAGTCATCGTATCCGGTTCAAAATCTTCCGCCGGTTCGATGGACACTTCCACCCGGTCGAGGCTTTTCTGGCGTACTTGGAAGGCGGCAACGCCGCTGGCTCCGAAAAAAAAGTGGTTGAAATATCCACCATAAACGTACTCTCCGCGGGGAGTGGTGAAGATGTCCATAGTTCGTCCCTTGACTTCCTCCAGCAAAGGGAAACTCCTGCCGCAGGGGCAAAGCCGGTCGGATATTACTCCAATATCGCCGATTTCGTAGCGGATGAAAGGCATAGTATAATTTGTGAGGTCGGTAATCACAATGCTGCCTTCTTCCCCCGGCGGCGCAGGCGCTCCGTTGCGGATAATTTCCACCAAACGAATATCGGAGAAGAGATGCATTCCCCGGTGATTTTCACATTCGCAGGCGATAACGGGCGTCTCGCGGGAACCATACTGTTCGAAAACGGGGCAGTCGAACACTTCTTCGATGAGTTCCCTTTGGTGAGGCCACAACTTTTCCGCGCCGGTTTCGATAATTTCAGGGCGGAAGGATTCAAAACTACGATTTTTTATCATGGAAGCTGCCAAATAGAGCGAAGAGACATAAGCCCGGACAACCTCCGGTTTCCATTCGCTCATTTCCTTGACAAAAGCCGCTATTTCCTCCGGACTGCATTTAAAGGCGTCCAGCCACCTTTCGTTGTCTGCAGGGCGTTGCGGGACGTCCTTCACAGCGCCCCAAATGAAAGCGGTTTTATACTCTGATTTCACTCCCATCCAGCGGCGGAACCTTCGGAAAGCCGCATTCTTATAACGCTTACAGAGCGGGTCGTGGTAGAAATTCAAGGGCTGACCGGTGGAGCCGCCGGTGGAATCGAGGGGGAGATTTTCCACATCGGTTTCTTGGACAAACATATCGGCGAAATTCCGGCGGATATCCTCCTTACGGAGAATCGGCAGCCGGCGGAAGTCTTCAAGGTCCCGGATAGAGTCAGGCATCAAATCCGCTTCCCGGAAGAGTTTCCGGTAATACGGCACGTTAGCATATGCATAGCGGAGCAGCCGTTTCAGCTTACGCCACTGCAAAACTTCCAGTCTCTCCGGGGAAAGGCGCTGGTTTCGCTCCAATTCACGCCGGACTTCGTATCTTGTGGGGGGGAAGAAAAGCATAGTTGCCGGTTTAAAAACGCGCGTTTAACGCGCCGGATTGATTATTTAGGTTCCTCGCTGTTTCGTAGGGGTATTTGAAACTGTTTTAGCGCTATTGAGAATCCCTTTTGATTCTCCTTAAATTCGATAATCCCCTCTGCCCCCCTTTAGAAAAGGAGGGAATTGGGAAGGAGTCCTTTTCGAAAGAGGAGAAAGCGGAAAGTCCCCCTTTCTTAAAGGGGGATTTAGGGGGATTAGGTTCTTTCAATAATACTGTAAATCCTTAATATTGATTGATGTTACTCATACAAAACAGCGAGAGCCGTAACACTTTAGCTTTATGATGTCACAATTAAAACGGTCATTCCGGCGCACAGTCTGTCTGAAAATATGAAAAAACGAAGGATGTTAGAGTTACCGAATATTATA
>CAYQZD010000028.1:0-36721 GCA_964421875.1 uncultured bacterium
GAAAATGCTATCGGTCGCTCGTCTGCATTCCCACGCAGGAGCGTGGGAACGAGGGTAATTCACGGCTCGCGTATTGACACCGCCGTTGTTTTCAGGATTAATGTCGCAGAGTGCGGGGACTCTGCGACACAATGAATGTCAGGTCTCCGCTTCGCTAAAGACCTGACATAACGCGAGAAAGATTGCTTCGCTTCGCTCGCAATGACAAAATGACTTACGAGGGGAACAGCGTGGGTTTAGGTTATCCTTTTTTCTTCTCTTTCTCCTTTTGTTCCGCCTGCGGTTTGAAACTGTCCAAATCCTTCATCAGGATGTCGGCGGTGCCTTTATAGACCTGATAGATGGTTTCATCGTCCATCTTCTTCACCATAAACTTGTTTTCATCCTCCGCTTCGGGCAGGAGCGATATCGACTGCTTGTGTCCCCCGGAAAAGGTGATTTCCAATTGGTAAATCGGATTAGTGAAGTCCGGGGGTGTTTCCCCCTCGTCCACATCGTGGAAGTCGGCTGCGCGCAAACGGCTGGCGTAATTCAACATCTGGTCAACCTTGGGTTTGTCAGCCACGAATTCCTCTTCAGCGGTTTTTGTAATCCAGGTGGTGTCGTCCAGCGCCAGGGTAATGGTTTGGTCGGGGTATATCAGCTTGCATTCCTCGATGGAATCCTTGTTTATATCGAGGATGACCTTGTTTCGCCAATCCTTCAGAGAGCGGTCGAAGAAGTATTTGAATGAGCCTTCGATCATATAGACATCATTCGAGCCCTCTTTCCGAAAGTAGGTATGGCGGTAGGTGGATGACGGTTTTCCCATCACGAAGCCGGCGGTTTTTTTACCGCCCGCCTTTATTTCCACGGATACTCCCGCGCTGTCATCGACCTGGTACTCCGCGAAACGGTCAGGCCTGCTGGTTACCAGGTTTTCGATTTCCATAATATCGAGTTTGGTCAAGGTTTCATGAACGCTGCGCTGTTCCGCAGGGTAATCGACAGGCTCGGTCACCCGCCAGATTTGGTTCACCTTCTCCAGCGTGATTGCGCCGTTAGTGGGAGATATGGTATGGATGTAATCCACCTTGCTTGTGTCCACTTCAACCAGGTATCGAACCCGTTCCACCGATTTGTCGGAAACGCGGCTGACGATGAAGATGATGAGCAGGACAACGAAAGCGATACCGAGGTAAATTGCGGTTTTATTCCTCATTTCTTAACCCTGATAGTCTCTTGTTGAAAGGATTGTCTTCTATCCTGATATTGACGATTATTTGTCTTGATTCCCACGGGAGATTGTGGGGATACGAAGAAAGACTCTAAGTTTTATCTTCGTCGCAGCTTAATCCAGCGCCGGTCTTTGTTTGCGGCGGATTTGCCAGCGGACTACACCAATTATGACGATGATGATAGCCGGAAGGAAAATATTGGCGTATTTCACCATACCCTTTACACTCTCCGATACTTCCGCCAAGGGCCGGCTGGTGACTTCGCGGGTGCGGATATGAATCAGGCTTTCATCCTGCGCCAGCCAGTCCACCATATTCATAAAGAAATTCGCGTTTGACATTGTTGACAAATACTGGTCCTGCACGAAGTTGCCTTCACCCACCACAACGATTCGGGTTTCGGGACTTTGCGAAATCAACTGACCGGTAAACGGTTCTTCCCCGCCGCCGGGATTGGGGATGTCTTTACCCGCGAAATAGCTGGTGAAACTGCCCATCATCACCGCCCCCAAAGGGATGTTGGACATAGGGAACGCTATATTACGGAAGGAGGGATTCATTGGATTTATCTGGAATCTACCCGACTGCTTGTTGCTCTGCTCCGAGGTCCACATAATCGGTATAGCCTGGATGGTGGTGTCGTCGGCTGCGGCTGAAGTGTCTATCGAACTGGGGAAATAGAGCGCCAGATCTTCCAATTCCCGCACCAGATTGATTTCCTGGTTGAAATTCCTGATGATGGGGAAGAAGGGATAAGGCATTGCGCTGGTGAAGGAGAAGAATCCCTGCCGCTGCTGCACGTTTATCATCCCGGAAACGCGGTCGTAAACCAGGTCGTCGTTGATGCGGAAACCGAGGTTCTGCGTGAAATCGTCCAGGTTCAGATTGTACTTGACGGCCTGGCCCTCCTGCAGGTTGGCGTTGATTTTACTCACCAGGAAGCCGACCTTGCCGCCCTTCATTATGTATTGGTCGATACAGAATAGTATCCAATTAGAGAACTCCTCCGTGGGGTGGATAATGAGCAGCGCATCCAGGTCGTCCGGAATCATCATATTGCCGGTGAGGTCGAGGTTCTGGGTCTCGTAGTTCTTCTCCAACTGGTTGAGCAGCATACTCATATCCTCGCGGTAATTCACCTCGCCTTCCGAAGCTAAAAATCCTATCTGCGGAATCCGCTCCGCCGTGATTTTCTTGATGGTGGAGGTGATGTCGTATTCCAGGTTGGCGGTTGTCTGCACCAGCGGGATGGTTTCGCGCTTGTCTCCATAGAAGAAGACCAGCCCCATATACCCTTTCTTGACCTCAATTTTGTCCTTTTCCACCACCTGAAGCTGAACCGGCGAGATCTGGTAGCTCTGGGCTTCGGACTCTAACTCTTGCTCGCTGGCAGGATCTACGAACTCGAAGTGGAAATTACCTTTGGAGTGAGCCCGGTACTCTTCAAGCTGGTCCTTCAGATAGCGGGCGTTTGAGGAGTATGGCGCAGGCAGGTCTTTGGTGAAAAAGGCCTTCACAGTGAGGCGGTCCGGCAGGTTAGCCACGGCTTCTTTGGAAGCCTTGGCTAAGGTAAATATTTTCCCTTCTGTCAGGTCCAGCCGGGTGAAAACATTCACCGAAATCAGGTTGACCATAATCAGGACTGCCAATAGCAGGACAATCACCGTTATACTGCCGATATAAGCTTTACCCTTTTTTTCCATATTACGCTTCCCTATATGGAATGGCGAAATTTAATGCCGTTGAAAATAATTATTAAGATTTTTTCACTATGCAGGATACCGGAGTTATCAGCTCCAGTTTCTCCTGGTCAGCGCCTGAGTCGCCATAGCGAGGCTGAAGACGATGATGGACAGATAATATATCACATCCCGGCTGTCGACAACGCCTCGGGCGATGTTGTTGAAATGGAAATCGATGCTGAGGTATTCCAGTATTCCGGCTAAATAAGCCGGCACGAAGAACAGCACTTTATCCAGCATAAAAAACACGAAAATAATGAGAAACGCGACGATGAAGCTGACTATCTGGTTTTCGGTCACGCTTGAGGCGTAAATCCCGATGGCGATGTAGGCTCCGCCCATCAACAGCAAACCGATGTATGTTCCCCAGACTGGACCGGGGTCGGGATTGCCTAAGATAGAGATGGTGATAACATAGAGCATTGTGAAAACCAGCGCTATAAGGAGCAGCGCCAGCGAAGCCAGGAACTTGCCCAAAATCACTTCGCTCTCCTTTAAAGGCATAGTCAGCATTATCTCGATGGTGCCGATTTTTTTCTCTTCGGAAATCAGGCGCATAGTAATGGCGGGGATGAAAAAGATGAAAATCACCGGAACTACCCCCATCACGTTGCGCAGGCTGGCTTCGTTCACCAGGAAGAGCGCCGCGGAGAAGAACCATCCCGCTATCAGAAGAAAAGCCGCGATGATGATATAGGCGATGGGAGAATTGAAGTAGGTCTTCATCTCCTTCTTGAAAACCGTAAGACTATTTTCCATTTCTATTCCCAGTTCTATGAGAATTGGAGTGGTAATTTCAGTGTTATAATTAAGATAAACAAGAACTTCAATTAAGAAGTTGACAATATCAGTTGAGTGTGAGCGACCTGAATACGTCTTCCAGTGTGGTGCGGTCGCGTCTCATTTCCAGTATGACCCATTTGTTTGCCACTGCGGTTTTGAAGATGTCTGCTCGAGGGTCAGCCTGGGACGCAAGGTCGAGCCGGTAAAGCCGGTTTTCGCCGGTTGAGGGCATCAGCGCAATCTCATCCACACCCTCGATTTCTCTTAGTTTATCCATCGGCTGTTCCTCCGCAGCCTGGACTTCCAGGAAGATTCGGTCGCCGCCCTTGGCGGAGGATTCGAGTTGTTCAATGCTGCCGTCCGCGGCGATTTTTCCCCGGTTGATGATGATGGCGCGGCTGCAGGTGGCTCGCACTTCGGGCAGGATGTGAGTACAGAGGATGACGGTTTTCTCCTTACCCAATTCCTTGATGAGGTTGCGGATTTCCACAATCTGGTTGGGGTCGAGTCCGCTGGTGGGCTCATCCAGGATGAGGATGTCGGGTTCGTGAATCAGCGCCTGCGCCAGCCCGACCCGCTGGTTGTATCCTTTGGAGAGGGCGCCGATGTTTTTCCCCAGCACTTCGCCCAAACCACATACTTCCACCATCCGCTTTAGTCTTAAATTCCGCTGGTCTTTGGGGATATGGCGCAGTTCCGCGATGTAATGCAGGAATTCGAACACGTTCATTTCGTTGTAAAGCGGAGTGTTTTCCGGAAGGTATCCGATTTTGCGCCGGATTTCCAGCGAATGGTCCCTGACGTTCATCCCGTTGATTTCCACGGTGCCCAATGTAGGGGGAAGGAAGCAGGTGATGATGCGAACCGTGGTGGTTTTACCTGCGCCGTTGGGACCCAAGAAACCCAAAATCTCACCTTTCTTGATTTCAATACTGATATCGTCCACAGCCCTGGTATCGCCGTAGAGCTTGGTGAGATTCTTGATTTTTATCATCTCTACCCCTTAGAGGATTGTTATTTTGGATTGGCAATTTGTGATATATTACTCATCACGGAATGAAAAGTTCCCGAAAAAATATTTCGGTTTTTACTTGACAAATCCACTGAATTTGATTATAATATTAATTACCTAATAATGTCTGCGAATTCTTAGGGTATTTCATAAAGTATTTCAAAATCTACATAATCTATCTTGGGAGGAGCCCCATAATGGATAGAGCATTCCCCACATTGGCGATTCTTATTATGATGTAGGAGGTATATCCGCATTTTCGAGAGTAATTCAAATTATGGGAGGGATAGCGTTTTAGACTGATGGTAACACTTTACTGATGAGAATTGTATACGTCATTCTGACTGCGAAGCGAGTCAGAATCCTTCTTTTCAGGAGGGATTCCGGCTGCGCCGGAATGACTATTCTGTCAGCAACTTCTTTTTGCTATTAGTTACGATCGATGTAAAGAAATCTATTAAACCATTAAATGTAAAGGAATTTTATCGCGACTTTGCACCACTTAACATGAGAATTCACGACTCGCGGTTTACTTTGCCGCTATTCTCAAGGTAAATAAATCAACCCATGTGAGTTCCGGTTTCCGCCAAATTTTCCCATAACGGAACTCATTAAACGCATTAATTCTGGAGGCAGTATGCTGTTCAAGAAAGTTACAGTGGCGTCGGTGATAATGCTTTTGCTCTGTTCTTTGGCTTTCGCCGGAGCCGCTAATAAGACCGTCTATCCTCCCAGTCCCTGGTTCGACGCCAGAGGCGGGCCGGACGCCTACGGTTATACCTGGGTCGATTCAGACGAACCGGGCGGACCTGCGGTGGCATGGATTGACATCACCACTACCGGGACTCAAATCGCTGGTCTGGGTGATGACAACATCGTCGGACCCTTCGGCATCGGGTTCAACTTCACTTTCTACTGGTACCCTGTGAGCCAGTTCTATGTTGGCTCCAACGGCTACGTCAAGTTTCCGCCGCCTTTTATGGCCGCATCGCCCTTCCCCACAGCGATTCCGCTTCCCGCCAATCCCAACGACTTCATCGCGCCCTATCTGTGCGACCTGTATTTCGGACCCAGCGCGCCGAATGCGGAAGCTTACTACTGGACTAACAACACCGACCAATGCGTCATCTCCTTCCTCAATGTTCCGGGATGGAACCTGACAGTGAATCCGCAGCGGAGCTGCAACTTCCAGGTTGTGCTCAACGGATCCGACAGCACCATCCATCTGAATTACCTGACCTGCGACCCGGATTTGTACACCGCCAACTCACAGGTCATCGGCATCGAGAATGTGAGCGGTCAGGTAGGTTTAGCCCGTTCCATCGGCGCCAACATCCCTCACGCAAATTACACTGTGGTCTATGAACCGCCCGCTTCTTCCACCTACCAGGCGCACGATTTCGCCACGCTGGCGGTGATGAATGAGGGGTCTCACGGTATAACCCACCTGGTAAACGAAGTGTATACTCCCGTGGCCACTATCGGGAACGTGGGCAACCAGCCTGAGGCTGCAGCCGATGTTACCTGCACCATTCTCCAGGGCGCTTCTCAGGTTTATACTTCCAGCACTATGGTAACCAACCTGGCTCCGGGACAGCAGGTCAATGTTACTTTCCCCACCTCCTGGACCCCCACGGCTATAGCCAATTACACCATCAGAGTCGACGTGATCCTCACCGGCGATATGAATCCCAACAACAACAGGATGGAAGGTGAAATCTGCGTGACTCAGATTCCCGGCTTATTGAAGTGGGATAGCGGGACCGCTTCCAGCGGTTGGAGCTGGGCTGGCGGTAGCGGCGGTATGGCGCAATGCTTTGTGCCGCCATCATATCCCTGCACTATTGATTCCATTATCTTCTATAACTACTCCGGCGGCACCACTATTCCCTACTTCTTAGGTAAGGTTATTGACGATAATGGTCCGAATGGTTCACCCGGAGACTCCTTGTTCGGCGCTCAGATAACCGCGACAACTGCCGGATGGCACTCCGCTGCAGTGACCGGGGTTACCATCAATGAAGGGGCTTTCTATGTGATGTGGGAGAGTCCCGGTGAAAACTGCCCCAATATTGGTTACGGAGTAACCGCTCCCTTCTCCCGCAACGCCTGGGAATACACCGGTGTCTGGGCTCTCTACCGCGCCAATGATACCAACGAGATAATGATTAGAGCCTACTGCTCCGGCGCGGCCGGTGATTTGACCGTTACCCTTACTCCGGTGAATCCTCCCATCAATATTCCCGGCGCCGGCGGCTCTTTCCGCTTCGACGCCTCGATTGTCAACAATACCGCTCAGGTGATTAATTTCGACGCCTGGACCGAAGTCCGGCTCCCCAATGGTTCATTGTACGGCCCGCTGATTCTGCGCGAAAACCTGATTATCCCCGGCAACTACACTATCCTGCGGACAAATATCCAGCAGAATGTGCCGGGTATCGCTCCTACCGGGAACTATACCTACATCGGTAATGCCGGAACCTACCCCGGAACCGTGATAGATTCCGATGAATTTGACTTCCTCAAACTTCCTGGCGACGGCTCCTCCGGCGGCAGCCAGGGATGGGCGGTAAGCGGATGGTTCGGCGATGAAGGATTGAACGCTCCCAGTGAATTCAGCTTCACCGGCGCCAGCCCCAATCCCTTCAATCCCGAAACCCACCTCTCCTTTACCCTGCCGCAGGCTGGTCAGGTTACTTTGACCGTCTTTGACTTGCAGGGCAGGCTGATAGCGAAGCTCGCTGACGGCTGGCATAGCGCCGGCTCCTACAGCGTCACCTTCGAAGCGCCCGAGCTTCCCAGCGGGGTGTACTTCGCTAACCTCAAGGCCGACGGTTACTCCCAGACTCAGAAGCTTCTGCTTTTGAAATAAGAGCCGCTGACCTTCCTCATAAGGGGGCGTTTTAAACGCCCCCTTTTTTTCGTCAAAAGCGGTCTTGATTAAAAAAGTCAGAAAAACCGGTGGATACAATTATACAATCGGGAGTCTCAATGTATTTATAATCCGCTATTAAAGGCAATGTTTTTATATTTAAAAGTTGACACTTGGCAACTATTTTATTATATTTATAAGAATTGAGTGTAATCATTCCTGGTATAAGTTTTAACTGAACTAAGTTAAGCGTTTGAAATTGAAATCTGGCGGAAAGAAAATATCTCTGTTAATGGTTCCCGATGGAGAAGGGAAGACTCGGAGTCTTCGTATCAGCCGTTCCTTGATCGCTGTCTTTTTCTGGTTTGGGATTGTCTTTCTGATAATAATTGTCGGCGGAGCCGTTTCATATTATTACTTGTATAAAAAGGCAGCGCAATATGATTTGATAGCCAGCGAAAATATCCTGCTTCGCGAGGAAAACCGCAGGATTGTGAGGATGGCGGAGGATTTGGAAAGATTGAAGATACTGGAACGCAGAGTCAGAAAATCGCTGGGGGTACCCCTGGGAATCGACACCGCATCCACCACCGCGCTTCAGCAAACCGAGCCCCTTAAAAGCTGGGCAGTCCCGGCGCCGCCGTTGACAGTGAAACCCAAATTCAGCCTCCCGGTCGATGGCTTGATTTCCCGGGGATTCGCAGCAGGTGTTTTCCCCAGTCAAATTCATCGAGGTATTGATTTTGCTGTTCCCGTGGGCACTATTATCAACGCCGCCGCGGAAGGATGGGTCGTTTTCAACGATTGGCACTTCCGTTATGGCACTTTGTTGATTGTTCAGCATCCGGGAGAATACCTGACCCTGTATGGTCATAACAGCAGCGTTTTAGTTGAAGTGGGGGAATATGTTGAAGCGGGCCAGCCGGTGGCGGTTTCCGGGAACACCGGACATTCCACTGCGCCGCACCTTCACTTTGAAATCCGCCATCGCGGAAAGGCGGTAAATCCGGTGGAAGTAATTCATGGACTCAACCGTAATTCCGCGCTATCACCCGTTGAGAACTAAGGAAAGGGGAATAGAACTTGAAAGTCAAAAATAGAAACGATGGCAGCTCCGAAGAGTTGGCGACCATCATCGGTCGCGAAGGCAGATTTGAGGGTAAAATCATCTTGAAGCACAGTGTGCGCATCGACGGCCGGCTTAAAGGACAGCTTGAAACCACCGAAACGGTCACTATTGGCATTGACGGTGAAGTTGAAGGGGATATTAAGGCCAAGGATGTAGTGGTAGGGGGGAAAGTATCCGGCTCCGTGCTGGCAAATGGCAAAGTGACCCTGGAATCAGCTTCAAAACTCAGCGGCGACATTAAAACCAAAAGACTGGTTATAGAAGAAGGGGCTTTGTTCAACGGCGCGATGGAGATGAGCGATGGTTCTCCTAAAGTCCCCCCGCGAAAGCTTCCGGCTGAAGAGAACAAAAAACCGTAAGGTTGTGGATTACCAAAGCCTTCCCCCCCAAAGACGGCGGCTATAACCATCACAGATGGTTTCTTTTCGCGACTATCCACAATGTTGAATGATAATTACTCGCCGCGATGAAGCGGCAAGGGCATTTCCAAATTATAGACACAATCAAAGAACTCGCCTCCTATTCCCATCTGGGGATAACCTTCGCTGTGGTTATTATTGTATTCTTGTTAGGCGGACAATACCTGGATAAGAAACTGGGAACCGACCCCTTTTTGACATTAATCGGCGCCTTCGTGGGCGGGGGCACGGGATTTTATTATGTTGTAAGAGGATTGAACCGGCGCCGCGATGACACTGAAAAGAACGAAAAAAAACGATAAAGCATTTCTTACTAAAATCGAACCTACCGAAACTCCAAGTTCATTTTGAAAGTAATAACTTTTTTACCGTTGATTTTGCCCCTGACCGCCGGGCTGATTATCTACTTCCTTGTTCAAGCCCCGGGGTTCACCCCGGAAAAAATCGGCGGCCTTATAGTCAGCGGAGGACTTTGGATTATCGGATACGCGCTTCTCAGATGGGGAGAAAACCAGAATGAGAGGATTCTCCTGGGATTACTGCTTGGAGGTATTCTCTTCCGAATAGCTTTCGTTCTCCTTTCCATTTATTTTGTGCGAAAATTCACCGATATGGAAACGGTTTCCTATGTAATATCGCTTCTGATTTTCTATCTGGCTTGCGAGTTTGCCCTGGTGATGGATTACGCATTGAGGCGATGAGAATTTTTTCACAAAATTTTGACTTTTTCGAATTTTTTTATAAATTTAAAATTTAATCTGAAAATATATATTCAAGTTTTCAAGTTGACAAGTCTTCAAGTAAAAAGCGCTGTTCCGTAGAATTTCCATTGTATAGTAGGAGTGGTTCGCGAACCGCCCCTACAGATTAACTCAGGTAACGGTTTTAATTCTAAGTTGTACGCAGCCGGGCGCATGAGGGCTTACTCAGCAAACACTTAAAGGGGAAAAATGTTCTTAGCCAGCGCGGCTTCGGGGGCTCACGCGGCGGCGGAAGGCGCCGCCCACGCCGCTGAAGAAGGAATGAGCAACGATGTCATCCTGCATCACCTGCTCGATTCCAAGACCTTTGAATTCCTGTTTATGGAATTCCCGCTCCCGCAGATACACATATTCGGAATCGACCTCTCTATCACCAAGCATGTGATAATGATGTGGGCTGCGGCTATACTGCTGCTTGCGGGTTTCACACTGCCTTTCCGCAAGAGAAAATTGGTGAATCGAGGCTTCTCCAATTTCCTGGAGATGCTGATTGTCTTTGTTCGAGACGACATCGTTTACAATTCCGTAGGAAAGGAAGAAGGCCGCAAGATTCTGCCCTATATGCTTACGCTCTTCTTCTTTGTATTGACCTGTAACCTGCTGGGATTGGTTCCCTGGGGAGCGACCGCTACCGGCAACGTCTCTGTAACCGCGGCGCTGGCAATCCTCTCCTTTATCCTGATTCAAGCCAAGGGAATGATTAAGCAGGGTCCCATTAAGTACTACCTGAACCTTGTGCCCAAGGGGATTCCGGTCTTCGTGATTCCGATTATGATTCCGGTGGAAATCATTGGTCTGTTCACCAAGCCCTTCGCCCTCTGCATCCGGCTCTTCGCCAATATGATTGCCGGGCACGCGGTAATTTTGTCGCTGTTGGGGTTGATGTTCATCGCCAAAGTGTTCCTGATGCCTCTACCCTTGTTAGGGGCGGTGGCCATCAGCCTGCTGGAAATTTTCATCGCCTTCATCCAGGCTTTCATTTTCACCCTGCTTACTGCGCTCTTCATCAGCCTGGCGCAGCAATCGCATTAAATCAATGACTGAATCGCTTATCAGTAATAGTGGATGCATGTCATGCTGATATTAATATTAGGGTAGAAACTAAATCTTCTGGTAGTATAAAATTCATTAAGGGAGACAGAGATGAAGTTTAATTCAAATTTCCCAGTTTTAAGCATACTCGCAATATTGTTTTTCTATGGTGGATTACTTCTTCTATTGGTCAGTTTACTTACTATTGTAGGAGTGTTCGGCCGGACAAATGATAGTTCGCAAGGGGTGGCTTTTTATTTGATATTTGTATCATTACTACTGATGATAATTGGTGAAATTATTGGGGTTCTTTTTGCCATAGAACTCAATACTAGGAAACTAAGGGTTTATTATAAGAAAAGTATGAATTTATCTAGAGAAAACGAGAGTGAAATAGAAAGTGCGATAAGTGAGAATTTAGATAGTGATGTGGTTGAAGAAAGTAATATAGACCAAGATGATGATTCGTTTAATTGTTTTAAATGTGGCATTGTTATTCCGGAAGGAGTAAACAAATGCCCTAAATGTGGAATGGAATATTAGTGTATGGTTGCTGAAGATGAATAATGAGTTAATAGGCTCAGCTTAGTATATGTAAATTTATAACATAGTAAAACATAAAACAATACAATTAACTTTTTAAGGAGTTCTATTCCAATGGAAGGAATTACCAACGCTGCATTCGCTCTGTTGTCGGCTGGTTTCGGAGCCGGCTTGGTTACATTTGGCGCCGGTGTGGGCATCGGTAAAATCGCCTCTTCAGCTATGGAAGGCATCGCCCGCCAGCCCGAAGCCACCGCTAAAATCCAGACCGCGATGATTATTTCCGCCGCTCTTATCGAAGGTATTGCTCTCTTTTGCGCGGTTATATGCTTTATGCTCAGCGGCAAGTAGTAATCACCGTCGAGATTAATTCACGGCGAAACCAACAGAAATAATCCGCAGTCCGCTTCAGGATTGAAGCGAAAATCGAAGGGTAGTTATGCTGTTACAGCTGCATCCCGGTTTGATGATTTGGACCATAATCACCTTCCTGGTGTTGGTGTTGGTGCTGAGGCTCGTAGCTTGGAAACCCATCCTGGCGCTGCTTGATGCCAGGGAAAAGAAAATCCAGGGCGACATCGACTCCGCCGCCTCCAATCGCGAGGAGGCGGAGAAAACGATGAGCGAAGTTCGCGACAAACTCGACAAGGCGCGAAAAGAAGCCAATGAAATTGTCGCATCAGCGCGTTCTCAGGCTGAACGGGTAAAAGATGAGACTCTGGCCGCGACCAAGGAAGAAGGCGCGGCTTTAATCCAGCGCGCCAAAGAAGAAATTGCGCTGGAAAGGGACAAAGCCGCCCAGGCTTTGCGGGAAGAATTCGCCGACCTGGCGGTTCAAGCCGCGGGGCAGATTATCGGTCAAAAATTATCGCCGAAAGAACATAATAATATCATCCGTAAGACCATCGGTGAGATCAATTGAAGGACGAACTAATCCTGCAAAAGTACACCCGCGCGCTTTTTGAGGTGGCGGAAGAATTCAAAGCGCTTAAGCAAGTCGAATCCGACCTCAAACGCGTGGATGAAACCTTCGAAAAGCTCCCGGAGCTGAAGGAATACATCGTCAGCCCTCAGGTGGAGTGGAAACAGAAACTGGAAATCGCCAGGACTCTGGGCAAAGGATTGTCCAAATACACCGCCAACTTCATCCAACTCACAATGGAAAAGGAGCGGCAGGCGATTCTCCCGGAGGTTTATCAGGAGTTCCACCGTATGATGGAACTCCGCGAAAAACGAACTCAAGCTCTAATCACCACCGCCGTCCCCATCCAGGAGGAGGTGCGGAAGCTCCTGCGGGAACGTCTGAAAGCGATGTTCGAGGGGGATATCATCTTTCAGGATGAAGTTGACCCGGATATCATCGGCGGTTTGAAGGTTCAGATTGGCTATACCGTCATCGACGGCACCATCAAAAGAAAACTGGAAGAGATGGGGCGGGCGCTGGCTCGCGATTAATCCCTCTCTCCGCAATTATCGCCTTGCCTCATCCGCGCGGGCAAAGCTAAAATTGTATCACTTTACTTATATGAAGTTAGCTTTAATACTGCTGTCATTCCAGCTTGTCTGGAATCTGACAGCGGAATAATTGAGGTTCAGATTCCCGACGCGCTTCGCTTGCGGGAATGACGAAATGGTAGCGTACTTCACGAATCTAAAGTGGCACCTAAAATTTCATCGTTAAGCCTAATATCAGGTTTTATAAGGAGTTTAGATGGAAATTCGTCCAGAGGAAATTGTATCCATATTAAAAAAACAAATTGCCGGCTTCGAAAAAACCGTCGAAGTCGATGAGGTCGGCGAGGTAATCCAGGTTGGAGACGGTATCGCCCGCGTTTACGGTCTCGACAAAGTTATGGCCGGCGAGTTGGTGCAGTTTCCCCACGACATCGTGGGTATGACTCTCAACCTTGAGGAGGACAATGTGGGCTGCGCCCTGTTCGGTGAATCTGAGATGATTAAAGAGGGCGACACCGTCAAACGCACCGGCCGCATCGCCGAAGTCCCTGTGGGCGACGCCATCAAGGGCAGGGTCATCACTCCCCTGGGCGTTCCCGTGGACGGCAAGGGACCCATCAAAGCCGATAAGTATGTCCCCATCGAGCGCAAAGCGCTGGGCGTGATTGCCCGCCAGCCGGTGAAGGAGCCCCTCCAGACCGGGCTCAAAGCCATCGACTCGATGATTCCCATCGGCCGGGGCCAGCGCGAACTCATCATTGGCGATCGTCAGACCGGGAAAACCGCCCTGGCGGTGGACGCCATCATCAACCAGAAGGGCGGCGATGTCCACTGCTTCTATGTCGCCATCGGCCAGAAGGGCTCAACCATCGCCAAGGTGGTAAAGACCCTGGAAGACCACGGCGCGATGGAGCACACCACGGTCATCGCTTCCACCGCCGAGGAAGCCGCCCCTATCCAGTTCATCGCGCCCTACACCGGCTGCGCCATGGGAGAATTTTTCCGGGATAACGGTAAACACTCCCTCTGCATCTACGACGACCTCACCAAGCACGCTTGGGCTTACCGCCAGCTATCACTGTTATTGCGCAGGCCTCCGGGACGTGAAGCCTATCCCGGCGACATCTTCTACCTTCACTCAAGGCTGCTGGAACGCGCCTCCAAACTGAGTGAAACTCTTGGCGGGGGCAGCCTCACCGCACTCCCCATCATCGAAACTCAGGCGGGCGATGTTTCGGCTTACATCCCCACCAATGTCATCTCCATCACCGACGGGCAGATATTTCTGGAGACCGACCTCTTCTTCAGCGGCATCAGGCCCGCCATCAATGTCGGTATCTCGGTCTCACGCGTGGGCGGCAACGCTCAAGCCAAGGCGATGAAGCAGGTGGCGGGGAGGCTCCGCCTCGAACTGGCGCAGTTCCGCGAACTGGAAGCCTTCGCTCAATTCGGCTCCGAATTGGATAAAGCCACCCAGCAGCAATTGAACCGCGGTGAAAAACTGGTCGAACTGCTAAAGCAGAAGCAGTACGTGCCGATGGCGATGGATAAACAGGTGGCGGTGATTTTCGCCGGCGTCAGAGGACTGCTGGACAATATCCCCACCAAGTCTTTGGGGAAATGGGAAAAGGAATATCTCGCTTATATCGAAAATTCCCACCCGGATATTCTGACCGAAATCCTCGAGAAGAAGACCATCTCCGAAGAACTGGAAACCAGATTGCGCGCCGCGGTGGAAGATTTCAACAAGGTCTTCACTCCCGACCAGCAGGCTTTGGTGACGGCTTAGGAATTTTGGATATAATGTCGGTAGGGACGAACGGCCGTTCGCCCCTACAATAAAATGATACCCGGTAAGGGCGTTCAATTGAACGCCCCTACGAAAAATTCACCCCCTTCCGAACCACGCTTGAACCGACCGGAGGGCATAAAGTGTCAACTTCAAGTCTCGGAGGGTGTTATGAAAAAGCTGTTCTTTGTCATCGTGCTACTTGCCCCTGTCATCGCGACAGGGCAGGGGTGGAATGTGGAATTGGTGGGGAATCTGAATTACTATAATATGGACTGTTCATATGATATTAAAATCAGAGATAGCTTGGCTTTCTTAGCAACAGGTCGAACAGGTTTATGTATTATAGACATATCCGATTCGACATATCCAGTTATAATCGGTTATTTTGATACACCGGATCAGTCATGGGGTGTCGATATCTGTGGGAATTATGCGTATATAGCCGACAGAGACTCCGGACTTAGAATTATCGACATTTCCAATCTATCAGATCCTCAAGAAGTAGGGGCCTACATTACTCCTGATGAGGCTTTTGATGTCGCTGTCTTAGGTTCTTATGCATATACCGTTTGCAAGGATTCCGGGCTACAGATTGTAAACATTGATAATCCGAGGAATCCAGTTGTTGAGGGATTTCTTGATACTCCTGGATTTGCCCGAAGGATTTTTATTGACAGTACTCTTGCTTATGTGGCGGATACAGAAGGTGGCTTGAGGATTATCGATGTTTCAAGTAGCGCAAATCCCTTTGAATTAGGTTTCATGGATTCTTCAGCCGGCACTTTTGACGTAGTAGTTTCAGGTAATTACGCATACTTGGCTGATGGTAATGATATGAGAATCATAAATATTACCAACCCAGGCAATCCTCTAGAAGTAGGTCACCATAATGTGCCATGGGCTAACTCTTGCAGAGGTTTGGATATCGTCGCAAATTACTGTTATTTGGCAATTAATAATCTTATGGAGATTGTCGACGTCTCGATCCCATCTAATCCCGTTGGTGTAGGAAGTTATTCTGATCATTCAAGATTCTGGAATGTATCAGTTTCCGCTACTTTAGCTTATATCACTGATGGAAGAGGTGGACTAAGGATTATTGATGTGGCAGATCCTTCAAATCCTGCAGAAGTAGGAAAATGCGTCAACAAGAGTCTTAGAAACATAGTTCTTCATAGAGATTATGCTTGTATTATTGATAACAATGAAGGATTGAGGATTGTAAATATTGCTGATTCTACCAATCCTTATGAAGTTGGTTTCTGTTCTATTCCCGGTTCCGAAAGGCTTGATATTTCGACTAATTTCGCTTATGTTACGTTTGATTCTATGCCGGTAAATGGTTTAAAGGTTGTCGATATTTCCCAACCCAATAGTCCCTATATAGTCGGATTTGTGAACACTATTGGCCCCGCGCATGACGTAGTGATAGCTGACAATTACGCATATGTGGCTCATAGTGAACGAGAACCTCATTTTGGTGGCGGCTTGACAGTACTCGATATTTCCAATTCCTTGAATCCTTTCAATGTTAGCCACTACTGTCCACCCTGTGGTTCCGTTGAAAGAATAGCTGTATCCGGGGACCTTGTGTATTTAAAAGATTTTGATAACACTTTCAGAGTAATCGATTTTTCTGATTTGTCCAATCCCTTGGAATTGGGAGCATGTCCTTTATTCGTTGAGAGGATAAGTGATATTGTGCATTCTGATTCATGTGTTTACATTATATCCAACTATCCTACTGTCATCAATGATCTGTATATTATCGATGTTTCAAATCCATTGGTTCCGGTTTTGGTTCTTTCTGGCGATTTCCCTGGTCGTCCTTGCGATATTTTCACTGATAGAGAATTTGCCTTCATCGCGAGTGGTGGAGCCGGTTTACGAATTTACAACATTTCGGACCCTGTTAACTTATTTGAAATTGGATACTATGAAAATCTCGAGGTTCCTTATGGAGTTGCAGTATCCGGAGACTTAGCTTACGTAGCAGATGACAACTATTTTAGATGTTTTGATTGCAGAGACGCTACTTGGGTATATCCCTATACTGAAATTAAAAGTAATTTGAGCTTTACACTCTTGAAACCTCACCCCAACCCCTTCAACGCCTCTACAGTCGCGAGCTTCGAGCTTCGAGATGCGAGTGAAGTAAGATTGGCGGTTTACGACCTCGCCGGGAGATTGGTCGATACCATCGCCCGGGGCGCTTTCCCGCCCGGTCTGCACACCGCGCAGTGGAACGGGACCGGCTTCGCCAGCGGGATGTATTTTGTCAGGATGGAGGCGGGAGGATATAATCAGAGCCGGAAAGTTGTTCTGATAAAATAATTTGGATTATCGTTATGGAATATAAAGATAGAATATCAGTCAATCCCAAGGTTATGCTGGGCAAGCCGGTAATCAAAGGCACGCGTATTACGGTCGAATTAATCGTCAGAAACCTTGCGGATGGAATGACAATTGAGGAATTGCTCAAAGCGTATCCGCATTTAACCAGAAATGATTTAATCGCCGCGGTGGGATTTCATCATTCATCATTCATCATTCATCATTCATCTAAATGGCAACACTAAAAGCAATCCGCCGCCGCATCGCCTCGGTCAAATCGACCCAGAAAATCACCTCCGCGATGAAAATGGTGGCTGCAGCCAAACTGCGCCGCGCACAGATGCAAATCGAAAAAGCGCGCCCCTATTCCTTGAAACTGCGCGAAACCACCGCCTCCCTCGCCGCTCGAACCGACCCCGGACGGCATCCCCTGTTAGCGGTGCGCGAACCCCGGAAAACCGCGGTGATGGTCGTTTCCGGCGACCGCGGACTCTGCGGAAGTTTCAACTCCAATATCATCCGCAAGGCTGAATCTGTGGTGAAGGGGGGCGAGGAGTTGATTCTGGTGGGGAAAAAAGGTGTGGATTACTTCACCAAGCGGGGCTATAATGTGGCGCAGAAGCATTCCAATATCTTCCGCGAACTGAACTTCGGCCACGCCTCCTCCATCGGCGAAATGCTGAGCCGGTATTACACCGAGCGCGAACTCGACCGGGTGCTGCTTATTTACAACGAGTTCAAATCGGCGGTGCAGCAGTTCGTGGTGATGGAACAGCTTCTCCCCTTGAAGCCGGCGGAAACCCCTGAGGCTTACCCCCAGGATTACATTTTCGAACCCTCGGCGGACGAAGTGCTGAGCAGCCTCCTGCCGCTGAACCTGAACATCCAAATCTGGCGCGTTCTGCTGGAATCCAACGCTGCCGAACAGGGCGCGCGGATGACCGCGATGGAGAACGCCACCGACGCCGCCCAGGAGATGATTGAAAGCCTGACCCTCACCTACAACAAAGCCCGCCAGGCCGCCATCACCAAGGAACTCCTGGATATAGTCGGCGGTTCGGTGGGATTGGAGGAATAATCTTTTTGAAACGGGCTATTATAATTGAAATTAATACTATACAAGATATAAACTAAATTTTGTAGGCAAATGAACAAAGGACAAGTTTTGCGCGTAATCGGCGCGGTGGTTGACTGCGTTTTTCCCGAAGGCAATCTGCCTAAAATATACAACGCGATAAAAGCCGCCAGAGGCGACGGCTCAACCCTGGTGCTGGAAGCTCAACAGCATCTCGGCGAATCCAAAGTCCGCACCGTCGCTATGGACTCCACCGAAGGAATGGTGCGCGGCACCGAAGTCATCGACACCGGAGAGCCCATCGTTATGCCCGTCGGCCCCAATACCCTGGGCCGATTGATGAACCTTACCGGAGACCCCATCGATGAATTGGGTCCCCTGGATGTGGAAACCCACATTCCCATACACCACGCCCCGCCCAAATTCGAGGACCTGGACACCTCCTCCGAAATGTTTGAAACCGGCATCAAAGTCATCGACCTGCTGGAACCCTACACCAAAGGCGGAAAAACCGGTTTGTTTGGGGGCGCCGGTGTCGGTAAAACCGTGCTTATCCAGGAACTCATTCATAATATCGCCACCGAACACGGCGGTTACTCCGTCTTCGGCGGCGTGGGAGAACGCACCCGCGAAGGAAACGACCTCTGGCTGGAAATGAAGGAATCCGGCGTTATCGATAAAACCGTTCTGGTCTTTGGACAGATGAACGAGCCGCCCGGAGCCCGAGCCAGAGTGGGGCTTTCAGCCCTGACCTGCGCCGAATACTTCCGCGATTACGAAGGCAAGGATGTGTTGCTCTTCATCGACAATATCTTCCGCTTCACCCAAGCCGGTTCCGAAGTGTCAGCGCTTTTGGGAAGGCTCCCCTCGGCCGTAGGCTATCAGCCTACTCTGGCCACCGAGATGGGAGAGCTTCAGGAGAGAATCACCTCCACCAAGAAAGGATCTATCACCTCGGTGCAGGCTATCTATGTCCCCGCAGATGACCTCACCGACCCGGCTCCGGCCACAGCCTTCGCCCACCTCGACGCTACTACCGTGCTCTCCCGGCAGATTTCCGAGCTGGGAATCTACCCCGCGGTAGACCCGCTGGATTCGACTTCACGTATTATGGATCCCAACGTCCTGGGCGATGAGCACTATAATACCGCTCAAAGAGTGCAGGAAATCCTGCAGCGCTACAAAGACCTTCAGGATATTATCGCTATCCTTGGAATGGACGAGTTGTCCGACGAAGATAAAATCCTGGTCGCCCGCGCCCGAAAAATCCAAAAATATCTTTCCCAGCCCTTCTTTGTCGCGGAAGCTTTCACCGGAACGCCCGGTAAATATGTCCCGATGAAAGACACCGTTCGCGGATTCAAAGGCCTGGTGGAAGGTGAATTCGACGACTTGCCTGAGCAGGCTTTCTATATGGTGGGAGCCATCGAGGAAGCTGTGGAAAAAGCGGAACAGATGAAACAGGCGGAATAGCCCCTTGAAGGACAAAAGGAGTGCCCAGGAATCGTATCCTGCCGCTCCTAACGCCTCTGTCACCTAAACATTTAATTGTACAAAAACTATGGATAGCAATTTTCTACTTGAAGTGGTTACCCCCGCCGGGATTGTCTTCTCGCAAACGGTGAGTTCTTTCCGTGCGCCGGGAATAGAAGGACAATTCGGTGTGCTCGCAAGCCATGCGCCCTTCATCACCCCTTTGGGTATAGGAGCGATTGAGGTGAAGACCGAAAAAGAAACCTTCCTCATCGCTACCAGCGGCGGATTTGCTGAAGTGCTCCCCCAAAAAACTACTATCCTGGCGGAAACCGCTGAACCGAGAAGTAAAATCGATATCGAAAGAGCGCAGGCGGCGGCTGATAGAGCCAGCAAAAGAATGAAGGTTGAAACCAAAGGAATCGATGTCGAAAGAGCGCAGCTCGCCCTCACCAAAGCCATTAACCGATTGAAAATCGCCGGATTTTAAATCCTCTATGGAGATTCTCCCTCAACGCCTCAAACATCATAATGCAAATGAGGCTGAGCGAGGAGGCGGTAAATATATTTTCAAGATAAAAATATTGACAATTCCAAAAAAAATTCTATATTACCATAATATGAGTAACTTCGCTCTATAAATCCTGCATCGACATAATGCGCAATTCAAGCTAAACGACTGGTTTTCGATTAAATTATTGAGATGTCGATTCCGATAGTTATCCCTCAAAAATGGGATATCTTACAGATAATTATCGGGTCCTAAACTTTATATAAATATGTAAATATTTTCTAAATGCCTGATAATATTATTAAGAACCGTTTTCAAGGCTTATTTCTTGTCATTGCGCTATTGACCTCCATTTTGCTCTCCCCTCTTACTGCGGTCAGTCAGACGCTGACACAAGCCACCCTTGAAGATACGCTGACCAGATACGAAGAGTACTCCAGAGTCTTCTACCGCATCGCCAGCAGGGGGCTCTCCGCCGAGCTTATCGAACTGGAAGAATATCTTACCTTTATGATTAAAAGCGTGAACAATCAACTTTCCCAAAGGGAGGATATCGCTCCGGAAGATATTGCTTCACTTTCACCCCTAGAGTTGAATCAAATAGCCCTAAGGTCGGCAAAATCCAGAAAAAATAATGTCTTCGCCAGAAAATTCGAAATCTGGAAACAATTCCAACTCAATGAAGTTTACCTAAAAATAGACAAAGCGGTTCAACTTAAAAGGCGCATCTGGCAAAAGAGCAGTTCCGCCCAGCGTAAGGAAATGTTCGACTACGACCTGGAATCGGCCTGTTTGAAAATGTCCGACACTCAGAAGTTGGACTACCAGCTGGCGATAAGGATTTTCAATCATATCATCGATTTCTATGACTACAAAAACATAGATGACATTATCTTCTATCGAAGTGAAGCGTATTACGGCGCCGCCCAATATATATCAGCGCTCAAAGGCTATAAGAGGCTGATGGTGGAATTCCCCCAATCGGAATACTTCGAAAAAGCCCTATACCGATGCATGGCGCTGGCATACAATAGCGGAGACCTTGAAGCGGTCGACCAACTCTATTCGTTGGTGATGGAGAGAGGCGAAGAGCAATGGATCTATAAAAAAGACTTAATCCACTATATGCAGGGTACCGGTAGGTTCCTATCCGGGGAATATGAACGGACGAAAACCATCCTCGCTAAAGTTTCCGACAATTCTAATTACAGTTTTTCCGCCAAATACATCCAGGCTCACTCACTTTACCGAATGGGAGAGACTGACGCCGCGCTGAAGCTCTTCGATGAAATCCTCCTCACCGGAGCGAAAGATACTCTTATCTGGGATGAGACCGCGGTTATTATCGGAGACATCCTCCTCACGCTGGAAAATCGGGATGACGCCTGGGGGTATTTTCGCCTGGTGCCTGAAGAATCCTCGCTATTTCCCCGCGCTTTGATCGGTCAAGCGGCGGTGCGATTCTTCCGCTCTGAATACGATACGGTCTTGACGCTCGTGGACAGCGTCCTTAATCATTATTCCAACAACAATTATAGATATCAGGCCTTGTGCTTCAAGGGAGCCTTATTAAAGAAGATGGACCTGCCTTATGAGGCGCAGGAATTATACGACCGACTCCTTGAAGAAAGCGGTGTAAAAATTGATCTGGTTAACTACCTCACTGAAAAACTGAAACTAATTTACCTGGTCAATACCCTCAATGAAAAAGAAAGTGAAGCGCTGGCCACCGGGAGTTTGACCATTTTTAATGATTATTGGAGGATTAGGAGCCGCGCGGAACGAATGCTGAAGAGAGTGGCATACTCCACTATATTAGAAGTTGACCCGGAGTTCGATGGATATCTCAAGGAAAAGTCTAAACTCATAAGTATGGTGGATGGTTTTATAGACCTGAGTGAAGATGTGCTGGAAAGTAATAATGTCAGCCTGCTTAAAAAGTACCGGAACCTCAGAGACAATCTAAGCGAAGTGAATATGATGATTCAAGCCTCCGGATACGGGAGAGTTCAAAAACTCCCATTTTATTATCAGGTGACGAAGGCCGAATTTAGAAAGGAAACTCTCGACTCGCTGTATCAGGTTACCTCCGGCGAAATCGAAAGGCTGGAAAACCAACTTGAGGATATGTCGCTGGCTTTGACCATCGCCGGTGATGATGTGTCGCTGGAGAAAAAATCTGAAATGATCGAGGTCGCAAATAATGTGCGTAACTGGAGAAAAAATTTAGACCAAAGAATTAGTAAAAACCTCGACTCAATTGAACCGTTACCCAGATTGGACCTTACCCGGTGGAGTCATATCGCTTTCCATAAAACCTTAGTGCCGGGAACAGACTTCAATGACCTCAAAGAGAAACAGCAGCGGATTGAAGCCATCTATGAATTCCTGCGAACCATTGACAATATCACATATAGAATGAGTGTGGAAGAGGAATAGGAAACTGAAATAACTGCATTATAGATGATAGAATATGCTGGTATATCGAATACTCATAGACGAAAACTGGAAGCTCGAATGAGATTTTGCCGAGTAAAATCCGCAAGTCTGGCTTTTATGCTCCTCTTCGCAACTGGCGCTTGTGCCCTCGCACAGGAACCGGCTGCAGCCGGGGATTCCACATCCGCGGTGGATTCTGTCTCGGCTGCAATCCCCTCGGATACCTTGATTCCTCCAAATGTCATTGAAACCGAAATGGAATCTGAAACCGCGCCGCCTACGGATACTATAATAACTATCTTCGAAACCGACACTATCGTTCCGGTCGATTCCGCCTTCGTCCCCGCCGACTCGGGAGTCGCCGTTGATGAAGACACTACGACTGCCCCTGCCCAGGAAGATGTTCTGACGCCGCCTGATTCGATGCCCCTATCCCAGGAAATTGAGCCCGAAATGCCGGTCGATTCCGCCTTCGTCCCCGCCGACTCGGGAGTCGCCGTTGATGAAGACACTACGATTGCCCCTGCCCAGGAAGATGTTCTGGCGCCCCCGGATTCGATGCCCCTATCTCAGGAAACTGAGCCCGAAATACCGGATTCCCTTACCACAACTATTCAACCCGATACCTCTGCCCAGGTCGAAGAGGCTGTTATTCCCGCGGAGCAGGATACCGCCGAAACTGCGGAGGAAATTCCCCCGCCGGCTGAAATTGACACCATCGCAGCGGCGGATACCAGTAAAGTAGATTCTCTAACGCAACTTACTCTGGAAGAAGGGCTTCAACTTGAAATTCAGGGGATGACCCAGGTTTTGGAAAAACTCAGAGAGATGAAGCCGGATATAGACGAGCGGGCTGATTCTCTGTTGCTGAATCGTTATACTACCCTTGAAACACGACTGACTGAACTCATTCAGCAAGGGGAAGCCATCAAGCTCTCACCTGAAACCTGGTCGGAACTCATCGCTAGTTACAAAAAGAAAAAGAGCCTTCTGGAAAAGGAAATATACAATCTCACTGATTCACTTGCAACGGCTTACACCGATGTCCTATTGACGCCCGAAGAAATTCTGCAGCTTGAAGCTCAGAGCGCGACTCTGGCGCTGGAAGAACTCAGGGCTATCAAGCCCGATATAGACAAAAAGGGTGAAATTCAGTATCTGTTACAGTACCGCGAACTTGAAAAACGTTTGATCAATGTTATCCGCAGGGCCGAGATTGCGCGGTTCTCCCCTGAAGCCTGGCTGGAACTTCGCGCTCAATTTGAGATGGAACAAACCGCTCTACTTGATGAAGTGGACAACCTGACCGACTCCCTTGTAGCCGCCTATACCGATATGCTCGAAGGAGAAAGGGGAAAGCATTTACTTAAAAAGATTGAAGACAAGGATAAAGTTTACGCTGACTATATCTACCGCCTCGGTGTTCTTAATCTTGAACAGGCTGAATTGAAGTTCGAAAGGGAGATGGCGCAGTATGACGCTCTGCTGGATACTTTGCCCGGAGATATGGAAACCCCGCCCCGGCCCGAAAAGGACTACTCCCTGGCGGTGGGTAAATTCCTGGAAATCGCGCAAAACTATCCCCAATCGGACTACGTGGACGATTCGCATTACAATATGGCTTACATCAAGATAAACTCCGAAAACGAATATGTTCAAGATGAAGGCTACGACCTCTTGTTCGATTTTATCGAGCGTTTCTCCGATAGTCCCTATTATCCGGATGTCCAGTTTCGCCTCGGTGAATACTTCTTCAACGCCCCACACCGTGACCTCGACAGCGCAATCGTCCATTATAAAGCAGTCCTGCAATCCCCGGAGGATGAGCAGTATCCCCGTGCCCTCTACCGGCTGGGATGGGTATATTATGACGCTGACAGGTTCGAGGATGCGGTCGCTTTCCTGGGGCAGACCGTGGATAAATATATCTCCGAATTGGAGCACGGAAGGTTCTCCAACCTGATGGAAGAATCCATCGAAAACCTGAGTAAATCCTTCGCCACCGACACCGTTGCCCTCGGTGTCGCCTCCGCGGTGGAATTCCTCAATAAAGATGACAGGAGACGGCAGTTCTTCGGCGCCAGGATGATGAAGCGGATAGGGGACATTTACCAAGGCGACTTCTCTTATCCTCAAGCCATCTCCGCGTACGATACTATGCTCAACCTCTTCCCTATGGACTCCGAAGCTCATAGATTCCAGAATAAAAAAATTCTGATTTATAATAAACTCAATGATAAGGATAAAGTCGCTGAAGAAAAATTCCAGCTTTTCAATAATTACAACCACACTACTCCCTGGGCTAAATCGCAGAAAGATAAAGCCCGGTTAGCCGAAGCCGACAGTATGGCGGAAAGGAAACTGAGAGAACTGGTCAACGAAAACGTCAAACTTTCACTTGAATCGAAATCTAACGAGGATTATCAAAAAGCTGTTGACCTCGGCAAAACCTATGTCGACCATTATCCTGAAACCGAAAACTCGGAAAGAATACACTATAACCTCGCCACCCTGCTCTGGGAAGGTTTGGGAGAGTATTTGCCGGCTTACGTTGAATTCATACAAATGAGCCGCCGCTATCCCAAAGCTGAATTCCGGGAAAGAGCAGCCGAAAACGCCACCGAAACCGCGCTGATTCTGATTAAACGACAGGAGGAAGATTCAACCTTCACCCTCCCCCCCGCCAGCGAGCTGGAGTTGAGCCTGCCGCAGGAAGTCATCCAGAAAATTCCCTATTTAGGGGAAAATCCGTTATCAACTGCGGAAATCCTATATTTGAAAGCCGCACAAAACTACGTTGACCTCTTTCCCAACGGGAAAAAAGCCAGCTACTACCTCTTCTATGCCGGAGTGCTTTACGACCGGCATGAAAAATACGCTGCCGCGCGCCATTACCTGGAAATTATGGTGGATAATTTCCCCAATTCCGAAAGAAGGGAAGAAGCGGTGGCGCTGATTCTTGACGGGTACTTCAAAGCCGAAGATTTTACCAAATCGGAAGAATACGCCCGCGCCATCCTCTCCGGCGAAGTAGGCGGGATCTTTACCCATAAATTGCTGGATAAAGCCAAAGCTCGCGTTAGAGAATCGATTTACTTCAAAGCTAAAGCGCTGGAATCCAGCGAAGATTTCCTCGCCTCAGGAATAGAATACAAACGTGCGGCCATGGAGTCGCAAGACACCGCCTTCGTCGCTACCGCACTCTGGGAAGCCGGAAGAATCTTTCAAAAAGCCGCCGCCTGGGACAGCGCAATCGTGACCTACCAGCTTCTGGTGCAGAGGGTGCCGAAATCGCAGTGGGCGGACAAATCCCTCCACAATACGTCCATTATATACAATACAAACTTGAAAGAGCCCCGCAAAGCCGCGGAAACACTGGAACTGCTGTTTGACAGTTATCCCAAATCCGAATACGCGCAGGTCGCCCTTACCAACGCCAGGTTCCATTACAATGAAAACGAGGACTATGAAAGCGTCATCCGCGTGAACGAAAAGTATCTCTCAGCCTTCCCCCAAGCTGAAGACGCGGTGCAGGTCCTGTTTGAAAACGCGGTTACCTACCTCAAAATGGGGATGCTGCAAAGAGCCGTTACTTCCTTCACTGACTTCACCAAACGATTCCCGGACGACCCCAGGAATGTGGAAGCCGAATACCAGGTCGGAAAATACTACCTCGACACCAACGATATCCCCCAGGCGCGCCAGCATTTCGAAAGAGCCGTATCACTCCATCGTTCCTTGGTGCAAAAGGGAAAGCTCGGATACCCCAAATACGCCGCATTCGCCAAAGCCAGAATGCTCTGGTGGAAACTCGAAGATTATTTCAAAATTCAATATGCCGGTGTCGCTGCCGTTGACGCCGCCCGGAATAGGAAGAACGCCCTTAAAAAAGAATTGGAGGAAGGCTACCAAGAACTGATATCCTTCCGCCAGAGGGAAAGTATCCAGGCGATTTTCAACCTCTGCCGAATCGATGAGGAAATTGCCCGCGCCGAAAAAGAACAGGCTATTCCCAGCCTCGCCAGTCTGGAACTGCTGGGAAAAAAAGAAGAAGTCCTGAGTAAAGCGCTCCCCCTTTATATCGACGCCGCAAACACCTACTATCATGGCTATCAAGAACTCGAACAATGGCGAAAAGACCTGACTAATCAACGACCCACCCTTGAAGCGCACATCGCCGCCCTCGATTCACTGGTTACCTCGGAAACCGGCATCCCCCCGGATTCGCAGATTGTGCTGGAAGCGCAGAAAAAGGTGCTGAAAGACGTCGATGAGTCCATCGCCCTGTCTGAATTACTCCAGGATAGTTGTATGAGCCGATATTCCGAAATATACCTGAAAAACCCGACTTACCTGGTGGAATTAGTAGATGGCTTACTCGCAATCCCGGATGCCGGGAACCGAACCGACCGGACAATATCAAGGAATATCACCCTCTCAAGAACTAAATTCTATGCCCTGAACACAGTCTTCCTCTACCGAGACGCCTATGTCGCTATCGACACCGTGAAGCAGGCTGACCAATTAAGAAAAGAAACCGCGATGAAAGGCGCGGAGGATATTTTCAGTGCGATGTTCGCAGAATACGATACCCTCTTCAGCAAAGTAGATTATTATTTCGATATAAATATCAGAGCTTTCCATCGAATGGTGGATGAGGACGATGACGCCGCGGAAAACCTCTATAATCCCATCCTCAATTACTTCGACCTGGGAAAAGAAATCCTCGACTCTATGCTGGTAATGCACGAACTATACCTAACTCAGGTTCACAAAGATACGGTCAGAGTCCCCTACACGGACTTCCTGGATTCACTCTATGCCTCTGCGGCCTGGAGATATTATTCATACTATAATGATAAAGCGCAACAGTGCAGTCTTCAATATGAAATCTACGATGAAAAGGCGATAGAAGGAAGTTACCTCCATGAAACCGGAGCGCTCCTTTTCGACGAAGCCAGGGGTTACGCGGAAGACTACCGAGAGGATTACAGAGATATATCCTTCGAATATATATGTGATTATGACATCGCCTCCCAGGACGCAGATAGATACATTAGAACTATGGTGAAACTCGACCCCTTCCAATACGGTGATTTGATGGATTTAACCCTATCTTCGGAAAAAATCTACGGAGACTCCACTTGGAAGGTCACAGACCAGGCGCCATCGGACTTCATCCAACCCGATTTCGAAGACTCCGATTGGGCTTATGCAGTCTTCATCTCACCTTATCCCGAACCGGAACCGGAGGTCGATTCTCTAGCATTGGATTCTCTGGGGATGCCGCTTGATTCCACTATGATGGAAGAAACCCAAGCCGAAGTCGATACCGCTCAAGCCGCCGAAGATACTACGGGCGCCATCGTCGATTCAATGGCGGTGATGACGGATTCCACAATGATGGATTCCACAATGATGGATTCCGTTATGTTGACTGAAGGTGAATTGATGGAGACGGATAGCCTCGCCGCCGATTCCCTGTCGGAAATGGCGGAAACCGAGTTAGATTCCGCCCTCGCCGATACCCTCCCGGAAATAGTCGAAGCTGACACACTGGAAGAGACTATCCCCGAAGTGGTGCTCGACCTCTCGGCGCTGGAAGAAATCGTGCCCCTGCCTATATGGGCGGAAAACCCCGCTGAAAAATTGCATTTCCGCTTCAAATTTAACATCGAAGGTAAACCCATCTCAGGATTGGTATATCTGTCTGCCGATGAAAAATTCGCCCTATGGGTCAATTCCCAGTTTGTGGCTGAATACGGCAGTTCGGAGGATGACTCCTGGATCCTGCCCTATAATACCAGCGTTAAAAGTTTCCTGCTTCCGGGATTGAACACCATCGCCGTCGAAGCCATCGATTCCGACCTTACCACAAGAGGCCTCTGGTTCAAACTGGAGTTCAGCGTGATGCCGGAAAACATCGATGAAATCCCGGTCAAACACGCCTCCCGGCAAATCGCCCCGGAAACTGAAAGCGAACCGACCGGAAAAACCGAGGCGGTCGATACCGAAAGTCCCGACGAAGAACAGCAGCCCGCGGAATCTACCGAAGAAACCGAGGTTGAAGAACAATAAGAGCGTAATATGAGATATATTTTAATTGTATTGGTCTTGTCGCTGGCTTTAACCATCCCCGGAGTGATTAATCCGGCTTTTGCCCAGGAAGCTGAAACCACCCCGACTGCTGAACAAACCGGGCAAGCCCCCGCGGCAGTCCGGCTGGAAGAATTGGAAATCAGCCTGCCCAGCCTTGAAGTGCTCTATATCCCGCGAAGAGAAGTGGACCTCCCACCGGTAAAATTTACCGGAACCTACCTTTCAGGAAGACTCGCGCCTGCCCCTAAGTTGTTTGTTATAGACAAAAAAGACCTGAAACCCTTGAGGGTGGAAGAAGTGGCGAATTTGCTTGCAAAAGAGAGAAATTAATTGTATATTCCTTTACCTTAAAAATGGCGGTAGCGTCAATGTGCGAGCCTTTAATTTCATCATAAGTTGCGCAAGGTCGCGAAAGAAACCCTCGTATGAGGGATTCATCGAAAGAATCCTATCTATACTGCTAATCTCACTGAAATTCAAAAAATCAAGAAATCCCTTGACCACGGCAACGCAAAATCAAAATAAATAAATAATATGAAGGAGCAGTAATGCAGTTTCTCGCCGAATATTTCAGTAACTTCAGCCCGGCGGAACCCGCGTTCATGTTCATGTGGGGATTGGCTCTGGTGCTGATTTTCATCCTGGGCATCTCCATTGAAAGAGTCTATTACGTCCTGATCCGCTCCAATGTAAACGCCCCCAAGTTCATGGCGGAAGTTCGCAAACTTGTCAACGCGGGTGACATCAAAAAATCCATTGCGCTCTGTAGAAGCGCAGGTCATCGAGCTATTCCTAAAGTTTTCCTCCGCGCACTGGAAGCATGCGAAGGGAAGGAAGTGGCGGATTTCAGAACCATTCAGAATGCCGTGGACGAAGCCACATTGGAACTCATTCCCAACATCTCAAAACGAACCAACTACCTGGCGATGTTCGCCAATGTATCGGTCCTGTTCGGACTGATGGGAACTATTTACGGTCTAATCCTATCCTTCTCCGCTGCCGGAACCGATACCGCAATGTTAACCAAAGGTATCTCCACCGCGATGGGAACCACATTCGGAGGATTGATCAACGCTATCCCAGCCATTCTTCTTTATACCTGGATTAACACCAAAGCTAACGCTATCGTCGATGATATCGACGAATACTCGGTCAAGTTAATTCACTTATTAACCTCGAGATAGTAATGCCGTATAAAGTTAAATCCGCGTTTAGACCCTCCGAAAGGAGAAGGCGAGAACCGGACACAATAGAGCTGAACGTCACTCCCATTATGAACCTGGTGGTGGTGCTGATACCGCTCCTGCTGCAAGCTGTGGTGATGGTGAAGCTGGGAATCATCGACTATGAACCACCGGAATTGATGGCAGCCCCCCAGGAAGATGCTGGCGAAGGTGGCGGGGAAGGCGGGGGAGATGAAATACAACTCCTGGAACTCAAGGTCAACGTAAACGACTCAAGCTTTGAGGTCAGCATCTTCAATGCTGACACCGGACAGGGATATTGGAAAATCCCTATCCTCCCAGAAGGTGAATACGATTTCGCTCAACTGCAGGAAGTCCTCTACACCATCAAAACCGAAACGGTTGGCCCACCCATAAGAACCGAAACGGTTATAGATACCATCGAGGGGAAACCGGTTCCGGAGGTTAAGGAGATATTCAAAATGCAGGACGCCGATATCGTCCGTATCTCCGCTGTCCCCAACGTGAGCTATCAGACTGTCATCTCGGTCCTCGACGCCACCAGGGAAATAACGGTAGAAGGGGAAATTAAATTCCTCTTTCCCAACCAGGTGCTGGGATACATCGCTATGGTCGGCGTAATGTGATGCACGCCTCCTTGGGAAGTTGGTGAAAATTTCAGCGAATAATTTAATTTAGGTCCTTAAATGGCTGCACCATCAAAAGCCAAAAAGCACAAACCCGAAGAAGCGGGGATGCCCAACCTGACGACGATGATGGATATGATGACCATCATCCTCCTCTTCCTCCTTAAGACGATGAGCGTGTCCGGACAACTATTACACCCGGCCCCCGGGATTCAACTCCCCGAATCGCTCCGGGAAGTCGCTCCAGAACAACACCTGATGTTCATTATTAACTCCGCTGGAGTGTTCGTGGACAACGAGGGTAGTATCGGGGAACAGGTCGCCTATGTGGAAGAGCTTGAGGATGATGCCATCCCTATGTTCGATAGCCTCGTCTCTATGCTGGATTCCATCAGAGCCGAAGACCGCTTGTTAGGGCGGGAACTAAGAACTACTGTAACACTGCAAGGGGACAGAGAAATCCCCTATAAGCACCTCTACAAGTTCATCACTTCCTGTGCTAATTCGGAATTCGAGAAGATTCAATTTGTGGTCGAAAAAGCGAAGAAGGGGTAGGATATTATGGCAGAAACATCGGCAACACATTTCCCCGGTCATCTTCAAAGGCAGATTCTTAAAGAACTCGACATCCGTTTTTGGATTATCTTCTTCTGTTGTTTTGTCTGTATCAATTCCTTTTTCTACTACAGGGTAGTTAATCCCATCGTACTCTCAGCTGCCGATAAACAAGCGTTCATTCGTAAACTCTACAAAGTTGACAAAACGGTCATCGCTAATCTGGAAGCTCAGAAACAAGCGGCCGTGGTGCAGCAGCAGCGCGAAGAGAAAAAGGAAGAAGTACAGGAAAAACGCGAAGAACGTAAAAAGATGACTGATGCGGAGAGAGCTCAGGCGCGAAAGCAAGCCAAAGCTCAAAGAGAAGCAAAAAAAGCTGAAAGAAGGATGAGAGCCGCCAAAAAATTTGTCGCGGCGGGAGTGGCACGCGCCGGTAGCGGGGGATTGGGCAGGTCCGGCCGCAAAGGAAGAGGAGCTGGCGGTAAAAGTTTCGGAATCTCAGGCACCGGAAGTCGAGGAATCGTCTCCGGTGGACTGTCCTCCCTCGGAGGAGGTCCCCGCTTTGTTGAAGGTGAAGCCTATGTCGAAGACGCCGGTGATATTGATATCACCGCTACGGAATCGGTTGAAATGACCGAAGGTGAACTCACCGGTGGCGTCATCATCGAAGAAATTGAAGAACCCACCGGAACCGGAGCGGCAAGCGTCAATCGAAGCTCCGATGCCCTGATGATGGTGATTGAACCGCAATTGGGAAGCCTCCAACGATGCTATGAAAGATATAGGAAAAAAGATCCCCAGCTTAACGGGCGCGTAGTGATTAAATTCACCATCAACGCCGATGGCTCGGTATCAAGAATTACCATCACCGGAAGATGGAGCAATCCCCAGCTCGGAGCGCAGGTGGAGGATTGCATCAGAAATCGTATCGAAAGAAGATGGCGCTTTGACCCCATTCAAGAAGGTGATACCCAAGTAGAAGTTCCCATCAGCTTCAAGTAATACAATGATTTGGCGATAATTGCGATGAGTATCTGAGTCCGGAGTTTTTAATCCTGCGAGGTATAAGGTTGTCCGCTTAAAGCGGACAACCTTGAAAACAAATCTGACCTTAGAGTTGCCAATAAGCATATCTAATAAAAACAAACCGTTATCGGTATGATAGCGGTTATTTTTTTACCATAACAGAGGTGATGTGGGTTTCAACCCACCAGTTTACTACCGCCTCTCATTTGTAACCAAACTGTAAGGCGGTCGTTTAAATTCCGCCAATATCTGAATTGTCATTCCGAGCGAAAGCCGGAATCCTGGGCGGAGTAATTATGAGGTGGTCTTTTTACTTTTGTGCTGCAGAGTCCCCGCACTCTGCAGCATATTCACATATTCTCCTCGTTCCCACGCTCCCGCGTGGGAATGCATAAGGAATTAGCCGGCTCCGGATTCCGTTCTAAGATAACCGCCCGGGCCTCCAAGCATAAGCCCTAAGTATAGATTCACTTTTTTACCGTAAAACTTGACAAATGTTCAGCATAATCGTATATTACCTGAGAGGGGGCATTTAAAATTACGGCCGCGCCGGCGGTGAGTTCATTCGCTTCGCCCTCTTCATTTTCATCATCATCATCATCATCATCATTGACACTGCTGTCATTCCAGCCTGTCTGGAATCTGACAGCAGAAAAATTCTAAGTTCAGATTCCCGACGAGTTCATTCCATTTACCATGAAAATAGCGGCTGCGCATCCCGCGAGTCGTGAATTTTAATCTTAAGTTGCGCGAGGTCGCGATAGAGACCCTCGAATGAGGATTTACTTGCGGGAATGACAAATCGGGAAGGCGCTTCATTCACATAGAGTAATACAAATATGTTGCGAACACATAATTGCGGAGAGCTCAGGGCTGGTGACGAGGGAAAAACCGTCACTGTCGCCGGCTGGTTGAGAAGAGCCCGGGACCTGGGAGGACTGCTGTTCCTCAGCTTGAGAGACCGGTATGGCTTGGTGCAAGCCGTGATCGATCCCGGTAAGCAGCCGGAACTGGCGGAGATGGTGCGGGAAATACCCCGCGAATCGGTGCTGGCGGTCGAAGGTGAAGTCCGCCTGCGCCCCCGGGATATGATTAATCCGGAAATGGAGACCGGCGAAATAGAGATTCACCCTCGACAGGTCACAGTCCTCAGCCGATGCGCCGACCTCCCCATTCCCGTCGAAGAGGTAATCGACGCCGGCGAGGATTTGCGGCTGAAATACCGCTATCTGGAAATGAGGCGTCCGGAAGTGCAGCGGCGTATGAGTCTGAGACATAGACTGGCGATGTCGGTTAGAAAGCATTTCGACCGGGAGGAATTCCTTGAAATTGAAACCCCCTTCCTGATGAAATCCACCCCCGAAGGCGCCCGGGATTTCCTGGTGCCCAGCCGCCTGCATCAGGGTAAATTCTATGCCCTCCCCCAATCGCCGCAGACCTTCAAACAGATTCTGATGATAGCGGGATTGGACCGATACTTTCAAATCGTCCGCTGTTTTCGCGATGAGGATTTTCGGGCGGACCGACAGCCGGAGTTTACCCAGATCGATATGGAAATGTCCTTCGTGGAACAAGATGACATCTTCGCCCTGACGGAGAGGATGTTGACCAACGTTTTCCGTGAAGTTGCGGGTGTGGAGATAACCGCTCCTTTTCCCATCATCAGTTATCAGGAAGCGATATCCTCCTACGGTGTGGACAAACCCGATACCAGATTCGACTGTAGATTCCGGGATGTGACCGAAACCGTGATGAACTGCGGATTCGGAGTATTCGACAAAACGGTGGAGACTGGCGGCAGCGTGGTCGCTATGCCTCTCCAAGGATACTCCCTCTCCCGCAGGCAGACGGATGAAGTGAACGGATTCGCTCGAGATTGCGGTTTACCCGGAGTGGTGGCTGGCAACTGGGACGGAGCGGTCTTTAACGCCCCTCTGGGGAAGTTTATGGCTCGGGAAAAAGCCGCGGAGTTGGGCCGAAGCCTCTTCGCCGGTGATACCGGCGCAGCGCTTTTCGCCGCCGGCGAAAGGAAAACCACTCTGGAGGGATTAGGCAGGCTGCGGTTAAAACTAGCGGAGTACCTTGACATCAAGAAAGATAGTGGTTTTCACTTCCTGTGGGTGGATAGTTTCCCCTTGTTCGAACCGGACCAGGAAGGAAATCCCGCTGCCACCCACCACCCCTTTACCGCCCCTGTAGAGGAGGATTTGGCTTTATTGGATGACAAGCCGTTTGCGGTCAGGTCTCAGGCTTACGATTTGGTGATAAACGGTTATGAAATCGCTTCCGGCAGTATCAGGATACACAGGCGGCTTATCCAGGAAAAGATTTTCCATAAGCTGGGAATCGGTGAAGAGGAAGCTAAGGAAAAATTCGGCTTCCTGCTGGAAGCTCTCGAATACGGCGTTCCCCCTCACGGCGGAATCGCCTTCGGCTTCGACCGCCTTCTGATGTTGATTGCGGGCGCCAGTTCTATTAGAGAAGTCATACCCTTCCCTAAGACTACTTCAGGATTGTCGCTTATGGACGGTTCGCCGGGGCTTGTATCGGATAAGCAGCTTAAGGAGTTGGGGATTAAAGTTATCAAATCATAATTTGTATATCTTGACTTTTTTTATGTCTGACTTGAAAAACAGCGCTTCAGCGGAAAGGCTGCGCCTTTTCCCTGTAAAAATGTCAGAATGTAGTAACAATAATTCTTGACAATCTGATAAATATTTATTATTTTACCGTGAAGATAACGGCATTGTTCATACGCGAGCCGTAAATTTACATTCTTTATTGTGGATGGTCGCGAAAGAGACCGTCTATGACGGTTCACCTTCATTTAAAGATTGTATGATGAGAATAATTCCTTGAGCGATAATCGCTGAATTATTAGCTTGAACCTTTAAGAAACAGTAGATAGAAATAATAAATGGAGGAATGATGAGGAGGCCCATAAGATTGCTTCTTGCAATGGCGGTGTTCTTGGGGTTCCTAATGGTGGGTTGCACCAAATACGCCACGCAGGAACAGTTGAACCTTTTGAAAAACACCAAGGAAGCCGCACTGGCCGCCGAGAATATGTTGCAGCAGAAGATTTCGGAAAAAGAACAATGGGAGAAAAAGGTCGCCCAGAAGGAAGCCGAACTGGAAGCTAAGAAGGCGGAAAGAGACAAAATCAAGGATGCTTACGGGAAGCATACCATTATGGAGGGCGAATAAAATGAATAGACTGTACATTCTCATAATCGCCACTCTGGTATGCGCAATGTTTCTCACTCCAACCCTTTTCGCCCAAGAGAAGATGAAGTTTGAGGAGTACGAGCAGTCTCTGAAGTATTGGCAGGATAGGGAAGCCGCTGCTAATGCCGCCATCGTCTTAGAGGAGCAGCAGATTCAGGAACTGAAGAATCGGTATAATCTGACCGATGAAGAGATTGCCCGTATCCAGCAGGAGATTTACCAGATCCTTGGTGTTTTCGAAGCCGACATTGAGAACTACGGCAGAGAACTAAAGGAACTGGAAAACCAGATCAAGGCCTTGCGAGCCTTAACGCCGGAAATGCTGTATCAGCGTCAAAATGAATTGGAAGCGGTCAAGGATAAGCTGAACACGATGAAACAGCAATCTATGTCCAACATCCCCGATTACAAGAATAAGCTTGACGATTATTCTGACAAAATGGAAGGGCTTAAGGTAAGTGTTCCGGCTCCGCGTCACGAAACCTACACGGTTAAACGAGGCGATTTTCTTTGGAAGATATCCGCCAAACCAGAGGTTTACAACAATCCCTACAAGTGGCCCCGGATTTGGAGCGCTAACGCTGATAATATCAAGGATCCCAACCTGATATATCCCGACCAAATCTTGACCATTATCAGGGATATTGCCAAGAATCAGCATTTGGTGGTTAAAGGCGAGACGCTGGCTAAAATTGCGGCTCTGTCGGAGATTTTAGGCGACCCCTTCAGGTGGACCGAAATGTATGAAGCGAACAAGAATCAGATACAAGATCCCAATGTGATTTATCCCGAACAGATTCTGGTTATACCGGGTAAGTAACGACTGTCCGAGCGGTCATAGATAAATTCGGAGAATACTCACGCCTCAAGTAAACTCGCTTGTTCGTTCGATGTGTTTGAACATAATTCCAAGCTCCCGATTCCCCGGCTGAGTCCGGGGGTGAGGGAGCTTTTGTATTTTTTTGTGTGAAAGTATCCACGGTTTCCGTGGTTGGACCCTTGTTTTTCTTCTCGATTAGCACGGTTGGGACAAAATTCCTCCGTGCAGATACACACTGATTATACCGATTTCCGATAGTTTTTTCCTATGATTTTGGTGGGGGCGAACGGCCGTTCGCCCCTACATCGGAAATTATTATCAAGAACCGCTTTAGCCTGAATTATTCATAAATTAATTATGATAGTCGCTGTTGAAAAAGTCCTTAATCTGTCATTGCAAACGAAGTGAAGCAATCTTTAAGCTATTATATAACAAATAGATTGCTTCGTCGCTTCGCTTCCTCGCAATGACAATTTCAGAGTTATGCAACAGGAAATATAATAGACAGGATTAACAAGATTTACAGGATTTTAATTCAAAATTAATTTCTGAATATTAGAATACAACTATTTA
>CAYQZD010000029.1:0-13099 GCA_964421875.1 uncultured bacterium
GAATGACGCAGGTGCTTCAAATCGGTAAAGTGTAACGTGGCATTTATTTCTCGGCTCCATACCACGCACTGAATACAATATATAGATACAGACAGAATATTGCAAGAAATGTTGCGCTCTTAACTCGATGGATTGAAATAAGATTTCTGAATTGCCAGCAATAAAAAAGCGGAGCCTTTCAGGCTCCGCTTAATGCTTGCACCGGTCTTCTGCTTTACGATTTGACACTATCACTTGAACTCTATAAGTTCCACATCTTCCCATTCGATATATTCGTATCCCTCATCGTTGAACACCAGGATTCCGTCGTTTTTGCTGCTGACATCCTGGGAATCATCGAGACGGAGGGTTTCACCGTTCTTAAGCTTGACAATGCTGGAATAACGCCCCTTGGGTTCAATCTTGGCAATATTGCGGAAGGGGATGTTGAACTCCATATCCTCCAGTTTCCCGTTCAGGATTTCGAATCCTTCGGTCTCATCCAGGTCATATACTATTTCACCGCGGAACCGGTCTCCCTGAATAGTTTTAACCGTCCCCGTTAGTTTTCCCATAGGCTTATAGGATTTATAGTCCGGCCCGGAATCGTCCTTGTCTTCGTAAATCACCTCAACGAATCCGTCCCAGCAGACTTCAATCTTGCCGTAACGGGGGTCGTAAACGAAGATGCCCCGGTTTTCACTGTTGACATCGTTGGAGCCGTGGAGTTCGTATTCCCTGCCGTCCTTCAATGTGACCTGGCTGGCGCGGCTGCCCCGGCGTTTGATGGAGCGGATATTGCCGAACTCGATTTCCATATCGCCGTCCTCACTGTCTCCGTCAAGTATATCGGAAGAGATGCACTCTTCCGCGTCCCACATCACATAGCCGTATAGCTCCATCTCCCTGGTCTTGACCTTACCCTTAAGCCGGTAGCCTTCGCGTTTGACTTTTCTGGGGGTATCCATAAATTCTATGTAGCGGATTGATTTCCACTTCAGTTTTATTTTGCCCAGGTTATCATCCAGAATCAAGATGCTTTCGCCCACATCCCCGTAGCCCGAGACGTCATACTCGGAACCGTTTTTCATAAATATCACCGCATTGTTCCCCTGGCGGACCTTAATGCTTTCGATATCGCCGAATTGGGTGATGAACATATGGATGCTGGCGATGCCAAGATATTTTTTAACCTTTATACCGAAAAAGTCGTATTCCCGCTCACCCTTCTTTTTGTCTTTGTCCCGTTTAAGGTATTTTGTCCAGGGATTTTCCTCCTTATTGGCGTTAAAAATGTCGTCCCAGAAGCACTCCTGTTTGCCCCATCGTAATGCGCCGGTGTAGGTTTCCCCGCTTCGAGTGGTCACTTTGCCGTAGATGAATCCCTCGTCGTCGCCCGCTGAAGCTTCGTAACTAACTGCGGCAAGAATGGTCAAGGTCATAAATACACCGGTTGTTTTCCTGAACTTCATCTTATTCTCCATACAATGTAGGTTCTTGGTTGGTTCGGATTGAATTGTACTTTGTCATGGTCGGTGAGCCAACACATAATCTTACTAATCGAAATCATCGGTTATCCCGTTACAACGCTGCTCTCTAAATTTCGAATCAGTATTTCAAAATTTCGGATGTTTGTTCTTCATCAGCGCTTATCAGCCGCGAAGGAACCTCCGTCTCGCCTCGAGTCTGCGGTTCAAGCCCCCCTTCATAGGAGCCGGCGGTCAGTGTATGCAGGATGAAGTACATCCGCCGGTGATACTTGGGGTCTGCGGAGAGCAGTTCCCTCGTGAGCTGGAGGAACCGTTCTTCACTCATACTCCCGGCGTCGCTGGCCATTACTATGGGGGTTTCACGGTCGACGGCGATTGAAGGCATCATAGGCTTGCGCAGGATATATCCCAGAGCGAAGAATAGGATAATCCCCGCGGCGATAGCTATAATGCTGGCGGTGCGGGACATTAATGGGAGAACTCTGGGTTTCTCCGGGCGGCCTGAACTCTGCTCAATCCGGCTCCATAGATTCCCCGGCAGGGCTGGTGTGGTCTTCTGCTCGTCCACTTTCGCCTGCAGCGCCTGGAACGCCTTCAAGGTGGACATACACTCGCGGCAGACGGAGAGATGAGACACGGTCCTGGTCAATTCATCGCCTTTAAGCTCGCCGTCCAGCATCGCTGATATATAGATTTGGTATTCTTCGCAGCTCTTCATAGCTCTGCTCAATTATTCTAATTGTTTTTTTGTGCTGTCGACTCTCCGCAGTCGACAGCATATATAATATTTACAGTCGATTGGTGCCGGGTGCGGGGACCCGACACCACTAATTTAATTGTGAATATATAGTGATATTTATGTGTACCAGAACTAGCAATCTATATTCGAAATTCACCCAGCGCTTCCGCCACCTTCTTTCGCGCTCGGAAGATGTTGGTTTTCACCATCGACATCGACCATCCTGTTATATCCCCGATTTCCTGATAAGAGAGCCTTTGCATCACCCCCAACACAAACGCGGTTTGGTAGGTTTCAGCCAGGTGAGACAGGACGTTATGCAGATGACTTTTGAAATCGCTGTTCATTGCGAAATCCTCGGGGTTGGGTTTAGAGTCGGGGATGGTTTCCATCTCTTCCGGCTCCGCGGCGTAGCCGACCGCTTTCCATTTCGATTTTTTCCGCACCGAGTCGAGAAAGAGGTTCCGTGCGATGGTCATCAGCCAGGAATGGACTTTACCGGGCTCCCGGAGGGTGGACTCCGACTTTATAGCTCTGATGAAGGTCTCCTGCAGCAGGTCCTCGGCTTCGAAACTGCCGTTGGAGAGGCTCAGCAGATATTGGTAGACTCCCGGCGAATGTACCCGGTAGGTTTCTTCCCAGTCAATCAAGATTTCTCTCTCGCGACCCCCATTAACGTTTGCGGCGTCGTTATGCAAAAAACGACTTTAATACTCGAAAACAGCAGCAGCGCTGATTCGTGAAGCGTTAAAGTATTTCTTTGAGATTCGAGGTTACCCGGTTTACAGTGCTCGACTATTTTCAACGCTTTCACTTATATTGACGCTTGCTCCGGGTAAAAGTTACATAAAGCGTGCGAAAATTGCAATTAATAGCGGGGAAGTTTATCTTAACCAAACAGAAATCCGTCAATGAAAGACACCCGGGGGATAATAATATCAACCGCCCTACAGTGGATTAGTCTAAATGAAAGACTATTATTTATTCACATGCAACGTCTTCTTGATTATTGCGGCATCCACGCTAATAGCCGCCTGCGGCGGCGGGAACAATCCTCAGCCACCGCCCTCAGAATTGGTTAAAGTAACCGTCCGCCCGGTGGAAAGCAGAGCGGTGAAGGTGAACATTTCCGCCGCCTCAACGCTGAAAGCCACACGCGAAGCGGCGCTCTCCTTCCTCCAGGGAGGATATGTCGAGACCGCCGGCTACGAGATGGGCGACAGGGTGGAAGCAGGTGATACTTTAGCCGCCCTGGACGCGGCGGCGTTGAAGGCGAACCTGAAGAAAGCCGAATCCGCTCTGCAAAAAGCCCGCCGAGACTACGCCAAAGCTCTACGTTTGCAGGGAGCCGAAGTCGTTCCCACGGGGACGCTTGAGGACGCCGAGACCGCGCGGTCGCTGGCGGAGGCGGACTATAATGCGGCTGAGTTCGCCCTTCAGCATGGATACATCACCGCCCCCTTCAGCGGGAGCGTCGCCGCCCGCTTCATCGAGCCGGGGCAGATTGTGGGTCCCGGAACGCCGGTTTACAAACTGGTGCAAATCGACCGGCTGGAGATTACCCTGGGGATAGCTCAGCGTGAAACCAAGGCTCTGCGCCTGGGAGACCGCGCTGAAATTTCGCTCTTCGACGGAGATGGAACTATTGTTAGGGGAAAAGTGACAGCTCTGCCCTCCTCCGGGGAAATGACTCTGGGACTGCTTCCGGTAAAGCTGGAGTTCGCCAATCCCGGCGGCTGGCTTCCCGGAATGGCGGTTAAGGCGGTGATTACCGCCGGCGCTCCCCGGAGAATATTGGCGATATCCGCCGATGCGGTCAGGGTTGCCTCCGACGGTCAGGCTTACTATTACCGTTTCCGCCCGGAAACGGGTGATGTGGTCAAAGTCCCGCTCCAGCTTGGAAAACCTTCAGGCGGCTACATCGAGTTGATTTCCGGCGCGGGCGAAGGGGACCTGGCGGTCTGCGGAGGCGTGGACCGCGTCCGTGATGGGGACAATGTCACAGTCGAGACCGCCGGTATGCGCGACAATATCGAGCGGGAGGAATAATGCGCCTATCCGACCTGGCGCTGAACCGGCGCCGCTTCACCGTGATGGCGTTGGCGGCGCTGGTGGGCAACGGACTTTTGGGACTCTGGCTGATGCCTCGCAGCGAGGATCCCATTATCGAGATGAAGGAATGCTCCGTGATTATCACTTATCCCGGAGCTTCCCCCGCCGACCTCGAGGATTTGATTGTGGATCCGGTGGAAGAGCGTCTGATAGGGATGGAAGAGACCGAAAAACTCGACAGTTGGGCAATGGACGGAGCGGCTTATTTCTATGTCGAATTTTTCGATGATGTGGATGTGGATGACGCAATACAAACGGTGAACAACGAAATTTCCGAGGCGAAGAAGGATTTGCCGCCGGGAGTGTTGAACACCGAAGTCATCCGCCACAGCACCGACCGGGTGGTGGTTTTGCAGGCGGCGGTGGCGGGGGAAGATTACACTCACCGGCAGCTCTTTGACTATGCGGAGATTGCCAAGAATGAATTGAGGCGGATTTCCGGCGTGAAAAAGGTGGAGATTGAGGGGGCTCAGGAGCAGGAAATCCGCGTTTCCCTCGACATCGATAAACTGGCGGCCTGGAAACTGTCCCCCCTCACCGTGGCGGAAAGGGTCGCCGCCGCCAATATCGGTTTCCCCGCGGGCAAAGTGGAGATTCCGGGCCGCAAGTTCAATGTCACCCTCGGCGGCGATTTCGAAACTCTGGAGGATGTCAAGAGCGCTATCGTCGAGGTCCGCGCCGGAATGCCACTGCGCCTGGAGGATATCGCCGACGTAAGACTCGCATACAAAGACTCCACCTACTGGGTGCGATACAACGGCCAGCGGGCGGTGTTCATCACCGCCACCCAGAAGGAGGGCAGCAACCTGCTGTCGGTGGGTAAAAAAATGAGAACGGCGCTGGAAAAACTGGAAGGCCGTTTCCCTGCCGACCTGAAGTTGGAAATCGTGTTCGACCAATCGGACTTTGTGTCACGCCGCCTGAACAGTTTCGCCGCCAACCTGCTTTACGGCGGAGCTTTTGTAGCGGTAGCGGTATTCCTGCTGGTGGGAGGGCGGCTGGCGATAGTGATATTGCTGGCGATACCGCTGTCGGTGATTGTCGGACTGGGTGGAGTTTACCGGCTCGGTTACCAGTTTGAGCAAATATCCATATCGGCGATGATACTGTCGCTGGGGATGTTAGTGGACAACGCCATCGTCATCAGCGAGAACATCCAGCGCCACCTGAATCTGGGTTTAAGCCGTTGGGAAGCCGCCGGCCAGGGGGCGCGGGAAGTCGCCGGGGCGGTTACTTCAGCCACCGCCACCACTATCGCCGCCTTCTTCCCCATCCTGGCGATGGCGGGCTCTTCCGGACAGTTCATCCGTTCGATGCCGGTGACGGTGATGATGACTATTGCCGCCAGCCTCCTGGTGGCGCTGACCGCAACCCCGCTGATTTCAGCCGCAGTGCTGAAACCCACCGCCGGGGGGGAACATATGTTTGCGCGGGGTCTGCACCGCCTCGGTGAGAAATATTACCCCGTAATCTTGAGGGCGGTTTTAAAACGGCCCGGACTGGCGGTGGTTATAACGCTGGGAGCGTTGATGGGTAGTATGGCGCTGTTCACTACTCTGGGCAAGGAGTTTTTTCCCAAGGCTAACAAACCCCTCTTCATCATCGACATCTACCGCCCCAAGGGGGCGAACCTGACTTCGGTGGACGAAATCGTGCGCCGGATGGAGGAGGAAATCCTCAAAGCGCCCGGAGTGGCGCGCATCGCCGCCAATGTGGGCAAGGGCAATCCCGTAGTCTACTATAACCTCGGCCGGGAGCGGGAAACCGACCATTACGGGCAGTTGATGGTGATGATGGAGCCTGAAATCGAATATGAGAAGGTCTCTTCCCTGATTAAGAAGCTGCGGGAGGAATGGGAGGATTATCCCGAAGCGCGGATCGAGGTTCAGGAGCTGGCGCAGGGGCCTCCGGTGGGGGCGCCGGTGTCGGTCAGGATTGGGGGGGACGATTTGGAAACGCTGCGGAAGCTGTCATACCGGGTGGAGGGGATACTGCGGGAAACGGCGGGGACGGACAACATCCGCAACGAGCTTCGCGGGGGCGGGGGAGAAATCCGGGTCGAGGTCGACCGGGACCGCGCCGGGATGCTGGGTATCCCCCAGGCGGCGGTGGCGCGCATCCTCCGCATGGCTTTAGCGGGCGAGCCGGTCACCAGCTTCCGCCTTGGAGGCGAGGAGCGGGAGGTGACGCTGCGGCTCCCCTTCGAGCAGCCTCCGGGCTGGGACGCCTTCTCCCGAATTTACTTCCCGGCGGCGGGGGGGAGGGGATTCGTCCCCCTGTCGGAAGTGGCGAAACCGGTCATTTCCGGGGGACCATCGGTTATCGCTCACCGCGACGGGGAGCGCAATTTCCGGGTGCGGTGCGATGTCCTGGAGGGGTATTTCGCCTGGGAAATCGCCCAATCCCTGCGGCTGGAACTGGATAAAATCGCCTGGCCCGAAGGATACACCTGCTCAATCGAGGGCGAAACCGAGGAGCGGGACGAGAGCTTCGCCAGCCTCTTCAACGCCGCCATCATCGCAATTTTGGTGATTTACGCCATCCTCGTCCTGCAATTCAACTCTTTCAGCCAGCCGCTGGTGATTTTCACCGCTCTGCCGTTGGCTTTCATCGGAGCGGTATTGGGGCTCTTCGTCACCGGGAACAATTTCGGCTTTATGGCTTTTGTGGGGATAGAAAGCCTCATCGGCATCGTGATTAACGACGCCATCGTATTGCTCGACTTTGTGAATTCGGGATTGAAAAAGGGGTTATCGCGGGATGAAGCCTTGATTCAGGCGGGCTCCATCCGCTTCACTCCCATCCTCCTCACCTCCATCACCACCATCGGCGGCTAAATGCCGCTGACTCTGCTCAGCGGGAAGCTGTGGGCGCCAATGGGGTGGACTATGGTGGGGGGACTGCTGTTTTCGACCGTGCTGACCCTGATAATTGTGCCGCTGCTGTTCAAGGTGATGGTGCCGGTGAAACGGTGAACTGGCGCTTGGTGTACGGTGTTCAGTCGTAGGGTGGGTTTCAACCGCCAATCATTTGTCATTGCGAGCGAAGCGAAGCAATCGGATTGTTTGACGAAAAAAATAACAGGCTATTAAGGCTATTACGGCTATATTGGGTAGGCGGGGGATTTATCCCCCCGCAGGATGTAGAGCGGATCATTCAGACCCGCCGGTTAATACCGCCGCTTGTGGGGACTTGGCGGCACGGTATTGGTAATTGGTGGATAGTGCTTGGTCGCCAGTGAACCTATTCTCATAATAAACAAATAGATAAACTTATTCTATTATATAAGACTATAATGCTAAACCGAAAGCTCTAGTACTCTCCCGGGACGCTGCCGGATTTTCAAATACCCCCCCTCAGGTAATCTACGAAAATGGTGAACAAATGTCAAGTTTTTGGGGTAAAAAAGTTGGTTTATACTTAGGGCTCACGCTTGCAGGCCCGGGCGGATTCGCATAAGCCAACCTACACCAAACACCAATCGCCAATCACTGAACACCAATCATAATTCAATTATCACTTCACCTTATATTCCCACACTCCGTCCCAAACCTCCGGCGGGGGATTGGCTTTGAAATACTCGCAGCGGTCGACAAACATCTGCGAGGGGAAATCGTCAGGATTGGCTTTGAGCGCTTCGATGAAAAGGTCCATCGCCTTATCCCAGGACTTCTCGTAGTAATATTTCAAACCTTCCGAGTAATATCCCAGCGCCACCTTCAGCGGTTGCGGCAGGGGGACAGTGGTCTCCTCCAGAAGCTGGAAAATCCGCACCGGCTCGGTTTTACCCTTCACCGTTATCAAATCCAACTCCCGGGTATGAAAATCCCGGTCGATTTCTTTGCGGGTGAACTCGCTAACCATTATGTAGCTTTTGTATTGCTTGTTGATATTCTCCAGGCGGGAAGCCAGGTTCACCGTGTCCCCGATAACGGTGTAGGACAGGCGCTGATGCGAACCCACATTCCCGATAGTCATAGGCCCGGTGTTCAAGCCAATACGGGCTTTGAACAAAGGCTTGCCCTCCTCCTCCCATTTTCCCCGCATTTTCTCCAATTCCCGCTGCATCCGCACCGAGGTCAGGCAAGCCAGCCGGGCGTGGTCCTCCCGTAAAATCGGCGCGCCCCAAACCGCTACGATGGCGTCCCCGATGTACTTGTCCAGCATCCCGTCGTTTTCCAGGATGATATCGGTCATCACCGATAGGTATTCGTTGAGGCACACCAGCAGCCTTTCCGGCGGCAGCCCTTCCGAGATGCTGGTGAAGCTTTCGATATCGGAGAAAAATACGGTGAGTTCCTTTTTATCTCCGCCCAGCTTCAGTTTATCCGGATTGGCGATTAGTTCATCCACCAAATCCTTCGCCAGATAGTGCTGGAACATCCCCTTTATCTGGTGTTTCTCCTTCTGTTCGGTGATGAATTGATAGCCGCCGGCGCCGGCAAAGGAGAAAATCGCCGCCAAAGCCGGTCCGGTGATTTCCACCCAAAGATGGTGATTGTTAAAGAGATATATCGCCGCAAACGTCAGCAGTGCAATTTCCACCACCAGCGCCGCCAGCCCTCCCCAGATTTTCAGATAGTGCACCACCAGACCGGTGATGAGCGCCAGCGCCAACATTATTAAATATATGTGGTGGAGTTCGAGGGTGTTGATAAAGGCTTGGTTCAATATGGTCCAGATAGCGTTGGCATGATACTCCACCCCGGGGGTTTTTTCTTTAATACCGCCAAAGCCGTAAAACGGCGAGAAGAAGGTGTCCTTCTGCTCCTCGATGGTGGCTCCCAGAAAGACGATTTTGTCTTTGAAGGGATTTTTCAGCAGGGCGGCGAATTCCGGCGGCAGGTCGGCGCTGCTGTAAAAACTCTCCATATAGTCGGTGTCGTTTTCCCGCAGGTTGAACTCCGAGTCGTCCAGAATGTCGCTGAAGGAGTAGGTGGGAAAGGTTTTAGCGGGGCCGCAAAAATTTACCAGCATAGTGTTGCGGTCGAAAAGGGGGACTGAGAGGTCGCCGTAGCGGAAACAGTTGTCTTCAATACCAACTTTGGTAGTGTCGTGATAACCTTTGAACAGTTTCACCGCTTTGATGCCAATTGGGAGGTAGGTTTTGTCGCCGAAGGGTTGGTAGAGGAGGTAGCGGCGGGTAAATCCGTCGGGGTCGTTGGGCTCGTTGACAATGCCCCATTCCGCCCCGGTTTTCAGCAGAACAGGGATTGGGGGGAAAACGTGTTTAAGCGTCTCCTTGATATAGGGATTCCGCTCTTCCAGGATTTTACCCGCCAGAACCACCGATTCCTTCGCTTCAGCCACCGCCGCAGCCAGCAGGGAGTCCTCCCCCATTGACTTCCGGCCCGGCTCGGTGAATTGAACGTCGAATACAATCATCCGCGCCCCCGCCTTTATTATATTGCGGATGAAGCGGGCGTAATATTCGCGGGGGAAGGGCCAGCGTTCGGGAAGCTCAGCATAGGTCTGGTCGTCGATCCCCACTACGATAATATCGTTTTCCTTCACGTCCACCGGGCCACGAAGCTTGAAGCGCGCGTCAAGGGTTTGCAGTTCCAGCTTCCAGACCAGCTCGGATACTGAGACCAACATCGTTAAAACAAGCGCTCCCGCCGTGAGCAATAGCAGGATGGAGATTTTGCCGTGCCGCTTTCGAGCCATTATAATACTCGAGTCTTATGTTTAGTATCTGAGTTCTGCTATAGTCTTGTCATCGAGTTTCACTATTTCGCCTGATGCAGCTTTATAAGCTAAAGCTGAACGCGTTAATTTCCGGTATTACTCTCTACATCCTGTAGTTGAACCTGAAAGTGACCCGGTTTTCGGTGTAAGATGTGTTAATATAGTCGGCGGCTTTAAAGCCATCGTTGAAATCGATGTTTTCTCCCTGGAAGCTGAGGGACATCCTGGGCGACACTTTCCATTTGACCCCGGCTTTAATCGAGCGTTTGACATTATCTATTTTGTAATTAACCGTAGCGTCCATATCCTTTTTTCCGGACAACAGGTCCAGTCCCGCGAAAGTGGTCAAAGTCCGGTTGCGGAAATAGTAGCTGAACCGGGAATTGAAGATGTTGTAGATGGTGCTTTTCATCCCCGAGGCCTCCGGGTCGTTCACTGAATAACCATAGCTCCAGTCGATACGCCAGGGCCAGGGAGCATCCATTCCGGCGGAGACCATATAGGATTGATTGGAAAAATTGTAAGCCTCGTTTTTACTGTCATCATACTTCATCAGCATAATATTGGTGTTGACATTGGCGCGCCATTCACTATAAGTGAACATATAACCCGAACCAATGTTGAAAGTCCCGGTTTTACTGTCGGTGGCGGTCAGTGAATACTCGTTGACACTAATGGTGTCTCCCGTAGTCCCGATGTTGTATTCCGTGGTGTCCTTTTCACCTTCACGAGAGTTCAGCCTGTAGGCGAAATTAAGGGAAGGATAGCTGGGGAACACAAGATTCACTCCGGCGCTTAAGATGTCGTTGCGAGTGGTTATCTCCTTGGCGTAGTAGAGGTTGTCATCGCGCCGCTCGCCCCCCAGGGAGAGTATGACACGATTACGCAGGAACCGGGTGCGGGTATCGACCTTGAAAGCGCTGACATCCTTTAATAGCGATGGATTCCCCAGCGAATTATAGGTTTCAGGTATCCTCCGATAGTTTACTCTGAGGTTTGTGGGAATCAGGTAGAGCGGAGTGCGCAGGTCCGCGAATAATGTGGGTTTCCATAATTCAGTGGGCGAAAAGGTGTGGATGAGTTCATCGTTGACTTCGAAATCGAAGTAGTCCTTCATCGCTTTATCGATATCGAGTATGATTTTATCGGCGTCATCCAGTTCCTCTCCTGCCTCCTGGTCCTCGTATAATTCATCGATACGTTCCCGGCTGCCGTACATATTGTCGCTCATCAGGCTGAAAGCCCCCTCCAGAGTGAGATATGTGTTCTTAAAAAATCGTAAATCGAGGGTCATCGAACCGACGATATTGTCCTTGGGTCTGCCCAGCTTTCCTTCCACACTTTCGTGGTCCAGTTCCCACCGTTCCCAATAATCATTCCAGAGAACAGTATCGGTCGTGTCGATGTTTAAAACATTCTGAAGATACCAAGCCATACTATCGGCGTCCAAATTGGCGAATTCGTTCCCTCCTATCCCGATAATCTCGTCGCGGAAAGCGGCGGAATCACCGATATCATCCGTAAAACGGAGGTAATTGAAGCCGATTTGCGCCTTGTTAAAGACTTTTGCTTCGAGGTTTTCATATCCCAGGGTCGTCCTGACGCCGTAAGAATCCCGTTTGTAGGTGGGAGTGCCCACCCCTTTTTCATAAATGTATGTTGTGTCAAGATTGATAGAATCGATGATAGTGTCCACCAACACGCTGTCGTCCTCGTCGATTTGGTAGGGATTCACCTTGTTCCTGCTTTCGCCCCAGAAAGCCGACAGCCCGAAAAAGCCCAGCTTAAAATCGCCGCTGACGCCCCGGATTCGTGTTCCCTTGATGGTGAGTTCGCTGAAGCGCGGATTAGCGTCGCCAAAAACAACGGTGAGCGGTTTGGTCTGCATTTTAAAGCGGTAACGGTTTAAAGTCTGGCGCTGCTCCGATAAAGAGCGGGCGTTATCGTCCATATACATATTGTAATATAACTCCCCATCCGCGCGCAGCCATCCCCATTCGCCGTTCAATCTTAGTCTGGGGATGGTGCGGTCTACCGGTCGGTAAACCGGCTGCTCCTTGCCACTATACTTATCGTATTGACTCTCCAATGAGAAATCCGCGTTCCATTTAAGTTGAGCGCGTTTCTCCGCTCGAAAGGGCTCCACTCGAAATTCCACCCTCTTCACAGGGGATTCGTTTCCTTCCTTATCACGCACGTGCACTTCGACCCGGTGCGTGCCAGAGGGGAGCCTCCCTATTGGAGCGTAGGTTATGAGGTCGCGTGAGACCTGCGCCTCCTCGGTCACATCCTTGCCATCGACGTAAACCCTTATGGATTCGATGTCGGTGTCGTCATCAGGGTCGAAAAGCGAGACGATAATCAGCTCCGCTCCCTGAGGCAGGATGGAGCCGGGTTCCGGGGAGAGGACCTGAACGTTGGTGGGGCGCCCCTCTTCCACTTGAATAATAATTTCAAATTCATAGGGATTGATGTCGGGATTGATTTCGGGCGACGTTCGGGTATTCCCGCCGTTGTCTTCGGCAGAAACATAGTATTCAATTTTACCCAGGTCGAGGAATTCGGGGTGTATTATGGCGACATAGTAGTCGAATTCGGGCTGGAAATCGACAAAGTCGAATTCTAATTCACCCGGCCGGCGGAAAAAAAGCCGCAGCACCGTGATTTGTCCGTCGTCGATCACTGTGGCTCGGATTTTCAGTGGTTCGCCGGGGTGGTACTCCTCGGTCTCGATTTGAAGGATGTTGGGGGGCATATCTTGGGCGGGCAAAGGGCATAACCCCGCTGAAATCAGCAGAAGCGTTGCCGATAAAGGAAATAGAATGAAGTTGAGACGCATATAACTCACCTGATATTCTATAGTGTGTTTTGTATTCGGTAATTAGTGCTATGCCAATAGTAGGAATTCAACGCTAGAATCAAAGAACCGGCAATTGGACAAGGTAAACCATCATTCGATGGATTTTTTCGCGAACCATCGTGCAATTTAGGATGAAATCTTTCGGCTCGCGTGATACGCTGCCGATATTTTCAGGATAAACCATCATTCGATGGATTTTTTCGCGAACCATCGTGCAATTTAGGATGAAAT
>CAYQZD010000029.1:13199-36568 GCA_964421875.1 uncultured bacterium
CTTACGGCTCGCGTGATACGCTGCCGATATTTTCAGGATAAAATAAATATTAACAACATTGAGACAAAAAAGCAAGGACACGTGCGAAAAAAATGAATATTATCCCCTGTATTATAAGCCCTCATAGAACTAAATGAAGTACAGCAGGTCTTTATGGATGTGTTGCCGAAACCAATTTCGACTCATCATTCTGAGTGGCGGGATTGAGACAACCCAGCCACCAAGCGGGGGCTTTGGAGTCGGGTTCGTCCTCGAACCAGACATAGATGTTTGGGCAACAGCTCCTTATAAATCTATCACTATTGGATTGAGAATAGATGAAATCAGCTCAAGGATTAAAGATATTCACAAACAAAATCCTATCTAAGCTTGCTTTTTTTCGATTATTTCCATACCTTAAGCCTAAAGTATTAATGCAGAACCGGTCCGCGCCGGCGGGCTTAAAACAAGGAGAAATTATAGTGGCAACGGGCAAAAAAGTCTTGATTGTCGACGACGAAAAGGACGTGCTGACCTACCTTAAAACACTATTCGAGGACCACGGATATGAAACCGTGCTGGCAGAAGACGGTAAGGCAGGGATGGAAAAGGCGCGCACGGAAAAACCCGACCTGATTTCTCTCGATATCTCAATGCCGGAGGAATCCGGGGTGAAGATGTTTCGAGACCTGCAGGATGATGAAGAACTCGCCTCCATACCGGTAGTAATCATCACAGGTCTCTCCAGCGATTTCAAACGATTTATAGACTATCTGGAAAAACGAAAGCAGTTGAAACCGCCCGCGGCTTATTTTGAAAAACCCATCGACCGCGATGACCTGATTGCCAAGGTCAACGGCATCCTGGGCTAAGCGCTGCTGACATCCATTGTAACCGGAATTATCATCACGGGGTTTGGGAATCAAACCCCTTTTCTATATTAGTTTAGCTTTAATTATCGATTTTCCCCCATTTCGCTCATTTCCAAGCAACTTTTTCCCCCTTTCCGATGTCATTAATAGAGAGGGGAATGTCAACCTATGTATAATTTACTTGGGAGTTCAATGAAAAAACTTATCATTTCCACACTATCCGCTGCGGCCATTATGCTTATTACCGCCGGAGGCTACTGCAATTACGACCAGGGATTCCTCCGCTATCCTGACGCGCAAGGGGATAAAGTTGTCTTCGCGTCGGAGGGGGACCTGTGGATCGTTCCGCTGAAAGGCGGCGTCGCCAAGAGGCTGACCACCCACGACGGCGAAGAACGCTACGGCAAATTCTCCCCCGACGGGAAATGGATTGCCTACAGCGCCCAGTACGAAGGCAATATGGACGTCTATGTAGTGCCGGTCGAAGGAGGAGAACCCAAGCGTCTGACTTTCCATCCCGGTTACGATAACGTGGCTGGCTGGACCCCGGACGGGAGGATTATGTACCGCGCCGTTTATAACAACGGTCTCTACGACTATCAGATGTACACCGTTTCCCCCAAAGGCGATTATCCCCGCTTTCTGGGTTTGGACAAGGCGGCGCAGGCTTCTTTCTCACCGGACGGCGATAAAATTGCCTACACCCAAATATTCCGCAACAACGCCACCTGGAAACGGTACAAGGGCGGGATGTCCGACCAAATCTGGGTCGCCGACCTGAAACGGAAGCAGTACGGCAAAGCGCCCGTTTCCACCTATCTCGGTCATAACTCTTATCCGATGTGGATTGGCGACCGCATCTACTTCCTCAGCGATTCCACCGGCAGGAAGAACATTTGGTCGATGAAGCCTGACGGCTCCGACCAGCGCCAGCATACCTTCCACAAGGACTACGACGCCCGCTGGCCCAGCCCCAGTGAAACCGAAGGCATCATTGTTTATCAGATGGCGATGGATGTCTGGAAGTATGACGCCAACACCGGTAAATACGCAAAAATCGACATTGCCCTTCCTTCGGAAAGGCTCCGCGCCCGCACCCGCATCGTCAGCCCATCGGGCTATATTGACGATTGGGACCTATCTTCCGACGGGAAGTGGATTGTCATCGCCGCCAGAGGGCAGATTTTCACCGCTCCCACCAAGAGCCGTGAAGCTCTTATCCGCCGCTTGACCGATTCTTTCACCTATCGCGCCAGGCATCCCTTCTTCATCGACGGCAAGGTAATGGCTTTTACAGATAAATCCGGCGAGGACGAATTCCACCTTTTCGACCCCTATATGAAGGAGAAAACAAAGCAGATTTCCAAAGGGAACAAGGTCTGGCGCTACCGGGGCGTCCCCTCCCCGGACGGCAAATGGGTGGCTTTCAGCGACGGAAACCTCGACCTCTGGATTATGGATGCGGAAAGCGGCAAGACCCGCAAGGTAGCGCACTGCGATATTTGGGAAATCCGCAATTTTGAATGGTCGCCCGACAGCCGGTATCTGGCTTACACCAATCATGAGAGTTGGGATGTGAGCAGCGTCCGGATTTACGATGTTGAGAAAAAATCCAACCATTTGGTGACCAGCCCGATGTACAGCTCTTACCATCCGACCTGGGATCCCAAAGGTAAATACCTCTACTACGCCTCCACCTCCAATTTCAGCGCTCTGCGGGGGATGTACGGCGCGCAATTCGTCTATTACAGGCCGGACAAACTCTACATTGTTCTTTTGAAGGAGGACGCAGAAAGCCCCTTCGCCCCGGAAAAGGATTTATTGGAACCTCCCAAGGAGGAAGAGAAGGAAGATAAGGATAAAGACAAGGATAAAGACAAAGAGGGGGATAAGGAGGAAGAAGAAGAAGAATTCAAAGTTGAAATCGACTGGGCCGGCATTCAAGACCGCACGGTTGAAATCCCGGTCAAGGGCGGCTACTACTTTGGTCTCACTGCCGCCGAAGGGATGCTCTACTACCTGTCAAGGGAACCGGTTGGCACTATGACTGACAATAAGGACGCCTACAAACCCGACCTGAACCTCTATAAGTTCGACAAACGCAAGCGTCATACTGTGGCTAACAGTATCGATGGTTACGACCTTTCCGACGACCGCAAGGTCGCAATGGTGCGGATGGGTTCGCGGTTCATCAAGATGGACGCCGGAGCCACTGAGTTGCCCAAAGGTGAAGGGGACGATGACCCCGCGGTCAAGCTCAACGGCTGGAGTATGACACTCGATCCCCGCGACGAGTGGAAACAGATGTTCCGTCAAGCCTGGCGCGTTCAGCGGGATTTCTTCTATGATGAAGATATGCATGGAGTAGACTGGCCTCAGGTTTTTGAACATTATAAGGGCCTCATCGACCGTATCTCCACCCGCGCCGAACTGAACGACCTCATTGGCGAGATGATAGGCGAACTCAACGCCGGACACGCTTACGTATTCGGAGGCGACATTCACCGCACCCATCCCATTAGCGTAGGACTTTTGGGCGCGGACATCAGCCGCGACCGTTCCGGGTATTTCCGCATCGACAAGATTTTCGCCGCGGACAAAACCCAAGAACAGTGGGTGTCTCCGTTGGTAAGGTCTGAGGTTGGAGCCAAAGTGGGAGATTATATCGTCGCTATCGACGGCGTCCCCGCCAACTCGGTGAACAATTACCTGGAACTGCTGCAGAACAAAGCGGGCAAACAGGTAATTCTTTCCCTGAATTCCAAACCTTCACTGAAGGAAGCCCGGGATGTGCTGGTGGAGCCGGTGGGCGGCGAATACTCTATGCGCTATCGCGACTGGGTGGAAGGCAGACGCAAGTATGTCGAGGATAAATCCGGCGGGAAGATTGGCTATGTGCATCTTTCGAATATGATGAGCCACGGCCTGTGGCAATTTGGGCAGCAGTTTTATCCCCAATCCGATAAGCCTGCTATGATTCTGGATGTGCGCCACAACGGCGGCGGTAATGTCGCACCTATGCTCCTCTCCCAGCTTAACCGCAAAGTGTGGGCTACCGGGAGACCGCGGCACGGCGGCAGGTATACCGATCCCGCCTCCGCTTTCTATGGACATTATGCCCTAATCTGCGACGCCCAGACAGGCTCCGACGGTGAAACCTTCACTCAGGGCGCTAAGATGCTGGGACTTGGACCAGTGTTTGGGAAGCGCACCTGGGGTGGATGGGTCGGTATCCGCGGCGACAAACCTTTCAATGACCGCGGGCTCTACACTTCTCCGGAATTCTCCGGATGGGGAGTCATCGGCGATGAAAAGGGTAAATGGCTCATCGAAGGCCCCGGAGTTAAGCCTGACCATCCTGTAGAGAACGACCCCGGCTCCGTGTTAGCGGGGAAAGATCCGCAGCTTGACGCGGCTATCGACTATCTGGTGAAGGAGATGAGGGATAATCCCAAGAAACTTCCCGAAGAGCCGCCGATACCTAAAAAGGAATCGAATTTCCCCAAAAGATAGCCCTCATTCGAGGGTCTCTGCCGCGGCTTCGCAACTTAAAGGATGAAAACAATGCCTCGCGAGGAAGCGGCAAAGAAACTATCGAACATATTAGTTGGAATGGGGAACGAGCCGGGCTGGCGACAGTCCGGCTCTTTTTTTAAATTTATCATTTGACAATTAACAATGTACGGATTACATTAAAGAGAGTGTTGACAAACAACTCTCACTCTACCTTAATATTGTTATATTCAAACACTTGCGATTGTCATCCTGAACGCAGTGAAGGATCTCCAATTTGCATTAAACTTATATTTAACAAAGAGATTCTTCGCTTCGCTTAGAATGACAATCCTAATTATCAAAGCTCTCATTATTAGAACAAAGTCTGAATTAGCAGCTCTCTTGAACATAAACTAACCTATGAGGCTTGCTATGCGTTTTCACCATCATTCTATTACACTCCTGGTGTTGAGTTCAATCTTGGTGGCGTTATCGCCCGCAGCCGCCCAAATCACCCTGACCATCCCCGACACCTCCGCCGCGCCGGGAGACATCATCCAACTACCCATTTACACCACCAACCTCTCCGGTTTAGGAGTGGGGCAGTTGACCTGGACTTAGTCTGGGACGATTCCACACTGATAACCTGCAGCAGCTACAGCCGGGTGGGCACTATCATCGAGACTATGAGCCTTTTTATGGTGACCTGCACTTACGAGCCCGGCAGGGTGCAGTGCCGCACAATGAATATCGGGCCGGTGCCGCTATCCGGGGAAGGGGCGCTGATAAAATTCGTCTTCAATGTGTCTCAGACCCGCACCGGCGCCGCCAATGTGAACATTGAATATCCCCGGTTCGGCAGCCGGACAGTGACCGTGGTTCCCGGAGTGTTCACCGTGGCTCCGCTTAGCATCACCCTCACTCCCCAGAATCCGCCGATACAAATTTCCGCCGGGGGAGGATATTTCGATTTTAACGCCCAGCTCGACAACGCTTCCCAGAATCCGATGACCATCGACGCCTGGACCGATGTCACCCTTCCCAACGGAACCACTCTGGGCCGAGCCCTGATAATGCGCAGTAATCTTCCTCTGTCTGCAAAAGCAACGCTATACCGTGAAGGGATAAGACAGCAGGTTCCGAGCAGTGCGCCGCCGGGGAATTATATCTATATCGGGAATGTGGGATACTACCCCGACTCCGTCATCGCCTTCGACACTTTCCCCTTCACCAAGCTGGCGGGAGAGTCAACGGGCGGTGAGGATATGGGTTGGACAATAACCGGTTGGTTCGATGATGACGAATTTTCAGTTCTCAATTCTCAATTCTTAATTCTCAATTTCTCCCCCAATCCTTTCAACGCATCGACAGCTCTCAGCTTCGAGCTGCAAGCTGCAAGTAATGTAAGACTCGCAATCTACGACATTGCCGGGCGGGAAATTGCGGTTTTGGTCGATGGCTTCAAACCCGCCGGGACGCATCAGGTGGTGTTGGATGCGTCGGCGATATCGAGTGGGGTGTATTTCGCGCGCTTGACCGCAGGGGGAACTTCTCAGACCGTTAAAATGCTGTTGGTGAAGTAGCAGGGGCGATTATAGCCGTTCTATTAGGGAGTGTTGCCTTAATGATTATTGCGTGCTGTCGACTCTCCGCAGTCGACAGCATATTAAATAATAATAAATACTTGGTATCGAGTGCGGAGACTCGACACCACGGTAATTTGATTTGGGCAACAGACCCATTAAAAATGATAATAAATCGGGGCGTTCAATTTATTTGAACGCCCCGTCATAGATATAGCGAGATTTATTATACGCCGAATTCTTGCGATAATTTTTCCCGATTTTTCTCAGCTGTCACTGCTCGGTCAATTCCCTCCCCAGCAGCACCGCTCCTACTGTAGGTTCGAAGGCCGGCTCCACCAGTTCCACATTGACATTATCTATAACCTGCATTATCCCCGGCTTCAGCGCTTTGACTTGATTCGATAGCCCCCCCATAAAGCAGACTTCGACACTTCCCTCCAAATCGAGCGTTCTTATCACAGACTTAGCCAGTTTGCCTAACTCGCGCCCAGCGGAAGCGACCACTTCACCGGCAAGAACTTCCCCCGATTTCGCCAGTTCGAAAGCCATAGGAGTCAATTCCGCTAATTTTTTCGCTGCACTCTCCGATTTGTAAACCAGGGTTATCCCGTCGGTGATGTCTTTCAAATTCCATGCCTCACAGATTCGCTTCCCCAAATCAGTTTCCACGCCTCGAAAATGTTCGTTAAGCGCCGCTTTCAGGCATTCCCGCCCAATCCAGAAGCCGGAACCCTCGTCTCCCAATAGATGCCCGTAACCCCCGGCCCGGGCGAGTGTCCCGCTCCGGTCCCTCCCCCAGGCGATGGAACCGGTGCCTGCAATCAACACTACTCCCGGTCCTCCCCCGAAAGCGCCGTGCAGCGCCGCTTCAGCATCCGACACCACCTTCATAGGATTATTGGGAAAAACCGAATGGCACGCTTCTTCCACCGATTTCTTAATCTTGGCGTCGCCAGCTCCCGCCGCGGCTAAGACTATCAGGGTGATATGGTAAGGCATCATACCGCCCTGGTCGCTCATATATTCCAGAATATCCTTCAGCTTGAAAGCTACAACGTTGGGATTGACGCCGCGAACGTTGACTCCCCCAAAACCATGCCGCGCTAACACCGTATTGGCGCGGTTGAGCAGCGCCGCTTCCCATTGAGTCCCCCCCCCGTCGATGCCGATATAATGGTCCATACCTATCATCTCAAACTCCCCGTTAGTTTTCTAAGTTATTTCCTGCAGGTTGTAGATATTAACTATCGGCGAATTAATCCGTCGAAACTGCACATTTTAATATATATAAAAATATTCTCTAAAAAACAACTCTACTATAGTTATATCGGCAGTTGTCGATATAAATGTAAACAAACTCTTGACATTGAGTAATTTTCTACATATATTGAAATTACAACTTACCGAATACCATTACCACCGACAACAATTCACTACTATGCGTCAAGCCCATAAATACCTCTGATTTTACACCGGAAAAAAGCGCTCTTTAAGGAGGGATATAAGATGAAAAAGCTGTTAATGCTCGTTTTGGCTTCCATGATTACCTGCGCCGCGGCTTTTAGCCAGCGCGCTATTGAGGTCACCTGCCCCAACGGCGGCGAAACCTGGAGTATCGGCAGCGCCCCTACCATCACCTGGGCACACTCCGGCGGCTTCGACAGCTTCGATGTCCAGCTTACTCGCAACAACGGGGGAAGCTGGGCGGTACTGGACACCGGTCTTTTAGGCCACGCCATCGATTGGACCTGGAACGCGGGAGTGACCCCGCCGCCCTCCAATTGCTGCCGGGTGAGAATTATAGGGCATTACGGTGGAAGCCATACACACGATATAAGCGACGACCGCTTCTCTATAATCAGCGATTCCGCCTTTGTGCCGGACGAGCATACCTACGGCCTCTGGCATTTCGATGAAGCTCCGGGAACCTACACCGCCCTCGACGCCTCCGGCAGAGGCTACAATATGAACCTGGAGGACGGAGCGGAATTCACCGCTGCGGGGCTCTACGGCAACTGCGCCGATTTGTCCGACCCCGACGGGAAAATCAACTCCAATCACATCGTCGGCAACGGCTGGGATGAACTCACCATCGACGCCCACATAAAACCCTATTCCCTCGATCCCAACGAAAGCCCGATAGTCTATCGCTACCGCTATTACGCTTATGACCCGGCTTATTACCTTCATCTCACCCCAAACGGCAGTGTGTCCACCGGTGTGTACCAGACTAATGGCAGACATACTGACTTAACTACCGGCCCGGTCATCACCGCGATGAACACCTGGTATTATATCCAAATGACCTGGCGCAGCGGCGGTGAACTTAAAATCTTCGTCAACGGCGAACCGGTGGGAACGACCGCTGCGGAGACCGGCGCGATAAGGAATTCCACTCACCCCCTCACTATCGGCTGGTACCACGATACCGGATATGGGAATTTCTACTTCGACGGGCTTATCGACGAGGTGAGGATATCGAATATCGACCGCTCCGGTGCTCAACCTCCTCCCCCGCCTCCGCCGGAATGGACCGAAGATTTTGAGGACGGGAATTTCACCCATAATCCCGCCTGGACTCACCTCGAGGGCGAAGCGGCGGTCATCACCTTCGGGGGAGATTACTGCCTCGACCTCCACGCCACTCCCAACGGGCCCTCAGGTGTGATTGAAGTCCCAATCCCGGTGGAGGGAGCTTTTACGCTGGAATGCGATGTTCACAAACGCCCGGGCTATAACGGCAGTGAAAACAATGTCTGGATTGGCGTCAGCGAGGGCGGCTATGCCGTTAACACCGGTTTCCAGTTCTATGAAAACGACTGCGACAACATCCGCACGGTCTGGAATCAAACCCAGCAGAATCAGGCGCCCATCGCTTCCTTCGATGAGCGCTGGCAGCATATTGTGATGAGGCGGGATTCATCAGGCTCCTGGACCATTGTCTGGGATGAAAACGGTCCCAATCATACTACCATTACGGGCTATGATTTGTATGGAACACTGGACAATCCCCACCTCTGGCTCAAATGCGACGGATATTACCTTAGGGTTCGGGGGGCTTATTTCGACGATTTCGTCATACAAAATGAAGAACCGCGTCCTCCGTCGCCCTCCAGGTGGCGAGATAACTTCGAGGACGGTAACGCTGAGGGCTGGACCATCGCAGAGGGGGACTGGCAGATAATGACTCCGGGCGCGGGAACCAGCCATCACTGCTTTGGAACCAACAGCCTCGCCGCCGCGGCCTATCCTTATGAATACTACTCCGACTGCTTCGAGCTGGAGGTAGATTTCCGGATCGACAACGAAAGCGTGGGGAATTTCGATGTTGAATTCAACCGCCGGGACGAAGGCAACTATTATATGCTCGACCTGGCAGACCCTGACAGCGACGACCCCAACGCCCGTATCTACCGCTATATCAACGGCGCGCAGACTATTATCGCCGGAACCCCGAACATAATTCAAGCCTCACATTGGCACCATTTGAAGCTGGTGCGCAGTCAGGAACACGATATTACGGTTTTCCTCGACGGCAATCCTTCACCCTATCTTTCTGTCAATGACAACAATTTGACCGCCGAATCCGAAGTGCGGTTCCGCTTCTATGCCGGAGGAAAAATCGACAATGTGGATTTAAGGACTTCACGGTCTCCGGTTTCTATAACTCTCACTCCCTATAATCCCCCCATAGTAATCCCCGCCGGCGGAGACGCTTTCGCCTACAACATCGCTATCGCCAACAACAGCGGCGCTCCCCAAACCGTCGACGCCTGGGTCAATATCCAAATTCCCGGCGGATTTCAGTTCCCCATCCTGGGACCCGTTCGTAATCTCAACTTGGGCGCGGGAAGGTCGATAGAGCGCGGCCGGACCGTTTTCGTTCCCCCGCGCGCTCCCGCCGGAGAATACGCCTGCATCGGAATGATAGGAAATTACCCCTGGGAAATCATCGACTCCGACGCTTTCCCCTTCGTTAAAGAAGGCTTCGATATTGCCTGGGGCGGCAGCGGAGGCTGGCATTGCGGAGGCGAGCCTTTCCCCGGTGAGTCCATTACCCTGGACAGCTATGTTCCTCGTGAAACCTCCTTGACCGGCGTTTACCCCAACCCCTTTAATTCTTCAACAGTCGCGAGATTCGAGCTGAGAGATGCGAGTCGAATTAAACTCGCCATCTACGACATCGCCGGGCGCGAGGTCGCTGTTCTCACCGAAGGCTTCTATCCCGCCGGAGTACATCAAGCGGTATGGGACGCGTCGGGGGTAGCGAGCGGTGTGTATTTCGCGCGATTGGAAGCGGGGAGTGAAATTAATACGGTGAAACTGTTACTGGTCAAGTAGGGATTTGATTTATCAAATCCCGGTATCATATAAAATGCACCAAGGAGACGCAAATGTACAGGATAATGGTGTCATTAATCATCGCCGGGCTGACTGTCACCGGCGCTCTGGCGACCGTATTGCGCGTCCCGAGTCAATATCCCACCATTCAAGCGGGTATCGATGCATCAGTAAACGGGGACACCGTGCTGGTGGCGGACGGAACTTACACCGGGAACGGAAACAAAGAACTCGATTTCGGCGGGCGGGCGATAGTGGTGATGTCTGAAAACGGCCCGGAAAGCTGCATTATCGACTGCCAAGGTAACGGTAGAGGTTTTTATTTTCATAATGGTGAAACCGCTACGGCTGAAGTGTATGGCCTCACTGTCAAAAACGGTCATCACAGTATGTATGGCGGCGGTATTAATATCACCAACTCCAACCCCGCTTTCAGATACTGTGTCATTGTTAATTGTTCGACCTGGGGGAGCTTAGGTGGAGGGGTTTACATTTGTAACTCCAATTCCACCTTTGATTATTGTGTCATCGCAAATTGTCGAACCGATCCCAATGGCGGGGGAATCTACATCTCTGGCGGCAATCCTGTGTTCCAAAACTGTACTTTTTACCAAAACACTGCACATTCGTATGGGGGTGGTATATACGCGGGGAATTCCGATTTTGTGGTCAATTCCTGCATTTTCGCCGGTAACAGCGCTTATGGCGCTTGAGATAATTTCGGCAGTGGGATCTACTGCGCAACTTCCGGAACCTCTCCTCAGATTGTTCATAGCTGTTTTTTTGACAATTATAATGGTAGTTTCAACGGCAGCGGCGTTCCGGCGGGCATCGGCGTTTTATCTACCAGCAATTTCAACGGCGACTCCTGCGACATTTATAACAACATATTTCTCGACCCCCAGTTTATCGATACCACCGATTACCATCTCCTGCCCAATTCCCCCTGCATCGACGCCGGCGACACCACACTGTTCGACCCCGACAGCACCATCGCTGATATGGGAGCGTTTTATTTCTTCCAGAGTCCGGTTTTCATTGATTTGATTCCTCAAGCCCCCAGTATTATCATCCTCTCGGGCGGCGGCGAATTTTCCTTCACCGCTCAGGTACAAAATAGATTATCATTGAGAAATTTCATCCTCGATGTCTGGTGCGAGGTCGTTATCCCCGGCGGGAATGTCGTCAGCCCCCTTATCCTGCGCCGGAATGTACTCATTCGCGCTAATTCCAATCTAACCCGTCAGGTCACCCAATATGTCCCCGGTAATGCGCCTTATGGTAACTATGATTATTTCGGTAAAATAGGATTATACCCTGATTCGGTGGTGCATCAAGACAGCTTTCCCTTCACCAAGCTCGCCGGAGATTCTCCGCCCGTTCACAACCAAGGCTGGAATGTTTACGGCTGGGACGACGATAAAGAATTAAGAATTGAGAATTCAAAATTAATAATTTTTAATTCTTACCCGAATCCCTTCAACGCCTCCACAGCTCTCAGCTACAAGCTGCAAGCTGCAAGTAAGGTGAAGCTGGCGGTTTACGACATCGCCGGGCGGGAAGTGGCGGTCCTCGCCGATGGCTTCTATCCCTCCGGGACGCATCAGGCGGTGTGGGAGGCGTCAAGTATGGCGAGCGGGGTGTATTTTGCGCGGCTGCAGGCGGACGGAGTTATTCAAACGAGGAAGCTGTTGCTGGTTAAATAGGGATTTGATTCATCAAATCCTCGCATAATTAAAATACACCAAACGGAGGCGCAAGTGTATAGGTTTGTTGTATCCTTAGCGATTATCTGTTTGATAACTGTCAGCGCAGCGGCAACGGTGCTGCGGGTTCCGAGTCAGTATTCCACTATTCAGGCGGGAATCGACGCCGCGGTCTATAATGACACTGTCCTCATAGCCAACGGGACCTATACCGGGAACGGGAATAAGAACCTCGATTTCGGCGGGCGATGGATAGTGGTGATGTCGGAGAATGGGCCCGACAGTTGCGTCATCGACTGTCAGAATGAGGGACGAGGTTTCATTTTTACCTCAGGGGAAAATCGTTTTTCTGTCTTGCATGGCATTACTATCTGTAACGGACGAGCTTATCTGGGAGGAGGAGTATTCTGCGTACAATCTAGCCCAACTCTTTTCAATTTAATAATCAAAGATAATATCACGGATAACGGATATGGCGCTGGAGTATATTGTGTATCTTCCAATCCCGCTATTAAAAGATGCTTTTTTGTTTATAATAGAGGAATAGGTTGAGGAGTTCCAAGGGGCGGTGGGGTCTACTGCCAGGATTCCAATCCTTCGATATTGAACTGTACATTCTATCAAAATGAAGCCGATGGTGGTGGCGATATTTATCTCAGGAATTCTAATCCTATTATAAAGAATACAATATTTTATAGTGATAATCATCGCGGAGGTATATATTTTTATGATGAAATGAACGGCTCTATCGCTTTCTGCAATTTTAATTCAGCGTACTTTCAAGGAATTCCTAACATTCCCCAAGGGCTTGGGACCATAACCACAGTGAACCTCAACGGCGATTCCTGTGATGTTTTCGGTAATATTTATCTTGATCCCCATTTTGTAAGCAGGCATGATTTCGATTTCCGGCTCCGGGAGGATTCTCCCTGCATCGACGCTGGCGACCCGAGCGATCCCCTTGATCCCGACAGCACCATCGCGGATATTGGGGCACTGTATTATCATCAGAGCCGGGTATTAATCTCTATCGGTTCCAATACTCCTTGTATAATTATCCCTTCAAGCGGTGGGAGCTTCAACTATTGGATTCAAGTTGAGAGTAATTGGAATCAATCCTATAACTTCGACATCTGGACCGATGCAGTTTTACCTAATGGAACCATCTACGGAGCCATCTTATCACGAAATAACCTGACAATCCAGGTTGGAGCTTCCATTCAGAGGTCTCTTACCCAGTATGTTCCCGGCAATGCGCCTCAAGGTTTTTATTATCTTAGAGCTAATGTGGGATTCTTTCCGGATAGCATTATGGATTCGGATGAGATTCCGTTCATGAAGCTGTTGGGCGACGGTTCTGCCGCCAATCACAACCTCGGCTGGAAGTGCTACGGCTGGGATGATGATAAAGAGGGATTCAGGACTCAGGATTCAGGATTCGGAATCCTTTCGGCAAATCCCAATCCTTTCAATTCCTCCACAGCTCTCAGCTACAAGTTGCAAGCTGCAAGTAATGTGAAACTGGCGGTGTACGACATCGCCGGGCGGGAGGTAACAGTCCTCGCGGAAGGCTTCTATCCCTCCGGGACGCATCAGGCGGTGTGGGAGGCGTCAAGTATGGCGAGCGGGGTGTATTTCTTGCGGTTGACCGGGGAAGGATTCACCGGTACACAGAAGCTGATTTTAATGAAATAATTCCCTCATAATCACTGCGATGCGGAAGGAAATGTGAACAAGCTGCTGTTAATGGCAGCCATGATTGCTGTCATAATCCACAGCGCCTCAGCCCAACTCTCCGGGCCGCTGAGCGGTAATATCGGGCCGGGAACCTTCCTGGTCGACGGGGATATATACGTACCTGCCGAAAGCACCTTGACCATCGCCTCTAACACCGATTTCCTCTTCGATTATTCACCTCTCAACTATTATGAATTCGAAATACGGGGCCTGCTTTTCGCCCGAGGGACGGCGGTCGACAGCATCAGGTTCAAGCCCAGGATTCAGGGCCGGTGGTGGGGCGGTCTGCGGTTCATAAACGCGCCGGATTCCAGCATCCTGGAGTACTGTTTGATAACCGGCGGTTTCGCCGTCGACAGCAGTTTTATCCCCTTTGGAGGCGGGATACAATGCTCACGCTCCAACCCGGTTTTCCGACACTGCGTTATAACCGGCAATGTCGCAGGTGTTTCACTCAACGGTGCCGGCGGGGGAATAGCAAGTGTAGCTTTTTCCCATCCAGTCCTGCACTGTTGTAGAATAACGCGGAATAGCGCGTTTATGGGCGGCGGAGTCTACTGTTCGCTGGCATCGATAACGCTGTCGGAATGCGAAATCCTGGAGAACAATGAGGGCGGCGGAGTCTGCGGGGATATAGCCAGTATCGAATTCGTTAAAAGCATCATTAGCGATAATAATTCAATTTTCGGCGGATTATATCTTCACGCAGTTCAAGCAACCCTTTCTGGCTGTCGCATCGATAATAATTACTTTGGGATAAACGGTTGCTGCGGCTCAAACATTGTGATGGAAGAGTGTGTCATTACCGGGAATTCCCCTGCCGGCGGGATAGGCTGCAACAACGGGGGATATCTTACCATCAGACACTGCCTGATAGCCGGGAATTCCTCCAATTGGGGAGCGGGCGGGATCGCGGTTGGTATGTTCTCCAGCGCCCAGATATCGAACTGCACCGTATACGGAAACTCGGCCGATACGCTGGGCGGAGGAATATACATTGAAGGCGAGAACTGCTCCGTAATAAACACCATAGTGGCTGGTAACAGCGGCGGCGGAATATACTTATGGCCCTTTACGCAGGGCAATTCAATAACATTCTGCGATTTCTATAACAATCCCGGCGGCCATATAGAAGGGAGGATACCCGCGAGATTGGGCATTGTCAGCGGCTTGAACGCCAACGGGCATCCCTGCGACGATTACTGCAATATTTTCCTCAATCCCCTTTTCCGAGGAACCACCGGAGATACCGCCTTCCACCTCACTGCAGCCTCCCCCTGCATCGACGCCGGCGATCCCGCATCCCCTTTAGACCCGGACAGCACCGTCGCCGACATCGGCCGCTATTATTTCCATCAATGCCCCCCTTCGCCGCTGGAATTGTCGTTGACGCCCCCAGCTTCTCCGGTGCAGATACCGTCCACCGGAGGGAGCTTCGCCTTCGATGTCTGCGTGGTCAACAATTCCAACATCGCGGTCGTTTTCGACTTTTGGACTGAAGCGGTCCTCCCCAGCGGTAACATTTATGGTCCTCTAATGATGCGCACAAGCCTGACAATACCTTCCGGCTATACCATCATGCGGGAACTCCTGCAGAATGTCCCCGGCTACGCCCCGCCGGGTAACTACACATATGTAGGCAAGGTCGGGGTTTATCCCGACAGCGTCATCGACGACGATTCTTTCCCCTTCACCAAACTCGCCGGAGATTCTCCGCCCGTTCACAACCAGGGCTGGAAAGTATTCGGCTGGGAAGACGAAAACGAATTCTCAGTTCTCAGTTCTCAGTCCTCGGTCCTCAGTTCTTCCCCCAACCCCTTCAACGCCTCCATAGCCGCGAGATTCGAGCTGCGAGCTGCGAGTCAAGTCAAACTCGCAATCTACGACATCGCCGGGCGGGAGGTGTGCGTCCTTGCCGAAGGATTCTATCCCGCAGGGGCGCATCAGGCGGTATGGGACGCTACGGGGATGGCGAGCGGGGTGTATTTCGCGCGGCTGGAAGCGGGGAGTGAAATTAATACGGTGAAACTGTTACTGGTCAAGTAGGGATTTGATTCATCAAATCCCGGAGGTAAGTGAACCTACGGAGGAGAAGATGTCTAGAAATGTCATATCCTTAATAGTCGCCGGATTGACCGTTAGCAGCACACTGGCGGCTGTTTTGCGTGTCCCAAGTCAATATTCCACCATTCAAGCCGGAATCAACGCCGCGGTCTATAATGACACCGTCCTCATCGCCGACGGGACCTACACCGGCGCCGGAAATCGGGATATCGATTTTCACGGGAGGGCGATAGTGGTGATGTCGGAGTGCGGACCTCTGGACTGCATCATCGACTGCGACAGCAGCGGTCGGGGATTCTATTTCCATTCCCAGGAAGACACGAATTCAGTAGTGGACGGATTTTCGATAATCAATGGTTACGCCATTAACGGCGCGGGAGTTTACTGCAATTCCTCCAGCCCTACAATTGTTCGCTGTATTATCAGTAACTGCCAATGCGCCAGCGGCGGTTGCGGGGGAGGGATCCGTGCGCAATCCGGGCATCCCAGGATTATTAACTGCACCATCTACGCCAACGATGCGCCCCTCGGTTATGGCGGAGGTATCAGTTCAAACGCTTCCGACATTGTAATTAGCAGCTGCATCATCTATAATAACACCGCCGACCAAGGTTGAGCCACACATTACGGCGGTGCGTGCCACTGCACAGGTGTAGGTAATCCAACCATTATTTTTAACAATATCTATTCTTCTCCTCCAATCGCCTATCTTAATCTCGGTTCAAGCCTTCCCAGCGGCTTGCTGGATATAAACAGAGTCAACGCCAACGCCACTCCTTGCGACCAGTATTACAATATTTCTACGTATACAGGTTTAGTACTACCCGACGGCGGCGATTTCAGGCTCATTTCGTCTTCTCCCTGTATTGACGCCGGAGACCGCCGCCTTCCCTTAGAACCTGATTTGACAGTGAGGGATATGGGGGCGGTCTATTATTATCAACCGCCTGTTGTGTTGGATTTGACTTTGTTGACCTCGTCTTTAATTCGTTCCTTCGGCGGCAGTCTGGGAATGAATGTAGCGGTTGAGAACGTGCGCTCATCCGCTTTTATTTACGACCTGTGGACCGAGGTTATCCTCCCTGACACCTCAATCTATGGACCGATACTGACCCGCCCGAATGTGACTTTTATTCCCGGAGCCGTCATTCAGCGTCAGCTGACGCAGTATGTTCCTGCGGTATGCCCGGGAGGAAGTATGTTCTATGTGGTAAATGTTGGATACTTACCCGACAGCGTCGTCGACGCAGATTCGGTAGCCTTCGTGAAAATGGGGAGCGAAGAAGAAGGCTGCGGCAACTGGCGGATTTACGGCTGGGACGACGATAAAGAATTAAGAATTGAGAATTCAAAATTAATAATTTTTAATTCTTACCCGAATCCCTTCAACGCCTCCACAGCTCTCAGCTACAAGCTGCAAGCTGCAAGTAAGGTGAAGCTGGCGGTTTACGACATCGCCGGTCGGGAGATTGAAATCCTCGCCGACGGCTTCTACCCCGCCGGGGCGCATCAGTCGGTATGGGATGCGTCGAAGATGGCGAGCGGGGTGTATTTTGCGCGGCTGCAGGCGGACGGAGTTATTCAAACGCGGAAACTGTTGCTTGTGAAGTAATGCGCACTATGCCGCCGGGTTTCCCAACCCGGCGGCATCTTCTAAATTGTTCAATTATCCAATACCTCCCTCACTTTCCGCGCCAACGCTATCGGTTCGAACGGTTTCTGTAGAAAAGCGGTCTCGGAATCGATGATGCCCTTTTTCGCCACCACATTGAAGGTGTACCCTGAAAGATAAAGAACCTTGAAATCAGACCAACACTCTCTAATCTTCGCGTTTAATTCCGCGCCGTTCATCTGCGGCATTATCACATCGGTAATGAGCAGGTCTACCGGCTTCTCCATTTTCTCACACATAAGGTAAGCCATTCCCCCGTTCTCCGCTTCAAACACCTTGTAACCAAATCTCTTCAGGCTTCGCACCGCGATGCTCCGTACATCGTCTTCATCCTCCACAATCATCACCGACTCACCCGGCTTGGCGTTCACATCGGAAACGGTCTCGTGAACCGGGATCTCCGCTGTATCTTCGCTTCGGGGAAGATAGACTTTGAAAGTGGAACCCTCCTTCGGTTCGCTGTAAACATTGACGAATCCGTCGCTTTGTTTAAGGATACCGTAAACGGTGGAGAGGCCCAATCCGGTCCCTTCGCCCTCCGCCTTGGTGGTGAAAAAGGGATCGAATATCTTCGATTGAGTCTCCCGGTTCATTCCGCAGCCGGTATCGGAAACTGTCAAAAGTACATAAACACCCGGTCTGGCATAGGTGTGTATCCTGCAGTATTCTTCGCTCAACTCCACATTTGATGTCTCAATGGAGAGTCTGCCCCCTTCCGGCATTGCGTCTCTGGCGTTGATGCAGAGATTTAGTATAATCTGCTCAAAATGTCCCGGGTCCACTTTTACCCGCCATAAATCATCGGAAAGGATGGTTTCCAGTTCAATATCTTCCCCGATGACCCTCTCCAACATCTTCTCCATCTCCGTTACCAGCAGGTTCAAGTCTAAAACTCTGGGTTGAAGCTGCTGCCGGCGGCTGAAAGCGAGCAATTGGCCGGTGAGCCTGGCTGCTCTCTCAGAGGCTTTCTTTATCTGCTCCAGTTCATAATTTAATGGATCATCTTCATGAATGGACATCTTCGCCAAACTCACATTGCCGGAAATCACCGTTAGCATATTATTGAAATCGTGAGCGATCCCTCCCGCCAGCCTCCCTACCGCTTCCATTTTCTGCGACTGCCGGAGCTGGTCCTCCAACTGACGATACTCCGAGATGTCTTTAAAAATACAGAATATACCGTTAAAGGTCCCTTCCACACTTGTTTTCACCTGGCAAGATACCAGCAATTTGCGGGATTTACCGCCGCTCCTGATGATTTCCGCTTCATATGTCTTGGTTTCATTCTCAGACTGCTCATTCCAATGACGTTTGACCTTCGAGTATTCCTCGGGCGACATATATTCCGCTAAGCTGCGGTCGATTATGCGCTCCCTGGAACTGTCAAAGATGCTTTCTCCCGCGGGATTGATATAAACGAAATTGTCATCGGCGTCCAGAATAGCTATTCCATCCTGCATCGATTCCACTAAAGAGCGGTATTTCACTTCGGATTGTATCAGCGCCTCCTCCGCCCGTCTGCGCTGCGTGATATCCGTTGCCAGCGCCACCCAGCCTTCACGGCGGTTATCCTTCAACAGCTCCTGAACCTTAATGCTGACCCACAATTCCCGCGACTCGGTCCGGTGAATCAATTCTTCCTCAGCGTGTCCCTGCTTCTCCAGATGTTCAATCCGTTCTCTGTTCTCGCCGGGGTAGCTTTCCGGGATTTCGATAATATCGAACAGGTTCTTACCAATTGCCTCAGAAGCCTTCACCTGGTACATCCGCTCGCTGACCTCGTTCCAATGCGTAATCTTGAATTCGTTGTCGGTGGCAATCACCGACTCCTGAATCGAACGGAAAGCCGCGTCGGAAAACCGGAGTTGTTCCAGAGCCTGTTTCCGTTCTCTTCGAGCCTTTGCGTCCCGGATTTCCCGTTCAATCGCTGGAACCAGAAGCCGGAGTCTGGTCTTTAGAAAATAATCCTGCGCCCCGCTGCGCATCATCTCCACCGCCACCTCCTCCCCGATAGTGCCGGAGACCACAATGAAGGGTAAATCCTCGTCCCGCTCTCGCAGTATTTTCATAGCCTCCCGACCGTTGAAGCCGGGCAGACTATAATCCGACAGCACCGCATCCCATTCCTCACTCTCCAGCGCCCGGGCTACCTCCGCGCCACTCTCCACCCTGCGGAATTCCACTTCATAGCCGGCCTTCTCCAATTCCATCACCATTAATCGCGCGTCATCCTCGGAATCTTCAACAATCAGGACTTTTATTCTCTTTCCCATTGTCACCTCGGTTTAAAATATAAATCAGTCCCTCAAATATGATTCTAAGCCGCTGCGAAAGGCTGTCACTTCGGTGGCGGTTCGTTTAAAAGCAGCCAGTAGAGCCCAAGCTGTTTTACAGCTTCGCTGAAATGCTCAAAGCTCACCGGTTTCCTCACATAGCTGTTGGCGCCCAGCCGGTATCCGTTGACCAAATCCTGCTCCTCCTTAGACGAGGTTAAAATCACCACAGGCACGCACTTAGTCGCTTCGTTAGTTCGAACCTGCCTCAATACTTCCATACCGTCGATTTTAGGTAGTTTCAGGTCCAGCAGGACCACCTGGGGCAGGTCTCGAATGTTACGCTCTTTGTAAGCTCCCCGGCAGAACAGGTAATCCAGCGCTTCGACGCCGTCCCGCGCCACTACTACCTCGTTCATAATGTTGTTCTTCTTAAGGGCTCTGATAGTCAGCAGTTCATCGTCAGGATTGTCCTCAACCAATAGAATCATTTTCTTCTCCATAATATGACTCCCTTTAGATAAGTGGTTATAAATCTGTTAATTAATGATTAACTGTATCTCACAATGTAAAATAAAACACCGCGCCCTTCTCCAATTCCCCCTCAGCCCAGATTTCGCCCCCATGACGTGAAATAATTCGCTGTACCGTAGCCAGCCCGACACCAGATCCTTCGTAGTCTTTGGTTGAATGCAGCCTCTGGAAGGGAGCCATCAATTTATCGGCGTAAGCCATATCGAATCCCGCGCCGTTGTCCCTGATATAATAAACCCTCTTGCCGTTTAGCTCCTTCGCGCCGAATTCTATGCGGGCAGTTTTACGTTTGGCGGTGAATTTCCAGGCGTTACCTATTAAATTCTGCAGGACAATCAGCATTAGCCGCTCATCGCATTCCGCCTGCAAATCCGGAACGATAACGAATTCCACTACCCGCTCGGGCTCCCGCTCCTGAAGTTCGAACGCGGCCGATTCCGCCATCTCACTCAAATCCACCGGCTCTTTCTTCATTTCCATCCTGCTCACCCGAGACAGATGCAGCAGGTCGTCGATAAGCTGTGCCATACGCTGACTGGCGGCGCGGACGCGGCGCAGGTAGTCCTTGCCGGTGTCATCCACCTTGTCCCGGTAATCTTCCAGCAGCGCCAGGCTGAAACCGTCCATCCCCCTCAGCGGACCCCGGAGGTCGTGGGAGACGCTGTAGGAAAAGGCTTCAAGTTCTTTCACAGTAGAGCGAAGTTGAACCGTTCGTTCCTTGACCCGTTGTTCCAACTCCTCATTGAGCTGACGTATTTCCGCTTCGGCTCTCTTCCTCGCAGTTATATCAATCGCCAATTCCAGCCTCACATCCCGGCCGTCCGGCCACTCGATAATCTGGTCGGTTATCTGGAAAGTGCGGTTAAGTTGTTGAATCTCATGTTCCCAAACATAGGCTTCTTCTTTGTTATTTAGTATGATATCGTTATTGCAGAAATCACAGGGCTCGTCCAAGCCTTGAAACTCCTTATAACATTTCTTACCGATGGGATTCCGGCCTAACCGTTCAGCGAAGTTCCTGTTCACAAAGAGCACTTCGTAAGTCGCCGGGTCAGCCACATATAGTATCTCAGGAAAGTTGTCGATTACACTGAGAAACCGCCGGTGTTGATTCCGCAATTCCTCCTCCGCCCGTTTGCGGCGCAACGCTTCCATGAACGCAACCGAAAGGGATTCCACTGCTTCCTGGTCGGCGGGTTTATAGCCTCCTTCTTTATTGGCCAAACCAATCATACCTATAGTCTTGTCTGCATATTTCATTGGAACACCAAGAAAACACTCTATCTGTGGATGACCTTCAGGAACACCGACAATGTCAGGATGAGAACTTGGGTCATTGACTATTTGACTCTCTCCCATAAGGATTGCCTGTCCCCAAATTCCTCTGATTTTCATATTCTTACTTAGCGCTATGGCATCAGATTCCGGCATTTGACATATTGTCCATCCTAAATCGCCATATGAGAGTGTATCAAAGTTACCAATTTCGTTGATTTCACCAATCAAACCATACTTGCTGCCGGTTAATTTTTCCGCAGTATTTATACATGTGTAAGCTACTTCTTCCACATTATCGCAAATCAGCATCTCTTGAAACACTTTATTAATCGCCTCTACAACAGCGCTTTTCCTCAGTATTTGCTCCTTTGCGTACTTCTCTTCTGTAACGTCCCGAGCTGAGGATATCGCGCCGATTACATTACCCTTCTCATCTTTTAGTGTTTTGCACCACCAAGCCAGCAGCTTTTCGGCGCCATCCTGCCGCCGCTGCCAGCTTTCCAAGTAGATTATATCTTCACTTCCATTGAAGAGGGGCTGGATGACATCGTAAGTGTCCTGCTCCCTGATAAAATAATGAGACGCTTCCTTTCCGATTACATCTTGTCCGAAAAAATCCAAGCCCGCCCGGTTTGCCCAGGTGTAAACCTTGTGATTGTCAACCTCCATAATGATGTCGGGAACGGCGGCTAAAATGGCTTCATTGCGAGAAGACAACATCAGCAAAGCTTCCTCAGACCTTCTCTGATTATCCGCGTAGGTTTTTAACCTCGATATCACATATATCCCAATAATAGAGACCAGAACGGTCTCGAATAAAGCCTCTTGCCAGTTCACCGGCGATGAAGGGGCTCTCAGCAGAAAATGCTGTAAATCAAAAAGCTCATCAAACCATATCAGCGCGCACAAAACTCCGAACATCGACAATGCGTTCCATACCATAACATTTCGACCCACCTTTCCCACTTTATGTGAGGATGAACCTAATATCGGTTCGATGGTGGCTAATCCCACAACCATCAGTATTGAAATGATTAAGGCCACTAATTCGGCGGTCAAATCAGGCGTATGCGCCATATCGCCCGAAAGCAGCCGGAACAGTGTTATGGAGCGGCGGACGCACATAAGAACTACCGCTGAGGTTATCAATACCCAGGAACCGCTACGGCCGCTGACGATAATCAACCGCAGCGCCAGTACCGCCGCGAAAAATTGGAGCGCGGCCGAGATGGATAAAATCACTGTAACCAACATATTTCGCCTCGGGAAAAATATTTACCGTCGAGTAGATTCATTCAGAATCCATAATACAACGGGATTCTCATTGAAATTGCATCAGTTATCGTGGCAATATCCCAAAATGAGAATATTTCTGAAGAAGATTGATAGAAAAATGAAATTGAAGGGAGGTGAAGAATGGTTTCCTTGATAGCGCTGCCAGGCGGAAAACTATTAATATGACGAATTACGCTGTGATGAGACGCCTGAGTCATTAGAATCTGTGTATAGGCATTCCATTCAAGCTATAACTCCCAACCGCAGGCAAGGTCCGGTTTTCAGAAGCTGAGCCGGTTTACACCCAATGAATGCGCCACCTCCCGTATTTGAACGAACTTACTAATATAAAAAATATATGGAAAATAATGACAAAGTCAAGAGATTTCAGTAAAAAACGGATATTCTTTTGGTGTACTTAGATAATATTTTGTATGCAAAGAAGTAACTATAGGCAATCATGTTTTCACTGACAATCAATAGCAACTTATTATTTTAGTAAGAATTCAAGGCAAGAAGTCAACAATTTCAATTTAATTATGGATTAAATATTTGAT
>CAYQZD010000030.1:0-36246 GCA_964421875.1 uncultured bacterium
TTTACAAGTTTGCAGGTTTACAAGTTTATCGATGGCGGGGGCGGTTCGCGAACCGCCCCTACAGACCGCTTCATCTAACCATTTTTTCTCTTGTCAATCTGAGGATACGAAAAGAAACCATCGAATGACGGTTTAAATCTGTGAATAAATGCGCATATTAGTTGAAAAGTTCCCTTTTTTTTCATAAATTTCAGGACTTCGATTTTCCTGATTTTTAATATGTGAGTTGAATATGGTAAATTCAATTCATTCAATGAGTTTATTTCGGTCATTTATAAACAATTTCTAAGGTATAAGAACATGCCAATCGCATTATGGATAATAATAGTAATCGCGGTAATCACCGCTCTGTATTTCCTCGCCAACATCTTTATGTATAAAAAGGTTGGCCCTAATGAAGTCCTGATTATCTCCGGCGGCAAGCGCCGCAAGGTTCAGGACCCTGACGGAACGGAGAAGGAAATCGGTTACCGCTATGTTCTGGGCGGGGGTTCGTTCATCAATCCGCTTAAAGAATCCGCCCAGGTTCTTCCACTGGAAATTTACACCGTCGGAGTCAAGACACCTGAGGTGCTGACTTCACAAGGGGTGCACATTATCGCCGAGGCCACCGCCCAGGTAAAAATCGCCACCGACGACTATTCCATCCGCCAGGCTGCGGAACAGTTTATGACCACCGGCTCCAAGGGTATCAAGGAGGTGACGGAACAGATTCTGGAGGGCTACGCCCGCGCCGTCATCGGCCATTCCACGGTGGAGAATATCTATCAGAACCGTGACACCTTCAACAAGCAGGTGGTGGAGGAAGCGCACGGCGACTTTTCCAAGATGGGTTTGACGGTGATTTCTTTCACGCTGAAGGACATCTCCGACACTCAAGGGTATTTGGCGGCCTTAGGCAAGCCCCGCATCGCGGAAGTGAAGCGTGACGCCGAGGTAGCTGAGGCGGAAGCGGATAAGGAGACCATCATCAAAGCCGCCGCCGCCCGCAAAGAAGGGGACATCGCCAAGTTCCAGGCGGAAGCGGAAATTTCCGCCGCCAACCGCGACTACGAGCTGTCCCGCGCACAATACCAGGCTGAAATCAACAAGGAACGCGCCAAATCGGACACTTCTTACGAACTGGAGAAACAGCAGATTGCGCTGAACCTGAAGAAGGCGGAATACGCGGTGAAGTTAGCGGAAAAGGAAGAGTCCATCAAGCTCGAAGACGCGGAAATCACCCGTAAAGAGAAGGAATTGGAAGCCTCCATCAAGAAGAACGCCGACGCCCGCAAATACCAGGTCGAAATCGAAGCCGAGGCTGAGCGCCGTAAACTGGAACTGGAGTCCTTAGGCAAGGCTGAAGCCATCAAAGCCGAGGGGATGGCCGAGGTCGAGGTCACCAAGCAGCGCGGTATCTCCAGGATAGCCTATAACCGCAACTTAGGGCTGGCGGAAGCGGAAGTCGATAAAGCCAAGGGCGAAACCGAGGCGGAAATCCTTAAGAAAAAAGCGGAAGCCTTCGCTTCCTACAACGAAGCCGCCATCTACCAGATGCTGATTGAAGCGATGCCGGAAGTGGCGAAGGCGGTGTCGGCGCCGCTGTCTCAGGTGGACAAGATAGTCATGGTGGGGGAGGGAGCTTCCGGCGCCTCCAAGCTGACCGGGCAAGTGGCGGAAATCATCGCCCAGATGCCGACTATTTTAGAATCGGTGGGGGGCGTGGATGTGAAAAAGCTGCTCAGGAAGATGAATATCCCGACTAAGGATGAGGAAGAAGAGAAATCCTGAAACCACGAATGAACACGAATATACACGAATAGATTTTACCTCTCGTTCCCCCGCTCCCGCGTGGGAATGAATAATATCTCAATCAGTAGTAGGGTGGGTTCTTAACCCACCAGATTTTCTATCTCAATCAGATTATAGGATTTGGTAGGCGGGGGATTTATTCCCCCGCAAATCATCGTGTCGCAGAGTCCCCGCACTCTGCGACCTAAAATTGAAAGATATGCTGCAGACTGCGGGGAGTCTGCAGCACACAAGATGGAAAAACGCAATGGACTGGCGAAAACATATTGTTATCGATCCTGCAGTTTTGGTGGGCAAGCCCATCGTCAAAGGCACGCGAATGTCTGTCGAATTCATCATCGACCTGCTGGGAAGGGGATGGACTATGGAGCAGGTGCTGGAGGAATACGACCATTTGACCCTGGAAGATATTCAGGCTTGTTTGGCTTATGCCAGTGAAACTTTGAAATCGGAACGGGTGTATTTATTAACACAGGATTAGGTAGCATAATTGAAGTTTATAGTGAATGAGAATATTCCTCGAAGAGTGATAGATACTTTCCGCCTTAAAGGATATGATGTTGTTTCGGTAAGGGAAACAATGAAAGGAGCATCAGATGTAGCTGTTCTTGAAAGGGCACAGAAAGAAAAACGCATCCTTATCACTAATGACAAAGATTTCGGAGAATTAGCATTTAAAACAGGTTTGCCAGCCGAATGTGGAGTAATATTGTTTCGTTTATCAAGTACAACACCTGAAGAATATTGTACACGAGTAACCGAAGTAATTGAAAAAAGTATGGATTTTCAAGGTAATTTTTGCGTGGTCACCGAAGAGCGTATCCGCCTACGCTCATTAATAAAGAAAGAATAGTATACCAGCGCAACAGCGTCTCAGCACCCTGATGTGAGTATTTGTGCTATAATCAAATGTCGCAGGGTGCGGAGACCCTGCGACACAGAAGCATCACTAACCCCTAACCCCCAACCCCTAACCACTAAAAATATGTTAGCAGATAGAATACAACGCATCGGTTTTTCCCCTACCCTGCGTATCAACGCCAAGGCGCAGCAGATGAAAGCCGAAGGCAAAAACGTCATCGATTTATCGGTGGGCGAGCCGGATTTCCCCACGCCCGACAATGTGAAGCGGGCGGGAATCGCGGCTATCAACGCCAATTACACTAAGTACACCCCCAACTCCGGTATCCCGGACCTGAAAAAAGCGATTATCCGCAAATACCGGGAAGAGTGCGGCGTAGAATACAAACCGGGGCAGGTCATCGTCTCTTCCGGGGCGAAAGACTGCCTCTATAATCTGGCGATCGCCCTGTTTAACAAGGGGGAGGAGTGCATCATCCCCGTCCCCTATTGGGTGTCCTATCCCCATATGGTGAACCTGGCGAAGGGGATGCCGGTCTATGTCCAGGCGCGCGAAGAAAACGGCTTCCGCATCACCCCGGAGGATTTGGAACGCGCCATCACTCCCAACACCAAAGCCATTATCCTGAACAATCCTTCGAATCCCACCGGCGGCTCTTACGATGAACACCAGTTGCGGGAAATCGTGGAGGTCGCCCTTAAAGAAGGGCTGGTCATCATCGCCGATGAGATATACGATAAGCTGACCTACGACGGATTCCGCTTTGCCAGCGTGGCTTCGCTGGGGGAAAAGGCGCGGGAAAAGTCGGTGATAGTGAACGGTTTCTCCAAGGCTTATTCGATGACCGGGTGGCGGCTGGGTTACGCGGTGGGCCCGGCGGAACTCATCGGGGGGATGGACAAGGTGCAGAGCCACAGCACCTCCAACGCCTGTTCCATTTCGCAGTGGGCGGGGGTGGAAGCCTTAAACGGGCCGCAGTATGAAATCGAGCGGATGCGGTCGGAATTCCAGAAGCGGCGGGATTTTATGCTCTACCGGGCGCAGATGCTGACCGGCGTATCCTGCTTCAAGCCGCAGGGAGCGTTTTACATTATGCCCAACGTCAAGTATTACTACGATATGGAATACCGGGGGATGCGGATACGGAACTCCTACGGGCTGGCGTACCATCTGCTGAAGGAAGCCAACGTGGCCATAGTCCCCGGCGCCGCCTTCGGGGCGGACGATTTCATCCGGCTTTCCTACTCCACTTCGATGGAGAAGATCAAGGAGGCGATGGATAGAATCGCGGTGGCATTATCCAAGCTGGAACCGGCGAAGAAGACGAAAGTCGTTTCCCTCAAGAACACTATGACCAAGGTGCGGAACTATGTGGACACCGAGCCGGATGTCGGTATCGAAGCGCGCAACGCCTTAGCGTCGGAAAGCGACGCGCACCTGAAGTACGACGATTATTTCGAATGGAACGCCAACATCGCCGGCGTGATAGTCCAACTCCGCACCAACAGCCCTCACCTGAACGATTTTTGGATGGAGAACTGGTATCCGGGGCAGCTTGAAACCGACTTGGAGCCTCACGGCGTGATTTACGCGGTCAAGGGGGTAACGGGGCGGGAGGCGCGGGCCTTTTACAACTCCGATACCCGCACCGGATTCATCTTCAACACGGCGTATTACGGGCAGTTACGCTCGATGGCGCTGGGGATGGTGGCGGACATCGCAGAGCGGATGAACGAAGCACACCTCATCCACGCCGCCTGCCTGGATGTGAACGGCAAGGGGACGCTGATATTCGGCGGGCCCGGATTGGGCAAGTCGGGTCCGGTGTTCAACCTGCTGGCTAAGCCGGGCGCGAAATTGGTGGCTTATGACTCGGTGTTAGTGCGTTACACAGTGCGGGAAGCGATAGCGGATGCGCCGGAGCGCAAACTCTATTTCAAGACCAAATTCGGGCGCAAGATGACGGCGCTGTTCGGGCTGTTCGACCGCTCAAAATGCGAAAATGTCCCTTCGAATAAGGACGACTGCGACAGCGAGCCCGATGGGGGACCTCTCGACCAGGGCAAACCCTTCAGCTACACCGGCTTTTCCAACTCCCGCGCGATGTTAGATCCCTACTGGATTGGCGGCCTGGAGAAACATCAGCGGCGGACTTCGCTGAAGAACATCGTCATTTTCCACGATGAGGCGATGTCGGGCAAACCGGTGGAAATCCTCCCGCCGGATAAGGCGCTGGAAGTTTTGGAGAAGGGCGTCACCGGTATGAAGGGCGCGATGAGCGCAAAGGAATCGTTCTTCAATCCCCACACATTGGCGCGGAGCGAGGAGCGGATGGAGTTGCAGCGGGCGCTGTTCCGGCGCTTATTATCGCTGACCAAGGTTTACTACATCAACGCTTCGATAGGGAAGGAGCGGGTGAAGGAGGCGGTGGAGGAATTGGTGGGGTGAGTAAATTTGCATAATTTTATAACTGCGTTATCTTAATTATGTAAAACAAGGATTTTAAGATGGAAAAGAAGAAAAAACAAAAACGACAGCCTGAATTCCCAATTACGGCGATAACCGTCAAAGGTTTTAAATCAATTCGAGATGAGACTAATATTGAAATAAAACCTCTCACAATTTTAGCTGGAGCAAACTGCTCTGGTAAATCAAGCATCATGCAGCCTTTGTTGCTTCTGAAGCAGACTCAAGAATGTGAATATGATCCTGGGCCTTTATTTTTAGATGGTCCCAATGCCAAATTTTCACTCGCAGAACAATTATTATGGAAAGATAAAGAAAAAATTTTCGATAGTTTTACGATTGGATTGAAAAGTGAAGAAAATGATATTCGTTTCATATATAAAAAGGCTGGAGAAAAAGGGAAGGGATTTCTCTTAGAGAATCAAAGATGGACAGATGATAATGGAATTTATAATTGGTCTCCCAATATGACACCCGAAGATATTTTGAAAAATATTCCAGAGGGACTTATTGAAGCCGTTAAAGAGCTTTCAAAACAGTTAGAAAAAGACATGAAGCTTAGTATTAAAAGAGATAAATCTTTTCTCTCGTTATCCCCATTTTCATCATCTAAATTCCCTTTTTCTATGTTATTTTCACCTTATGGGAATTATATTCCAGTAATCAGGAAAATGATACACCTTCCTGGATTAAGAGGAAATCCTGCAAGGTCTTATCAAAACATTCAGGCAACAGATAATTATAAAGGACATTTTCAAAATTATACGGCTGGTATAATTTCGAATTGGATTGAAAACGATAAGCCAAAGATTTTAAAGTTATCAAGCTGGATGAAAAAGTTAAATCTGACTTGGAAAGTCCATACAGTATATGAAGATGACGCTAATATTCAGCTAAAAGTTGGTAGATTACCCAGAGGAAAAAAAGAAGATAAAAATGACTTGGTAAATATCGCGGATGTTGGATTTGGAGTTTCACAAGTTTTACCAGTACTAGTGGCATTGTTAGTCGCTGAACCCAATCAGATAGTATATATAGAGCAACCCGAAATTCATCTACATCCTCGTGCGAAAGTTGTTCTAGCAAAACTAATCTCTGAAACCGCAAAAAGAGGTGTATTCCTAATAATTGAAACGCATTGTGATATTATTTTGAGGGCTATACAAACTCAGATTGCCAAAGGTAATTTGAAAAAAGATTCTGTGAAGCTCCATTGGTTCAGAAGAGGCAGAGATGGTTCTACCAAAGTAACTTCGGCAGATATAGATGAAAGGGGATCTTATGGAAAATGGCCGGTTGATTTTGCAGATATTGATTTAAGAGTTGAAGAGGAATTCATTGAAGCGGCTTCCAGGAAAAGGGATTAATCTTATGAAATCAAGGAAGATTCTAATCATTGATGCTGATGTTATGCAGATGGCTAGCGATATTGCTTCTTATCCCGCTAATATGAAGTGCGTTAGATTCTTAGAAAATGTTAGAGAAATATGTCATAGAATCTTCATAAGTGAAAAACTGAGAGTTCAGTACGATAATCATAAAACGCGATTCTCAAGTAAGTGGCAAGTAGAAATGATAAGCAAAAGAAAAAACCTAAATGAAGATAACAAACCAATAATAGACATTGATGAATTAAGGAAAGAATTACTTTCATTAGAAATATTCACTGAAGAAGAAAAAGATAAAATAGAAAAGGATATTCTCTTATTAGGATGCGCTTTATCGACTGATAAAATAATAATTTCAAACGATGATAATATTCTTAGAAAATTAGTAAGAGCATGTAAAGAGTCTAACTATATCGCAAGTAAAATAGGTAAAATACACTGGATTAATCCAACACAAGAATCTGAATCTTCATTAAAAAAATGGCTAAAATTAGGCGCAAAACCTGATGATTCAAAGATGTTAATAAATATCAAATTATACAACTAACCAGTTCTAATACTAGCAAAATGTGTTGATTATGAGCGTTGATTATTTAATCCTACCTTAAATCTACGATTTCACCCATCCAACACTTCCCGCACCTTCGCCGCTAAGTTGGCGGGATTGAAGGGTTTCTGGATGAAGATTTTCTTGTTTTTAAAGACTTCTCGCTGAATCACCGACTGCGGCGCAAAACCGGACATATAGAGCACTTTAGTTTCAGGCCATCGGCGGGAAACCAGCTCATATAAATCGACCCCGCTCATCCCCGGCATCACCACATCGGCTATCAGAAGCTGTATGGGGACTTCTCTGTTTCTGGAAATCTCATAGGCTTCCTGGCCGTTCCGCGCGGAATAGACTCTATATCCCTGCTTTTCCAGGATTTCCACGGTCAGTTTGCGGACTGAGTCGTGGTCTTCAACCACTAAGATTTCCTCGGTTCCTTTGGGGATATCGGTTCGAGATATCTCCTCCCCCACCTTAACCGTTTCGCTTTCAGCTTTAGGCAGATAGATCTCGAAGACCGTTCCCCTGTCGGGTTGACTGTAAACCTGAATGACACCCCCGCTCTGCTTGACAATGCCGTAAACCGTGGACAATCCCAGTCCGGTGCCTTTTCCCGCTTCCTTGGTGGTAAAGAAAGGCTCGAAGATTTTGCTTTTTATGTCGTTGGTTATGCCCATTCCGGTATCTTCGACATTTATCATCACATACTGCCCCTTGACCATACCGGAATATTTTTCAGTAAACCCATTGTCAGCATTTACATTCTTGACCTCCACCGTCAACCTTCCGCCGTCAGGCATAGCATCGCGGGCGTTGACCGCCAGATTCATTATCACCTGTTCGATTTGACCGGGATCGACTCTAACATCCCAAAGATTGTCGTCTGCCACAGTTTCCAGCACTATATCGTCGCCGATTATGCGTCGGAGCATTCTGTTCATTTCCAGCAGGACTTCCTTGATATTCACTATCTGAGGGGAACCGGTTTGATGACGGCTGAAGGTCAAAAGCTGCTTCGTCAGGTTTGCGGCGCTCATAGCCGCTCTGTGAATCTCCTCCAGCCTGCCGCGCGAGGACTCATCGTCGATCGCGGTCCTGACAGACAATTCGCAGTATCCGATGATGGTTGTCAGCAGGTTATTGAAATCGTGAGCGATTCCTCCGGCGAGCCTGCCCAAAGCTTCCATCTTCTGGGACTGTCTGAGTTGAGCCTGAAGCTCCGCCTTTTCATCCGCAGCCCTCTTCAAGGCGGTGATATCCCTCGACACACACAGAACCGACCGGATTTCGCCGTCAGGAGAAAACTCGGGCGTCGCCCTCCAATCGACCAGCATTGCGGTCTTACCGTGTTTCAACTCATAAAGACACTGCTGGCTGCTCCCGCTCTTGAAGACCTCGCTCAGCTTATTCTCCCACACATCGCTTACATCCGCAGCGATTCCCAGTTCGTGAAAGGATTTACCCAGTATTTCCGCAAAATCTAATTTCAACAGGGCTATACCTGCAGGATTAACATAGATAATCCTCATTTGCTCATCACAGCGCATAATAAAATCGCTGCTGTTTTCCGCTAAAGTGCGGAATTTTTCCTCGCTGATAAGGAGGGCATCTTCAGCCATTTTTCTCGAGGTTATATCGCGTCCTACCACATAATAACCTACAGTCTCACCGTTAATATCCCTTCTGACGCTGTCAAACCACTCTATAATCAATACTTTGCCATCCTTAGTAACGATGGGAAAAGTTTCCGGAGCGACATCCATAGCGCAGATGACTTTTCTAAAAAGTTCTGAGGCAGCTTTCTGGTCTGCTTTGGGGATAAGCGTTTGTATCCATTGCCGGCCGATAATATCGTGGAGAGCGTAACCGGAAGCTTTTTCCATATAGGGATTAATATAGATAAACCTGTCGTCCCGGTCTAACACACAAATGAGCACTTTAGCGTTTTCTATCAGGTCATTGGCGAAATCACGTTCAAACTCGAAACGTTTTTCTATCAGCGCCAGGCTGCATTCGATGTTGGCGATGGCACAGATAAATTCCTCGCCGTCAACTCTAGTAAAAAAGACCTCCACTTCATAAGGTATTTTCCGGCCGTCGAAAGTCCGCAGCCTGGAGTTGAAGGTGGAGACCATATGCTCTTTTGTGTTAAACCATTTTTCTTTCCAACGTTCGGCGGGGCAATTGGTGTCCAAATCCCAAAATCTCATTGTGAGCAATTTTGAACTCGAATATCCCCAGGAACGGCTGGCGGCGTTATTAGCATAGACAATGCCGCCATCCCGTTTCATCCACAGGACGGGTCTTTGCAGATTATCCAGACAGAATCTGGACAACTGTTTTTCGATGTTTTCATTGGACTCTGATGGCTCAGCGCCTTCGAGCGTGGAAATCTTCTCGCCCATATCCCGAAGCAGCGCAATCAGCTCGGTTTTTGTGCAATTCGCATAATCCTTTGCAGACCTCCGTATTGATAATGAGGTTCCCATCTCACCAATATCCTTACTTATTGAGTATTAGATATTCTGACAATATTTAATATCTGAATTAAAACAATATTTGTAATCCGATACCTTATATCATCTTATTTACAATAAAAAGGCATTAATCTACTCTCCTATTCCTGTGAACTGCAGTGACGAGAGAGTAGAATATTATTCGCTGAATATGGTATAATGACAGGTTTTAGGAACAAATGAAATTTCTACGCTTCGGGACCGAAGGTTATGAGATAAGTTGTGAGATATTTGATTCCCCGTATATATTCATTAACCTTAGCACAATAGAGCTATGATCAAATCCCTGTGCGAGGGACGCTTTAACGGCTACACAATCAAGGATGTAAATAATAGCTCTAAAGACTGTGACAAAGTTATCATTAAATTAAATATCAGCAATAATCTATAAAATCAAAATCAACGGTAATCATATAAACAAGGAATCAAAACGCTAAATGCGGTAAAAATGAGGTGAACCGCTCATTAGCATAATTTTGCTATAAGAGCGGTGATAATAGCAAGATATTGAACTTAAATAATATAATAATATAAATTAAGCCTTCTTCACTATATAATTTGTGATGCAAGACAACTTCCGGGCTTTCACCACCTAATCTTATCGTACTTATTCATAATTTTCTCCACCGCTTTATACGCAATCCAGTCACCTTTTGGGTGAATGTTTCAGACGGATGACACCTAATCTAGGATATTTTTTCGTCGGTTAAGAATCCGATATTCAATCACGTATGCAATTCCACACAGGAGAATGGGAACAGGGAGGATACTCTTCACACTACTACGCAGGATTCAGAATATCATTTTGAATTGTCGGGCAAATTGCGGTGACTCCGCTGCACAACGGGCGCAGCTCAATCTCAGACTGAATAGAGAAATCCCCCGTTTGCAGGGGGATTTACATTTTTTCCCAATGCTCTATATAATGCTGAATTATATCAAGTTTTATTTATAGCGCGTCTGATTTTCTCGCCTTCGTCTTCAAATCCGGGTTTACCCGCCAGGGCGAAAACTGCTTTTTTATAAGCTTCCACCCCGGGCTGAACGAAGGGATTGTGTCCTAACAATCCCCCTGAAACCGCCACGGAGCGCTCCAGCATAAAATAGAGCGCGCCGATGTGATAGGGTGTGCGTGAAGGTATGTGAATGGTCATATTGGGGATGCCGCCCTGGTAATGAGCATAAGCGGGACCGTCAATGACCAGGCGGTTGATATCGTTCATTGTTTTACCGAAACGGGGCAGGTAGTTCAGACCGTCATAGTCTTCCTCATCGAGCGGTATAGCGAGATTATTATCGTGGTGTTTGAGATTAAGAAAGGTTTCGAGGATGTTCCTTTCACCATCCTGCACCATCTGGCCGTTGGCGTGGAGTTTTTCCGAATACAGTGAGGAGGACACCCACATACCTTTGCCGCCGTGCCCTTCGCTTTCGGGAAAAAGCTGTTCCATCCAGCGGCAGATATGGTAAATTGCGGCGGAGTTGGCGGCGACCACTTCGATTTTCTTACCGTTGGAATAGGCTGCGTGGCGGGCGGCGGCGTGCAGAAGGGAGGGATTATCCCAAAATTCATCGGTGTCGGTGCGGCGTTTCATATAGCGGAATCCGGCGGTGAACTCTTCGATGTCGATTCCCGCCACCGCCAGTCCCAGTAGTCCCACATCGCTGAGGACGGAATATCTCCCCCCTACATCGTCGGGAACGATAAAGGTTTTGTAGCCCGCCTGGTTCGCCAGCCTGCGCAACGCGCCTTTTTCCGCATCGGTGGTGGCGATAATCAATTCCACCGACCTGCCGCCGAAGGAATCCTCCATCAGTTTCCGGAGGATGCGAAAGGCGATAGCGGTCTCGGTGGTGGTGCCGGACTTGGAAATCACATTCACCCCGACCCGCTTACCCCTCAGCATATCGAGGGTGTCGCGGTGATAATCCGGGTCCATATTGTTTCCTAAAAAGTAGATTTCCGGACGGTTTCCGCGTTCTTCGCGGGAAAGCTGGTTCCAATGCGTGTGAGTCAGGGCTTTCCAGGTGGCTTCAATGCCCAGGTAGGAGCCTCCGATGCCCAACGACACGAAGGCGTCGATTTCCCCGGCGAGTTCATCGGCGGCGGCGCTGAGGTCCAGCAGATGTTCCTGCGAAATCTCTTCCGGCATAGTCAGCCAGCCGGTCATTGGCACTCCCTTGTCGAGGATGTCCCCTTCGCCCCTCAGCAGGCGCCGGTTGTGTTCGACAGCTTTCTCTGCCAGGGCTTCAAGGTCTGATTTTCGAATGGGTTTGGGGTTGTTTGGCGCGTCGAAGAGGTAATTCAGGTCGATTTCAACAGCGCCGCGCGATTTGGGCTCGACCAATCCCCGCTGACGGCTGATGGTGAAGTTATCGCCGAGGGGTGAAATATTGAATCCGCCTGACATAGACACCTCGCTTGATTTATTTATATTATGAAAAGGAATGATAACACCAACCGAAGAAGGGCAGACACAGGGATCTGCCCCTACTGATAATCATCTGACCGTAGGGGCGAATCCCCGGATTCGCCCTACGCAACTCTATATTATCGGTATAGTGCAGGTGAATTCCAGGGGCTCCCCCTTGTCGGCGCGGAACTGATGCAGTTCGTTGGGATTCACAATCAGGGACACGCCTTCAAGGAGTTCGAATTCCTCACCGGAGGCGAATAGCGTACCTGAACCGGACAGTATGTAAACCACATGTTCGTAATCGTGAGAATGCCTGGGTGAATGTCCCCCCGCTTCGACCCGGAAACGGCGCATTATAAAGTTGGGAGCGCCTTCCGCTTCCCCGATAAGAACCTGCATCGAAACATCTTTCGCGCCCTCAGCCTCCATCGGATGCAATTCGAATTTATTTCGGACGAAAGCCATAGTGTTTTACAAACCAATAGTGTTGTCGACTCTCCGCAGTCGACAGCATATTCAATAATAATAAGCGCCTGGTGTCGGGTGCGGAGCCCCGAAACCACAGCCAATAAGTCGGCAAGTCTAAATCCTCATTCGAGGATTTATTCTAATAGTGCAACAGGGTCTCCGCACCCTGTTGCAAGTCTTTGTGTATTATTCACATGGCGCAGAGTGCGGGGACTCTGCGCCACGTAGAAAGGCGCATTTTCGGAATTCTCGGACAGTCTGCGGAGACTTTTCAATGTAATAGCATATCCTTCTGACTTAAATGATTCCTAACCAAGCGCCGCCTCAATCTCTCTTAAAACGGTCTCCGGCGTAAGCTCCAGCATACAGCGAAAATGTTGTTCCGGGCACTTGCGGCTGCCATGAATCCGGCAGGGGCGGCAGTATAAATCGGGATGCTGAACCACCTTTTGCCCTTCTCCGAACGGCGCGAAACCGAATTCCGGGACCGTGGGACCAAAGATCGAAATCACCTTAGTCCCCACGGCGGCGGCGATATGCCCGGCGGCGCTGTCGTTGGACACTGTCAAAGCCGCTTTGCTCAATAGAGCCGCGCTCCGCAGCGGGTCGAATTCCCCGGCGGCGACAACCGCGAAACCCTCCAGTCCGGCGGCGATTTCCTCGCATAAGCGGCGTTCGGACGCGCTGCCCACCAACACCGCCCCCGGCATTCCCCGCGTTTTCATCAATATTAGCAGTTCGTGATAATACTCCGCGAGCCAGCGTTTGGTCTCCCAAATCGAGCCGGGCGCGACCGCGATAAAGGGGGCGCAGCCCCCCTTTTTATCCAAAAACGCTTCTACCCTCGAAACCTCTTCCGCGCCCGGATATATACGCGGCGGGAAATCCTTTGCCTCATCCTCCATTCCCAGCAGTGACAGGTTGCGCTTCACTTCGTGCCAGTCCTTACGGTATTTCACCCGCCGGGTCAGCAAGGCGCGCCCCGCGCTGCGGTTGAAACCTATCCGCTGCGATATCCCCGCCGCAAAAGCTAATACTGCGCTGCGCAGGGAGCGGTGAGGGACAAGCGCGAGGTCGAAGCGCTCCCTTTTCAACCGGCGGGCGATGGCGACAGTGCCGGCGAATCCCTTCCCGCCGCGTTTTTGGAACACAATAACTTCCGCCAATCCGGGGTGATTCCGCAACACCGGCGCGGAATAGGGGATGGTGAGGAATTTTATCTCGGCGCTGGGGTACCGCTTAGCCGCCGCATCTATCAGCGGCGCCGCTAAAATCACATCGCCGATGAAGGCGGTTTGGATGATGAGGATTTTCACTCCCGCGAATCCTTCCCCTACTCCGCCTTCTCCGCTATTTTACCGCGCCAGGTGTTGAAGAACTGCAGCAGCGATTCCCAATATCGCTCGTCGAAGAGGTTGGCGATTATCTTCCAGTAATCGGCGCTGGTGAGGCTGAGGATGGTCATCAGCATAATCCCCTGGGTGCGCTCGAACTCCTTTTCCTTGAAGAAATAACGCTCCTGCATAATATCGGTGAGGCCCTTCTCAATATCCGCGAGGTGGGGTTTCACCATTTCGCAGGCGCCGACCAGCTCCTCCATACTGATATTATGGGGGAGGATGATGTTGACTAAGAGCCAGCTTACGTGTTTCAGGTTCTTCTTGCGTTTGGGGAAATAGAAATCGAGGAAGGCTTGGAGGTTGTCAAGGTTCATCGGCAGCCGAGGGTCGAAGCCTCCTGCTGCTTTGGCTTTGGCGGCGATGTTGTCGGCGTAGCGGGCTTTTTCGATGCGCAGTTCATCGAACATATCGTCGGCGAGGTCGAAGAAGGCGGCTAATTGGGAGAACTTGCGGCGGAAGCGGTCGTCGATATGCTCCTTGCGCTCGTAAGCCATCTGCTGTTCGATTTTCGACCAGGTATCCATCACCACGGTGCGGACCTGGATTTCCGCCTGCAAGCCCTTTAGGTCAGCCAGCTCCGGTTTGGTCAGCCATTCCTCCTTCACACCGATGATGAGCCTGACGGCGCGGTAGCCAAAGCGTTCGGTTTCCTGAGCGGCGTTTTTATCGAATGTTTGAACTACGTTCGCTACAGCACCTATTATACTTAGAATCTTGTCTAAATCCGATTTATAATAATGGACAATGCGGAGACCGCAGATGTCTTCGGTTTGATTGAAGGGTTCGGTGTAATTATTCCGCTCCGCCTTGTCCCGGAAAGACTGGAAATCCTTAATGCGATAGTAGGCGTTGAATAGCTCAATCCCGGCTTCCCTCATCGCCCCGACGAGGACGGTTAGGAGGGTTTTCGCCAGCTTATCATATCGTGGAGCGCGCTGAAGGAATTCCGCTTCCAAGGCTTTAACGTCGATTTTCGAGGTTTCGGTCATTCAAGTTTCTCCTGAAGAGAGGTTTATTATCGTTCATTGCCGATGTGTCTATAATTAACGGCTTTTATTGCTTTTAAGCAAATATTTCTCTAAATTTTGGATTATTCTAACATAAACATTCTGTCCGATAGTTGAAAATGTCATTCTAAACGAAGTGAAGAATCTCTTGTTTATAAATAACTTACTAAAACGCAGATGCTTCGCTTCGCTCAGCATAACATATTGTCGGACAGACTGACAAAGCTCCAGAAATAACCAGCATTACGGTTTAACTATGAAACACCTCGTCGTCCTTATCGTCTTTCTGCTTTTCGCAATATCAGCATTGGTTCACGCGGAACCATATAATTACTTCGACACCAAAGCGCTTGAATGGGCTGACCCTACCCGGCAGCCGATGACCTATGAGCAATACCTGGCCAGGAATCCGATATTACCGTTCCAATATGAACTGCTGTATGAACCGAGTTCGGTTTCCGAGGACACGCTGCTCTTCCTCATCGTGGTCAATGGGGCGCTGTATCCGCAGGTGGACTCCTCTATCACCCGTTATATCACGGACCTGGAAGCGGAGAGTTTCGCCCCCATCCTCTATACATCTTACGGAGGCACTTCGGCTGAACTCAAGGACAGCGTATTGACCACGGCTTACCAGCGGGGGGCGGTGGGAGCGCTGCTGGTAGGGTCTCTGCCGACGCCCTGGTTTGAACTTTATCACGATTTCGATAACGACGGATTACCGGACGATTCAGTCCTGCACTCCTTCCCCTGCGACCTGTATTATATGGATATCGACGGAGTATGGGGCGACACCACCGGTAATCAGGTTTACGATTTGCACGAGGGGAACACCGCGCCGGAATTCTGGATAGGGCGGCTTAACGCCTCCACCCTTCAGGGCGGTGAGGCGGCTCTGGTAAACCACTATTTCGCTAAAAACCACGCTTTTCGCGCCGGAACATTGCAGCTTCCCACCAGAGCCTTGGCCTACATCGACGACGACTGGTCCGGCGGCGCGCCCAACTGGGCGAATGCGGTGCAGTTGACCTGGGACAACACGGATTTGGTGAACGAAATCAACACCACTAACGCAAACGATTTCATCACGCGCTGGGAGGATAATTATCAGCATTTGCTGGTGGCGGTGCATTCTTCGCCGGTGGTGCACGCTTTCAAGGAGAATTGGGGGCAGAGCTGGGGCTATGTCGAGTGGCAGCAAATCGCCAGCGGCGACCCCAACTTTTTGTTTTACAATCTATTCGCCTGTTCCAACTGCCGGTTTGTGGAGGACAACTACTGCGGTGGAGTCTATATTTTCAACGACACTTACGGGATAAACGCCATCGGCTCCACCAAAACCGGGTCGATGCTCTATTTCGAGGACTATTACGGGCCTCTGGGAGCGGGAGAAACATTGGGGGAAGCCCTCAATTTCTGGTTCGCGCTGCACGGCAATCAGCCGGGAGCCTGGATGTGGGCGCGTTCCTGGTTCTACGGGATGACGAATTTGGGCGACCCCACGTTGAAGATTGAGCCGGGTATCGAGCTGATTTCCCACGCCTTTATCGACGATGGTTCAGGATTTACAATAGGCGACGCCGACAGCATTCCCGACGCGGGCGAGGTCATCGACCTCCGGCTGACCTTCTTGAATCGCAGCGGTTCAGGCTATAATAATTTGACGGTAACCGGCCGGGTTCAGGATAGCAGCGCTCACTTCGACGATTCCACCGCATTCATCGCTACGCTCGCCGCGGGAGACAGCGCGGTCGTCTCAGGATATCTGCTGGCATTGGATAGCAGCATACCTGACAATTACATCCTGGAAGTTCTGTTTGAAATTCGTGACGACCAGAATCGAGTTTGGTATCAGGAACTGGAATTCGCGGTTCGGGCTGAGGTATTAGAGTTGCTCTCTTACGAATGGCGGGAAATAACCGGCAACGGCAACGGCAGGCTCGATGAAGGCGAAACCATCGGCCTCACTTTTTCGCTGAAGAACACGGGCGGAAACGAAACCTGGAAAGAAAATCCCATCCTGGAACCTCTAACCACCGGGATTATCGACACGATGTTCGAGGGGCGCTATTATTTCCTGCTGGACAGCGTTATTCAGCTTGAGGAGATGGCGGCGCGGTTTCAGACTTTTCCCGGCGGATACGCCGCGGCGGCAGCGCTGGGATTTTTCGGACCGACCGACGATGTGGTCTGGGAACAGTTCTACCTTCCGGGCGGTGAAGACATCAATATTTACGATATGTGCCACGACGCCGGGCTTTACAGCGCTTATCCGCTGCGTCAGAATTATCGGAACGCCTGGTGCGTTTACCAGGGGAGATATGTATCGCCGCCGGGATGTTACAGGTTCGGCGAAGGAATAGAGTATCCGGCGATGTCCGACGGCGCGCTGGAACTGCCGATGGTGAACCTGCTCCCCAACGCGAGCTTGACCTTCTCCCACCGCTACGACATCGAAGCCGGATACGATGGGGGAATAGTGGAAATCTGGAACGGCAACTACTGGAGTATTATTCACCCTGTAGGCAACTATCCCGGCATCTCGGTCAGCAACGGTTCGTTTCCCAGCGTCCCCTGTTACAACGGATTAATCACCGAATGGGAAACGGCGCGATTCGACCTTTCCGCTTACAGTGGTTGCGTGAAAATCCGGTTCCGGTTCGGCAGCGACAGCGGCACTCAGGGCGAAGGGTGGTTCATCGATGACATCCATATCACCAGCCGGCAGCAAGAGGTCGGGGGCGCGGAGGTCTCAGGTCTTCCTCGGACTTTCAGCCTGATTGGCGCCAGCCCCAATCCTTTCAACTCCACTACCGGCATCGCCTTCACCCTCCCCCGCGAGGGACATGTGAAGCTCTCTGTTTACGACATCACCGGGCGGGAAGCGGCGGTATTGAAGGATGGTTTGGAGCAGGCGGGATGGAAGCGTTTCACCTGGGACGCTTCAGGAGTATCCTCCGGGATATACCTATACCGCGTGCAATTCGAAGGGGAAAGCCTGGCGGGGAAATGTGTGCTGTTGAAGTGAGGATTCGGATTTAAACTTGCAGAGCGGGTTATATTGACCCGAGTGTCATTCTGGAAGCGAAGCGAACCAGAATTCTTCCTTTTCCGGAGGGATTCCGGCTACGCCGGAATGACTTGTAAATTGGTGGATTAAGAACCCACACTACTACTTAATTATCAAACTACAAGAGCTTTAAAAATGAAAGCTCGATTAACATCGTATTGTCTTTTAGCGGCAGCTTTATTGCTGACCGCAAGTACTGTTTGGGCGACGCCCTATATCACCCCGGAGCAGTGGGCGGAGATGAGCCGGAAGCCGGTGTTAAGGACTCCCCTGCCCTATCCGGGGATGGACGCAGTGAACCGGAGGCTGCTGGAACTGCAGGACCAGGGCTACTCCTACATGTTCGAATACATCCAGATTTGCGATTTTCTGGCGGTGTGGCAGGTGTCGGACACTACTTCGCCAAATTACGGAGGGATGATTGAAGGCGAAAGCGGGGACTTGACCAGAATCATTCAGACCGACAACACTCAGGAAGCCATCCGGGTCTGGAGTCATTACGGGGCGATGAGCGGCGACCTCGAGCGTTACCGGGACAACATCGACGCCGCCTGGATTTATACGATGAACTTCCCGGCTTACTCCGAAGAGGGCGATACCGATTATTACCGGGCGCATAACTGCGGCTGGGGATTGGTGGCGCAAATGGAGTATCAGGACATCTACGGAGACACCACTTACCGAGTTTACGCCGATTCCTGCGCGGATTATATAATGACCCACCCGCTGTCGTTCACCAACTGTCCGCCCTTCTATCAGGATCTGCACCCGCTGGTCACCGGCTGGGCGGCGGGGACGCTTTATAAATATGGTCAGTATGTAGGCAATCAGGCTTACATCGACAGCGCATTGGTTCAGGGCAACCGGGTGAAAGCGTGGATTGAAGAAAATCCCGGTCGCTTATCGACCAATGAAGTTTGGGCGATGAGCGGGGGGACGGCGATGTGGGGGCTGGTGGAATCGGTTTTCCGGGAGGATTCGCTGGGGGGAGTTGCCTGGCTGGGAACCTACGCGCCGCATATGAACGTGATTGCGGGATCGGGCGCCTGGAACAACTCCTGGAATATCTGGTATTCCCACGCGCACCGGGCGATATACGATTTGACCGGGGACTCACTCTTTCAATACAATGCGGTGTTCCTGGTGGACACCATATTGGCGCAGGACGGGGACAACGACGGCGGCGTTCCCGCGGGGATGATGGATCCGGATTCGATGGACCAAACCTGGGTCTCCTGTTACACGGATTATATGGGCATTGAGAAGATATTGAACACCCTGCCCATAAGGGACGCGGGGGTGGCGGGATACCACTATCCTCGTGCAGGAGCGCCGATTGAGCTGGGGACGGCGGTGGACATTATGCCCCTGGTGGCGAATTACGGTTCGGCTATCATCGATACAGTCTGGCTGTATGTTACCGCTCCTCCTAATTACACCGGACACAGAACAACGATACTGCCCTACACCGGGATGGACTCGGTGCTGGTATATCCCACCTGGCTGCCGATGGGACCGGGGATTCAGACTCTGACAGCTTACACAGTCTTGCCCGGCGATATGAATCCGGCGAACGACACCGCCCGTATCGATGTGGACATCCGAAACCACGCTTATCTCTGGGGAGCGGTCCGGAACGAGGCGGGAGAAGGGCTTAATTCCCGGCTTCATTTCTATCATCAGCAAGTATCTGACAGCATTCCCTTGTTCAGCGTCCAGACATTCGCACCCCACGGTTCTCTAACCGTATTCAGGATGTGGGGGGAGTACCGAGTCGAGGTCGTGCCTGAAATTCCATACAACATCCGGAGTTTTCATCCAGTAAACATTATCGACAGCGCTCAGGTGCAGTATGATTTCATCCTAACACCTTCGGAATTTCTCTTAGTGGACGATGATGAGGGAGCGGACTATGAGAGGTTTGTGAAGTCCTCGCTGGAGGATATCTGGGTGGACTACTATTATTGGAGCCGCGCCGATTCCGGGGCTTTGAACGGCATTTCACAGTTGTTTCCCAATATTATCTGGATGACCGGGAACGATTCGACGACCACGCTTGAAACCGATGACAAAAACGAACTCACCGCCTTCCTCGAAGGCGGCGGCAACCTGCTGCTCAGCGGCCAGAACATCGGGGACGATTTGGGCAGCGGCGATCCCTTCCTTAACGATTACCTGAAAGTCCGGCACGAGCAGGACAGTGTGAATCAGTTTATGCTGAACGGATTCCAGGGGCATCCTTTCGCGGGAGGGACTTCGCTGATGATAGTGGGCGGCACCGGAGCCGGCAACCAGCGGTCGGTTTCGACCTGCGCGCCGCTTGCCGGCGGTGAAGCCGCCTATTATTATCTGAATCCGCCGCAGCCGACAGCGTCGGTGAGCTACATCGACCCGGTTTACGGATACCGCACGGTGTATATGGGGTTCGGTATCGAAGCGGTTTCGGGGCTGGCGAATACGATTACTCGGGCTGAACTGTTGAGGAACATTTTCGAGTGGTGGGGGTATCCGGTGGAAACCGCTTCGCGGGATAGAAACCTTGTGACTTCATACAAGCTGAACGCGCCATATCCAAACCCCTTCAATCCGGCGACGGAAATATCCTACAGTATCCCGCGTCCGGGTGAAGTGGAACTGGCGGTCTATAATATTCTGGGGCAGAAGGTAGCGGTCTTGTGGAACGGGTTCCAATCTCCCGGCGAATACTGTTTCAGATGGGAGGGGAAGTCGAATTCAGGCAGTGCGCTGGGCGGCGGAGTTTATTTCTGCCGCTTGCGGTGCGATGGAGGCTCTTTCACGCGGCGTATAGTGTTGTTGAAGTAACGGGCGAGTTTGAGGTTCAAAGAAGGAGCGGCGTTTAAGCGTGAAATACATCCCGGCGAAAATAATCTGTTTTCTACTGTTGTCGATATCGGTTCAAATGGTCTTTTCTCAGGAGCGCCCGGTCAAGCGGATAGTCATCTTAGGCAATCGGCACACTAAACCGTTTGTTATCACCCGCGAGCTTGAAACCAGGGTCGGTGAAGAGCTGGACAAAGAGGCATTAAATCGCGATGAACTGCACTTACTGAATCTGGGGATTTTCAGCGAGGTGTCGATGGAGCATTTCGCCGAGGGGGACAGCGAAGTGGTATTCCTCCGCCTCGAAGAGCGCATCAGGTTTTTTCCCTTTCCCGCTATCGGCTATTCTGAAGAGGAGGAATGGAGCTTCGGCGGGGGCGTCATCCACCGAAATTTCCTGGGGAGGAACCAGTCGGTCAGCCTCTACGGGCTTTTCGGCGGGGTGACGGAATACCTGCTCTATTTTTACGATCCCTGGCTGACGGGAGACAGGATTTCCTTCCGGGGTGAAATATACCGGCAGGAATGGGATAACGACTTCGAGGAGTTCCACCAGACAGTTACCGGATTATGGGGGGAAGTGGGCAAGCAGTGGGAATATCGGTTGTGGCTGAGGCTGAAGGCGGGATACAAATTAGTGGAATCGGACCGGGCGGGGATTACACTCACCGGCAGGAGATTCGACAGCGTTCCTTACCTCCTGTTTACCGGTATCTACGACACCCGCGACCTCTGGTCCAATCCCAGCCGGGGAATGACGCTTGCCGGAAAGGCGGGGCAGTACGGAATCCCCGGCGAAAAACCCGATTTCCGGCTCCTCTACATATCGGCGGCTAGTTTTTTTCCCGTCAGGTGGGGCCGGACAGTGGGGGTAATGGCGATGTTCGCAGAGAAGAACGGGATACTTCCGGCTTATGAAAGGTTCCACCTCGGCGGCTCTTCCACGGTGCGGGGATTGGCGCTGAACACCGACCGCGGCAGCCGGGAGCTTCTTACCGGACTGGAATACAGGTTCGACATCGTTAAATCCCGGACAATATGGCGGGACTTCGATTTGGGACTGGGGGGCACAATGTTCCTGGATAATGGCGCGGTTTGGAACAGCGGAGACGACATCGGTGAGGCTGATTTCTATCAGGGATTCGGATTCGGACTCAGGCTCCTGGTGCCTATTATCGAGGTGTTTCGCGTAGATATGGCTTGGACAGCCGGCGCCAATTATAAACTGGAGATGGGCGTCGGAGCGAAGTTTTAATAGGATTTAGGGGTTGGGGATTAGGGTAACACTTTACTGATATGAATAGTATTCGTCATTCCGGCTGCGCCGGAATGACTTCTGTATGCAACTTCATAAAACCAAACCATCACGGGATTAGGTTTAGTAAAATGCATGTTGAAGGTTTTAATGAGGATATGGCTTAAGTTACGCGCCTTTACTATAAAAAAACACGCTCTGGTAAGGGGCTTCGCCAATAATCAGACTCGTTTTCTCAGGTTGTTGAACAAGCCTATTGAAAGCGGCTCAACCTTAGCCGCCGGCCCGCCAGACGATTATCAAACTTTAAAGAAGATAACTAACCTGCGAAACACCGTTATCAACCGAATCCTCATCCCTTTGTCACAAGGGGAAACGCCTCTAAACAAGATAAATACACTGGAATCATTCCAACTACCTGACAATTTTGACAAAACAGAATTAACCAATGCGCTGGAGGACACTTTTGAAGATGTCATCGTATTCATTCGCAAACACCGGGGCGAGTTGCGGGACTTAGAAAAATCGGAACATCCAAGTCTGGGACAGATTTCAGCAAAAGTGTGGCTTTATTGGCTGTACTGCGAAGAGAAGAAAGCTCTCAAAGGGATAAACGAAAGAATCGGTTTAACAGGAAAACATATAATACTTTACTAATATTAAGTGTATTCGTCATTCTGGCTGCGCCGGAATGACCGTTTTGCTTATGACTTCAATTAGCTATAGTAATATGAAAACACGCAAAACAAAACACAACCTATGGATTTAAACGAACTCAGACAGGAACGAATCAGGAAAGCGGAGAATCTTAAAGCGGGTGGGATTAATCCCTATCCCTATGGATTCGATGTGACCCATTCAGCTGGGGATATACGCAATCATTTCGAGGATTACGAGGAGAAGACCGCGGTAAAAATTGCGGGGAGACTCCGCTTGATACGCAAAATGGGTAAAGCTTCATTCGCCGACATCCACGACCAGACCGGCAAAATGCAGCTCTATTTCCGGCGGGACGACATCGGTGAAGAATCCTACTCAATATTCAAATCGCTCGATTTGGGGGATATCATCGGCGTGGAGGGAGTTCCCTTCAAGACTAAGACCGGCGAAATCACGGTGAAGGTGAAGCGATTCGAAACGCTGTGCAAATCGCTGCGACCCTTACCGGACAAATGGAGCGGTTTGAGCGACCGGGAAAAACGCTACCGCCGGCGCTATGTGGACCTGATAATGAATCCCGAAGTGGCGCAGGTTTTCCGCGTTCGGGCGCGGATGATGAACTACATCCGGGAATTTCTCAACCGCCGGGGATTCTTAGAGGTTGAGACCCCGGTGCTGCAGCCCCTCTACGGCGGAGCGCTGGCAAGACCATTTGTTACACATCATAACACGTTGGATATGGATTTATACTTGCGAATCGCCGATGAACTTTACCTCAAGCGGCTGATTGTGGGGGGAATGGAGCGGGTTTACGAGGTATGCAAGGACTTTCGCAACGAAGGAATGGACCGGATGCATAATCCCGAATTCACCATGGTGGAGCTTTACCAGGCTTACGCCGATTACCACGATATGATGGATTTAATCGAAGCGATGATACAGGGGATGGCGGAGGACATCCTGGGAGGGCTGAAAATCAATTACCAGAGCTGCGAAATCGACCTTTCCCCGCCCTGGGAACGAAAAACCTATTACGGTTTACTGGAGGAAAAAACCGGCCTTTGCCTTCAGGATATGCCGGACGAAGAACTGATAAAGGCGGCGGAAAAACTCGAACCGGAGGAATCCTTTCAGGGTAAAAACCGGGGACAGCTCATCGACGCCGTCTTTTCCGCCGCAGTGGAACCTCACCTCGCCGGTCCCATATTCGTCACCGATTTCCCGGTGGAGATTTCTCCTTTAACTAAACTCCACAGGAAGGAAGAAGGTGTAACCGAGCGGTTCGAACTCTACCTCTTCAACCGAGAGGTAGCAAACGCCTACAGCGAACTCACCGACCCGCTGGACCAGAGACGCCGCTTTGAACAGCAGGACCGCTGGCGGTTGTCAGGGGACGCGGAGGCTCAGCCGATGGATGAGGATTTCCTGCGGGCTTTGGAGTATGGTATGCCTCCCACCGGCGGTATGGGTCTGGGATTCGACCGGCTGACGATGTTTTTCACCGACCAGCCCTCAATCCGGGACGTGATACTGTTCCCTCAATTGAGGCCGGAAGAGGGGGCGGATGAATCGGATGATACGGTGGAATGATAGAACATATCTATTCTAAAAAATAGCTCTTTGCAGGGATTCAATATGTTGAATCCCTACTATTGTGCTGTCGACTCTCCGCAGTCGACAGCAACTAATTGATATATAGTCAATTGGCGCAGGGTGAGGAACCCTGCGCCGCGAGGAATAATGAGGGATTTGATTTATCAAATCCCTTGTAATATGATTACTTAAAATGGGCTTGATAAATCAAGCCCCTGCTATTTCGCGTTCAGAGTATATCGGTTAAGCATCCAGTACAAAGAAAGTCGCATCATTTCTCCTTCTTCTTCTCCACCCTGACCACCAATTCGGACTCTTTTTGCTGGGGTTTTGCTAAAACAATCGGCTCCACTTCCTCGAAGACACCCTCGGCTTTGCTCATAATCGGCTCCACATCTTCAATATCCATTCCCACCGTGTTCCAGGCGTCGTCATCCACCCTGGAAATTTTACCCTTCCCCCCGCCGAAATAGAGGGAATGGCTCCAGATGTTAGAGACATTGGCAACCGCAATCTCGATTTGATACTCTCTGGCTTCATAGGGTGTATGATGGAAGGCAATAGCGGCTTTAATCAGGGGCGAAAGCTGCCATCTTTCCGCCAGAATCTTACCCGCATCGATATGGGTGTATCCCAGAATATCGTATTCGACTTCGCTGGATTCCCGGTCGTCGCGCAGTTTTGCGTTCTCCACCTTCATATAGTCATCGGGGCAAAACGCGGCCATTATGATTTTCCCGGCGTTATGGAGGAATCCGGCAAGGAAAAGTTCATCCTCATTCTTAAAACCTCGCCTGCGAGCGATGGAACGAGCGATTATTCCGGCTCCCAGACTGTGTTCCCAGATACTTCTTATCATTTCCGAAATTAACTCATCTTCGGCATCGAACAAATCGACTATCTTTAAGGCGAACACAAGGTTGGCGGTATTTCCAAAGCCAAGAATCGGTATGGCGCCTTCGAGAGACGATACGCGTTCCCTGAAGCTGTATAAGGAAGAATTGACCAGTTTCAGCATTTTCTGCATCAGGTCGCTGTCGCCGGCGATAATAGCGCTGACGCTGCGGGAAGTGGTGCGTTTATCATCTACAGCCTGGGACAGAGTTTTATACAATGCGGGCACCGGGGGCAGTTCTTTCAGTTTGTTTAAGAGATTAAGCTGGCTTTTAGTGAGGATTTCACCGCGGCGCAAGGCTCTTTCGATGATTAGACGCTTGGCGACCCTCAACGTTTCCCGCATAATTTCATCGTCAGCCACTTCCTCAAATCTCGATTCGATGCTGGTTTCCAATCTGCGGAGGGAGCGGGAATCGAAATGTTCCAGTTCGTCGGGTAAATCCCGGCCTTCAACCATCACTTCACGGACATCGCGCCGGCTTAGCCTTTCTTTAAAGGAAACGTCAAGAGCAGTCCCTGCGGAAAAGAGTAGTTTCCCCTCCTTGCTCCTGATATCCCGACCCAGCACATCGCCGTCCTTGATGTCCTTAATGGCGATTTTTTTCATGATCACACCTGACGCAGCTTCTACTTAAAATAAATATTTAAATGAATGAATACAAGATACTTAATAGAATTACAAAAAGCAATCTTTTTCAATTAATTATGTGTTTTTAACGATACCTTTATAGGACGTGTTGCCCAAATCATAAACCGTGGTGTCGGGTCTCCGCACCCGACACCAAATATCTATTATTATAGAATATGCTGTCGACTACGGAGAGTCTACAGCACATATTTAGTATTTGGGAAACAGACCCTTTAAATACTGAACACATCTTTCCAAATCGGTATGTTTTAGCCTGTAACTTCATCTTTATTAAAATTCCTCCTGAATACACTGTAACCGTCAGACCGTATATTACCTGCAATCCTGTCAACTTCTTCTTTATTAACACCATATTTATCAAGAATCACCGAAAATATTTCGAGGGAAGTTTCGAATTCTTCGGGAATGACTTCATCAGCGCCTAACTCGTAGAGCTTCATCACATTTTGCACAAATCTGGTTCGAACCACAATGTGGAGATTGGGATTAAGCCTTCGGGCGAGCGCCGTTATCCTCGCGGTCGCGGTAAAAGAGGGAACGGCGATGACGATAACCGAGGCTTTTTCAATTTCTATGTGGCGGAGAGCGGCTTCTTGAGTTGCGTCACCGAAATTTATCGGTTCATTGTTCTTCCTTTCGAGACGCACCGTCACCGGGTTCATTTCAATGATAACGTAGGGTATGCCGGTCATCTTAGCCGCCTGGGCGACATTTCTCCCATTGACGCCGTAACCGACTATTATCAGGTGCTTTTTCATACCTTCGCAGGTAATTAACGATATAGGCCTCAGTCCCTTCTTGATTTTTCCCGGCAAGGGCAGTTTAATAATGAAATCTGCAATGTTCGGAGCGGCGGGAATCATAAAGGGGGTCGCTATCATCGATAAAATCGCCACCGCCAGAAACTGTTGATATAGAGTATTATTAATCAGCCCATAGCTTAATCCCACAGTAGCCACGATAAAAGAGAATTCACCAATTTGACTCAGCGAAAAACCGGATTGTATATGCGTTCTAAGTGGATTTCCTAATATAAACGCGGAAAAACCGACAATAAGCATTTTTATGAAGATTACAGCCAAAGCCAACAATAATATCAATCCGACATTCGCGAAAAGAAAATCGACATTGAGCAGCATCCCAATGGATATGAAAAAGAAGCTGGTAAACAAATCTCTGAAGGGAACGACGTTTCCGAAGGCGTGATGCGCATATTCGGATTCCGATACCACCAATCCGGCGAGAAAAGCGCCTAACGCCAGTGACAAACCTGCCAGACTGGTCAAGTATGCTGTTCCGAAACAGACCGCAATAATGACGAAAAGAAACAATTCCCTGCTTCTGGTCTTGGCGATTTGATGCAGCAAAAAGGGCGTTACCCATCTTGAAAAAACAGTCATCAATAATATTACCGCTGCACCTTTGAGAACGAGAATTATAAGGGAATTGGTTATATTGACAAAACTCCCCGCCAGTATAGGTGTCACCAGCATCATAGGAATCACGATTAAGTCTTGAAATATCAATATCGCCACGGCAATCTGACCGGAAGGACTGACAACCTCGTCTCGCTCCTGAAGAATCTTCAATACGATGGCAGTGCTGGACAAGGAGATTAAAAAGCCGATGAATATCGATTCCGTAACCGACTTGCCCAGAAAATAAGTAATCGACGCAACCAGGGAGACTGTTATGAACACCTGAGACGCTCCGCCGAGCAACACCGATTTTCTGATTTTGAAGAGGTTTTTTAGAGAAAACTCAATCCCAATCGTGAACAGCAGCAGAATCACTCCCACTTCAGCCAGCACTTCCACTTCATGGATTGAGCTGATTAAGCCCAACCCATTGGGACCGACCAGAACTCCGGTTAAAAGAAATCCAACCACTTCCGGCAGCTTTATTCGCTTGAATATGAACAGCACACCGATGGCCAGAAGTAAAATAATAATAATGTCCTGCAGTATTCTGGATTCCATAATCGATCTCTACTTAGATTTCAATGCTGGATTTACCAAATTTGACAGTTAACGTGTGTCACTTTAGTTATGTGAAGTGCCTGCCCAATTTGTCATTCCCGCAAGTGAACGAAGTGAACGCGCCGGGAATCTGGATTATAATTATTCTGCTGTCAGATTCCCGCTTTCGCGAGATAGTATAATAAAAAGATTTGCTGGTTTAGCTTTCGAGCGTTTAATTATAAGCGCTCGGAAGTAGATAGGCTATAGGCCGATGTCATTCCTGGGGCATAGACCCTGTTCGCGAGATAGGTTAAGCCTCTAGCCGAATCACCCTAATGAGCTTCCTAAGTGAAAGCTCGAATAGGAGAATGGTGAAACCAGCAAAAATTCTACTCCGAGGCCTAACTAATCAATCAAGGAGTAGAAAGATGAAACGCTATCTTGGCGTCGACCTGCACAAGGACAAATTCACCGTCTGTTACCTTGACCGGCAGGACAAAAAGGTTATCAGAGAATTCAGGCTGGAAAATCTTGACCGGTTCAAGAAAACCCTTAAGCCTGAAGATGAAATCGCTATAGAAGCTGTCGACTACGGAGAGTCGAAAGCACGTAGAACCCATTTGGGCAACAGCCCCTTTCAAGAATCGCTATAAGTCAGGTCTTTAGCGAAGCGGAGACCTGACTTAATTTTTGCTGTCAGGTTACACCCGCCTTGCGGCGTCCAAGACCTGACAGAACAATAAGAAGGTTTCACAGCAGATGAAGCGGATTAAGCGAATTTGTTGATTGATACGACTGCCGAATCCCCACAGCTGGCGGATAAGTATTCCGTCCTAATGAAATCAGCCATACCCTCCAAAATCCTCCGCTCCGACGCCCTCCCGGTGGGCGTTAGCGGGGGTGACGAAAATTCCGGCTTTGCCGGTTACGGGGCAGACGTATTCACAGATGCCGCATCCGATGCACAGCTCCTCGTCCACATAGGGGAGTTTCAAAACGCCGGTGGAACCGTCATCCTTGGCTATTAGTTTCAGTTTGAATTTTATCGCTTTGTCCGGGGTGGGACAGTGTTCTTCGCAGACCAGGCAGTCCTCCTCCTTGTAGTGAGGAATACAGCGGTTTTTATCGAAGTAAGCCGTTCCCATCCTCAGCTTTTGTTTTTCCTCCAGCGGGAGGTCTTCAATCGCGCCGGAAGGGCAGACTTTGCCGCAAAGGTTGCAGTTGTATTCGCAGCATCCTTCCCGCATCCGCGCTATCGGGGTCCATAATCCCTCCAGTCCGGTTTCCATTACCGCCGGTTGGAGGCAGCCTCCGGTGGAGGCGCATACACCGGTGCACTGCTGGCAGCGGAGGCAGAGGTCGAGGAAGCGGTTTTCCTCCACCGCACCCGGCGGGCGGATAGCTTTATCGGCGGCGTCAGCGTCTTTTCGGGTGACGCGGTGCAGTCCCAGGACTGTGATTCCGGCGGCGGAACTTACGACGAACCTGCGGCGGCTGAGGTCAAGCGGCGACTGGTCTTTGGCTGGACGCCGGAAACCGAAATGAGTATCTCCTTCGGCGCAGGCGAACCAGCAGTTGAGGCAGAGGATGCATTCGGCGCGGTTGGTTTTGGTATCCTCGCTGATGGCTCCCATTTTGCATTCGATTTCGCAGATGGCGCATTCGGTGCAGTTTTCTCCGATCCAGCGTCCGAAGGGGCTGAATTTGCCTAACAGTCCCAGCAGGGCTCCCAGGGGGCAGAGGTTTCGGCACCAAAAGCGGCGGGAGACTTTCTCCAGCAGGATTATCCCTAAGAAAATCGCCAGAATAATCAGCGTTTGGCGGAAAGCCTGCGGTTCTACCGGGAGGAAAGCTCCTTTGAGGGAGGTGTAGAGGTCGAAGAAGAAGCCTCCGGCCAGGGGAATACCGGACAATCCGATGAGGGATTCTTCGGCGAGATAATAGAAGAGGGGGAAGACTGCAATGTGGGCGGAGCGGGATATTATCACCAGGGGATCAAAGAGGAAAACGTATTGAAAAGAGAATACGGCGCCTACCGCAATCGCGATTAACAGCATATATTTGAGGTACTGAAGGTTGACCTCTTTTTTCGGTTTCCGTTTCTTCATAATGTGGTGGGAAGCGTCCAGAACCGCTCCCAGGGGGCATACCCATCCGCAGAAAAACCTGCCTAAAACTACAGCGGTTACCAGGACGATAAGAACGGGCCAGAACCGGATTATCAGTTCCCCCGCTGAAATCATAGTAACCATCGCCGCCAGCGGGTCAATCCGCAGGAAAAAATCGGTGGGCAGGGGAAAATTCAGGGGAAACCGGTTTTGGTTGACTAGGACGATTAGCAGCAGGAGAAACAGGATTTGCGCCGCGATTCGTAGTCTATGGATGGTTTTCATTTTTTATTGAGTGTGAAAGTATGAAAGTGTGAAAGTAAAAAAGTTCCGCCCTTAAAAGCCTTCCCCTAAGTTTACAAGTAGACAGATCGTCAAGTCTGCAAGTCCCCCGCAGGGAGCCGCCCTTTGACGTGCCCGACGGGTCTGCGCACCCGGCGGAATAAGATTCCACACTACAACCATTTTGCGATTTTACGATTTCACGATTTTACAAATTTACGATTCAACCGGCGAGGTCGATGGTGGTGATGTTATCTGCTGCTGCGGTTTTTCCCAATCCTTTACGCTCGGCGAGGGTTAAATATCCCAGCCTTTCGACGGGATAGCCGAATAGCTTTGCGGCGGCGGCGTCCACAGCGACGATGTCGGTTCCGGCGATGACCGTATTCATCTCTTCGACATCGCCAAGGCTGCCGCCGGTGGGGCCGTTGCGGCGGAGGATGCGGGTGGCGTCGACAATATTGAGATCAGGCTTAATCACCATATTCAGGTCCACAATTTTCAGGTCGAAATCCTGATGGATGAGGCCGCGCCGGCCTCCGATTACCCCCATAATATTTTTCATTCCGACCGTCAGCCCCGCCAGTCCGTGGTTCTTGAGAATGGGGAGATTGATATACTTATCCATCTCCAGCGCGGGCTGATAGAAGGGCCATTTTTTTAAGGTGTAGCCGTTTTCGATTTTCACATCCTTGAAGAAACGGTCCATTACAAAGGAGACTTTTGCTCCGGCTTCCTTTGCCGCTTTCTCAATTCCGCTGTTCCGGTAGCATCTGCGAGAGGAATTGCAGGTGCGGTCGAAGACCTGGACTTCTTTCGCCCCCGCTTCCAAGCATAGCCTCACGGTTTCCGCCACCACATCAGGATGGGTGTTGGCGGCTTGCGCCGGATTTCGGTCCCATCCGATATTGGGTTTCACCAGGACCCGGTCTCCTTTGGAGACGAAACGGCTCATCCCCCCCAAGGCCTCCACCGCTTGTTTAACCAACGCCAACGGTTCGCCGTTGAGCGCTTTGACCAAATCCGTTGGCTGTGCTTTATCCTCGCTAAAAGTAATCGATGGTATTAGAGCCATTCCCGCAGCGCCCGCGGAGGCGGCGATGAAGCGCCTTCGGTCAATTTTTTTCATTGTATTCTCCGATGGTTAATAGCTTTCCGCCAGGATTTTAGCTCGGTAGAAGGCTTCGGAAGCTTCCGCTCCTTGACCGGCATCGGCGTAGAACAATCCTCTCTGGTAGAGCCTTGCGGCATAAGCCAGAGCCGCTCCCCGGTCACGGCCGAAATCGCTTTTCAGATAGAATTTGTCCTCTGATTCACTTAATGCGATTGAATCCCCCGGCAGGTTAATCCTGAAAACCAATCCCTGGGGAGTGAAGTAGCGGTTGAAGGGGCGGTAATTCTCCCCGTATTCGCAAAACAGGGATTTCGACCTGTGATTGGCTTCTATGATACGGGCGATTACGCCAATTTCACCTTCCGGGAGTTCCCCCTCAAGGCCGGAAACAGTTCCTTGGGCTATAAGCTGGCTGCGGTACCAGTCCCGGCTGAGACTGCCTCCGGAGAGCAGTCCGGGGAATATCACTGCGCAATCGCTCCTGACTCCCTCGACGACTTGAAGATAGCGGCAGATGAAGTATGAGCTGACATCGGCGAACATTATCAGTGAATTTTGCGGGAGGGATTCCAAAATATCCCTCCCCAGTCTTTCCGCCCATCGGTTTCCTCGCAGGTTTTGCACCGGATACTGCGCTGCTATCAGTGGGAGCAGCAGGAATAGAATCAGGGCAATGGTGATTATCCGCACGCTTATGTTTCGCAGTTTAATTAGCCGCTGCCTTTTAATCCATTCGACCACGCCGTCGAAACCGCTTCCGGTCCAGATTGCCGCCGCCATCACCGCCGGTAGCAGGTATCCCAGATGGTCGGGATGGGGCAGCTCCTGCCTGATGAGCGCAATGCTCGACCCAAGAATAAAGAGCAGAATCAGCCATAGTTCTTTCCTACTCCGCCAAATCCCCCAGAGCGCCAGCACACTCAGGAACATAGGGAAATTAGCATAGATTAATTTCCAATGGACTCCCAGGCGCCGGGAAAATTCTTTCCAGCCTCCCAGTTCCATAGAGAAGGCGAATTCACGGGATGTCATCATCGACCAGAGGCCGGAAAGGGTGTTCACCCCCCCCCAATTGATTTCCGGTTCCAGTCCGCCTCTGATAGGGAGGTAAAGAAAAATGGTCCCCGCGGAGATAACCAAGACCAGGGCTGTGATTAGGGAAGGTATTTCATTTTTTCTCCTCCCCACTCCTGTCGCCAGTAAATACAGGAGGGGCAGTAGGATTGCTGCGGCAATAGCGGAGTGGCTTACAGCGGTTATCGCCCAGAAGTAAGCCGCCGCCGTAATGTAATATGCGGAGCCGGTTTTTTTCAGTCGGATGATGAGATATAGTGCGAGGCAGGCTGAGAGCATAGCAGGAGCATAAACCTCGGCTCTGACCGCTTGAGTCCATAAACACCCGCCGAAGGCCATTGTGCCCGCGGCGATAAGGGCGCCACAGGTCAACTGTCCCCGGATTTCGCGATAGATGAGCAGTAAAGCCGCTGTGACTCCGGCAGCGCAGAGGGCTGACAGCAGGTTCATAGTCAGGGCGGGGTCAGCGAATTTCAGGGCGATTAAAGCCCTGCCCAGCATTGTGTAGAGGGGGAATCCGGGCGAATGCGCCACTCCCAGGATTGCGGCGGCGGCGGTCAGTTCCGCTGTGTCCCAGAATCTGACGGTGGGGCAGATGGTGGCGGCATAGACCGCTAAGGCTAATGCGCCCGCCGCTATTTCCGGGAGATGGTTTCGGGTTGAAACGATAAGCTTGCTGCGTTCGATAGGGAAGATCCGATTTACTCGGGATTATTGCAAACAAAAAATGGTTATCTTATGCATTTCCATACCGGAGCGTGGGAACGAGGATGGTAGTTCTATATAATATACGAACTTTGAGTGAAAGATACCATCATAGACGCGGATTAATCAATGAGTATCGAAAAAAGTAATGGTGTGGGGGTATGAATTCCCCGGTTGCCGGGTTCGAGGACTCGGCAACGTGGAGAATAACGAGATTGCTCCGCTTCGCTCGCAATGACATTACTTTTTACGCTGCCGCTATTTTAAAAGGAAAAAGCCCCCTTGGACAGGGGGCTTTAAACTGTGATACAGTCTTTATTTCAATAACAGCAGTTTCCGGGTTTGAGTGAAATCTCCGGCGGTGAGGCGGGCGAAGTACACACCCGAGGGCGCGGTGTGCGCATTCCATTCAATCAGGTGCAGTCCCTCATTGCGGTATCCCTGAGCCAGCCGCGTCACTTCTTTCCCATTGATATCGAACACTGTCAATTCAGCGTTGCCCGCATTTTTCAATTCAAAGGCGATGACGGTGGAGGCGTTGAAGGGGTTGGGATGGGGTGGGTAAAGGTGAAAATCGCCGATAGACTGTCTATCAGGATTTTTTACGAGCACTTCACCATCGGAGAATTTCGCCAGAAATCCTTCGGTGTGGTTTTCCGGCGTTGCGTGTACAGTAGTGTATCCGGCGATGATATAATTCCCATCGTTGGTGGAAGCTATAGTACATCCCAACCTCATTAGAGAGTCAGGCAGGGTGTATTCGTACATAACATCGCCGGCGGCGCTGATTTTCATAACCATAAAACTATAGGTTAAAGGTGGAGTTAATCCAACTTTCTGCCCGGAAAGAAGGTAACATCCGTCGGGTGTTGGCACCGCTCCAATACTATAATATGCATGCAGGCTATCCCCGTAGAATCTGCGCCAGATTTCCTGCCCGGAGGCGTCGGTTTTGAGCGCGAAAATTTTACAGTCGGGTTGACCCGGTAAATCCATTGAATAACCGATGCTCAAATAACCTCCTCCACTGGTGGGGAGCGCTCCGAAGATGTAACCGATTGCTCCCGCTTGATGCACGGTGTGCCACTGTTCGATGCCATTGGCGTCCACTTTCAGCAGATAGTGGGCGATATAAATAGTGGGCATCAGTTCATCGGTGTAACAGGCGATGATATAACCGCCGTCGGGGGTAGGCATAATCCCGGCTCCGCCTTCGTTGTTAATGGCAGAACCGATGGTTCGGGTCCAAAGCGTGTCGCCGCTGTCGTTTACTTTGACCAGCCATATATCTTTTTCGCCCGCACCGAAGGAGTCTGTGCTTCCGGACATAACGTATCCTCCCCCGCTGGCTCGAGCCATAGCGCCTCCGGATTCATCGCCGGAGCCGCCGTAGGTTTTAGTCCACGTCGTGTCGCCGCTGGGATTGGTTTTCACCAGCCAGATGTCACTTTCTCCGGCGCCGTAGGAATCGGTGCTGCCGCAAATGATGTATCCGCCGTCGGAGGTCTGAAAAACGGTGCTGCCGTCATCTTCGTCATTTCCGCCCAGAGTCATTTGCCACGTTTGATTTCCGGCAGCGTCGGTTTTCACCATCCAGAGGTCATCATCACCGCCGATGGTATGCTCCATCTTGCCGATACAGATGTAACCTCCGTCCGAGGTTTGGCAGGCGGATATAAACTCATCGTCGCTGCTGCCGCTGAAAACGTTGGTCCAGATGGTGTCGGGCGCTTGCGCAAATGCGGCGAAGGCGAGTAGCAGCGCCAGAATAGCGATTGTCAAGACTTTCATAGGTTACCTTCAATAGTAGTTAGTGTAAATATAGATAGAGTTTTGGTTTATTATCCTGATATCCGGACGAACGGAGGCAAGACGACAAATTTATCCAATAAATACTAAAATCATATAAAAGTCAATAGCTGCGGGCAAACTTTTAAAATTTCCCTGTGAGGGGGGAATTTGTCGGTGTATATTAGCATGCATTCCCCCGCCGGAGCATGGGAACGAGTAACAAGCAACGAGTAACGAGTAACGAGTAACAAGTAACAAGTAACAAGAATCAAGTCCTCCCAGGAAAGCCCTCCCTTTTTTTAGGGCGGGATAGTAATACGGATAACAACAAAAAAGTCAGGTCTCCGTTGCGCTAAAGACCTGACTTAACGCAATATATATCAATTTCGGCTTTGAATAAGCTGACCTACAACTGCCCTTTTTTAGGAAAGGGGGGAATTATCCGGCAAGTGGCAATCCGCCTGAGGCGGACAAGCGTTATTCACTTTATCAGCAGGAGTTTTTGGGTTTGGATGAAGTCTCCCGCGCGTAATTTGTAAAAATATAATCCGCTCGCAAGATTATCACCATTGAAATCAGTCTCATAGACTCCAGCAGATTTTTCCTCATTGATTAATATACCAATCTCTTTGCCTAGTAGATCATAAACCTTAAGACTCACTAATTCCCGCTTGGGGATGCAATATCTTATTTTAGTCGAAGCGTTGAAAGGATTCGGATAGTTGCCAATCAGGGCATAAGATTGCGGCTGATTGGTTACTTCCTTATCATTGATGCCTGTATACAGCGCAGTTATCTCCATGGAAATGGTATTATTAGTCAAAATCGAATCCACAGCATAGAAAAGGACAATATTCATCAGGTAGGAGGTGCTGTCTTCCGGCGGAACCATCCAATCCCCGAATACCACTTCAACTGTCGAGTCCTGCTGTATAGACTGATTTATCCTGACATAATCATGATAACCTTTGATAGTACATTCGGCGGTGAAAAATGACACAGGATAACTGTAATTGCAATTGTTTCTTACAATAACAGTTGGAGTGTAAGTGTTGCTTGGAAGAACACAATATGGCGGCGATACAATGGAGACAGCTTCAATGTCGAATTCGATTTCCTCCGTCAGCCAAGGATCATAGTACACACCATAAACTCCATCACCGCTATCGGGACCTGCTGGATGACCCCACCAGTTGTTTTCCGCATGTAAATAAGATGAAGTATTGTAAATACCCCAGGCCACATTGCCGAAAATATTGTTATAATGTGATGAACAATATGAATTATGGTTCATCCGCATAATGAGTAGTTTTGCCTATGCAGTATGCTTTGGTCAAGGGTTGGTTTACCCGCAGCAGTTCATTCAGACGATGTTGTT